>JANQLH010000206.1 GCA_028280735.1 SAR324 cluster bacterium | reverse complement strand
AAGCTCAGGGCGGAACTGCGTAAAAAAATATCGAAGTTAAAAACCTCTCCCCAATCGAAAAAAGGGGCGGCCAGAAAGGAGTCTGTATATAATATCGGTAAGGAAGGAGCAGGGCAGGTAATAGTTTTGGGACCTCCCAATGTGGGGAAATCATCCCTGGTCGCTAACATGACCAATGCAACACCGGAAATCTCTGCATCTCCGCACACCACCTGGCAACCCCTGCCGGGCATGATGCCTGTGGAAGATATTCAAATCCAATTGATAGATACACCACCTTTAAATCCGGATTATGTGGATAAAGGTTTGTTCGATTTGACTCGCAGGACCGATTTGGTGCTTCTGGTAGTGGACATCCAAAGCGATCCTTTTCAGCAACTGGAGGAATCGGCAGCCATGCTGGCAGAAAATCGCATAGCTCCTGTTCGCTTGAAGCATCTCTATCCGGAACAACCCCGCATGACATTCATCCCGTTTCACGTGTTGGCCAACAAAAACGATTCCAGCGAATTTGATGAAAATGTAGAGATTTTTGACGAACTGCTGGAGGACAACTGGCCATATCTACCCGTGTCATCGGAGTTTAATCGTAATTTGGACCAACTTAAAGCGGTGGTGTTTGACAGACTGAACATCATCCGAGTCTATGCCAAAACCCCGGGCAAACCAGCTGATATGACCGCCCCGTTTGTGCTAAAAAAAGGTGATACAGTCGAGGAATTCGCAGCCAAAGTACACAAAGACTTCGCCCAAAACATGAAAAACGCCCGCATCTGGGGCACCAACGTCTACGACGGCCAAATGGTCCAACGCGACCACCACCTCAACGACAAAGATATCGTTGAGGTGCATATTTGAATGATAGACAGATTGTTTTTTCACCTTATCCTTGATGGAAGATTAAACATCTCAATATATGAAAATAGCTCAGGGCAGGGAAAATCTGGAATTGGCAGTTCAGGAGTAATACAGGAGATTTTAGAGTATGAAAAATGATGTAATCTACATACTGACAGAATCCTTTGAGGGGCATGCACAAGTAACCGAAAACAATGTTGAATATTGGCTGGAGCGTGATTTACAACATCTATTGGGATATACAAAATGGGATAACTTTTTGAATGTGATCTCAAAGGCTAAAACTGCCTGTGAACTGTCCGATCACTTTATCCCGGACCATTTTGCCGACGTCGGGAAAATGGTTGAATTGGGTTCCGGCAGCCAACGAGAAATTAGTGATATCATGTTGACTCGTTATGCCTGTTACTTAATTGCCCAAAACGGAGACTCTTCAAAGCAGGAAATAGCCTTTGCCCAAACCTATTTTGCGTTGCAGACTAGGAAGGCGGAACTCATAGAACAACGGCTACTTGAAGCAGAACGAGTTTTAGCTCGTAAGAAACTATCTGATACCGAAAAAGAGCTTTCAAGTGTCATTTTTGAACAAACCGGAGGTAATCAAAATTTTGCCCTTATCCGTAGCAAAGGTGACCAAGCATTATTTGGAAGAAACAACAAAGCGATGAAAAGCACGATGGCAAGTACCGGCAAACAGACCCTTGGCTGACTTTGCCCCGACCATCATTTTAAAGGCCAAGGATTTTGCAACAGAAATCACCATTCACAATGCCCGTAAGCAAGAGATGAATACGGAACCACAGATATCCAGCGAACATGTCACCAACAATCAAGCCGTACGCAACACGCTACTCAATCGGGGCATTCGTCCTGAGAACCTTTTACCTGCCGAGGATGTTAAAAAGGTTGAACGACGGTTGACATCGGAGGAGAAGAAAACACTGATGAATCCGGATAGTTTGGAGAATCCTTAATACAAAATAGCAGTAATAGGGGACGTAGTTGAAATGTTGACATTTGGTTGCGACTTCACAAGGTCGATTTCGAAACGTGTATTGACGTCGCCGGATTGGGAAATCAGTCGACAACCTACCATTTGAAGAATCATCAAAATAGGTATGGTGTCACCTGATTTCACCCATGGTATCTACGATTCTTCCCAGTTCAAAATCTAAAACCGACTTCAACCTCAACAGAAAAAATCCCGAAGGGATGACAAAGTAGTAGCCAGCGGTGCAAACCGCTGGTAATTCAACACCAAAGATCTATTGAGTCCCATAGGGACGACACTATTACTAAAATACCTGCTGAATTAATAATCCTTTCGAAAAATATGCTCGACACTGTCGATCATTTTGAACCTTTACTTAAAGAAAAACTCTGATTAATTCAGATAACAAACGGTAGGGTAGCTCTGCGAAGTCACCAAGGGATTTGCCTATTGTCGGATTTATAGCCCTATCCTACCAGTTAATTTGCATTCTAATAGGCCTAATTTAAACGTTTGTAGAACTTGGAGATGGGCCGCCGCTTGTTTTTTAATGCCACTTCAGCTAAATATCATATGGTTAAAATTTAAAGTTTATTAAGGTGAAATCAAACCAGAAAAAATAGAAAACCACGCCAGTCCCAAAATATGGGGTTTTAACTAAGACATCTTCATATACAAAAAGACCAATTTAATACGTAAAGAGTCTTAGCACCACCACGTAGGTTCTCATCGACGGAATTCAAATAGCTCAGTATATTTACGATTACGGTCTGGGTATGCAGGTTGAACAAACTATAGAAATCAAAAAGATGGATAGTGATTTTTGGGATACAATGCAGGATGCCTGAAGTGATCAAACTACAATTAGACAATAGGTAAATGGTAACTATTTCGCTAAATTTGAATCTAGGTGTAGGATGGGCAAACGTTACATTATCATTAAAGTCAGCATGGGCAAAGAGAGTGTTCCGGTAAGCCGAGTCGGAATAATTCCACTTGCCCATCAACAGGGTTGCCAATAATCCGGTTTGCCCATCCTACAAATGCATTGCAAGTTCAGAGGTACCAAGACATTGTAATCAAGTACTGAATAGATACGATAAATATTTATTAGGCTCACAGGAAATGACAAGAGAAGAAGAACAACAATTTTTAAAGGAGTTGGAAAAAAAACTCTGGACCAGTGCGGATAAACTCAGATCAACCCTGGACGCAGCCCAGTATAAACATGCGGTGCTGGGATTGATCTTCCTGAAATATGTCAGTGACTCCTTTGGTATGCGCCGAGAAGAGTTGGTTGGGCTGCTACAGGATCCTGAACATGACTACTTTCTGGACCCGGAGGATTACGAAGGGGGAGCTGAAAGTGAAGACTATCAGTCAGAAATTGAAGCAGAACTGGAAGAACGCGACTACTATGCGGAAGTAAACGTCTTCTGGGTACCGCAACAATCCCGTTGGGAAATCCTGCAAAATCAGAATAAGGCTGTGATTTCCGGAAATACCATTTGGATCAGCAAGGAGGGAAAGATCCTTGATATTGCGCCGCAGAACGAGTCTGAAAAAAGAAGAAGTAAAAAAATCGTATCAGTGGGACAACTAATCGATAACGCCTTGGATGCCATCGAGCGAGACAATCCCAAACTCAAAGGAGTGCTCAACAAACAATACACACAGCTACAGATCGATCAGGCCAAACTGGGGGAATTGATCGATCAGATCGCCACCATCCCTTTTAAACACGATGGTCTAAGCAGTAAAGATATTCTTGGCCATGTCTACGAATACTTTCTTGGACAGTTTGCCTTGGCGGAAGGAAAAAAGGGAGGACAGTTTTATACGCCCAAGTCCATTGTCAGCCTGATTGTGTTGATGCTTGAACCCTTCAAGGGACGCGTTTACGATCCGGCCATGGGCTCCGGGGGATTTTTTGTGCAATCCGAGCATTTTATCGCGCAACACCAGGGACGAATCGGAGAACTCTCCATTTACGGACAGGAATACAACCACACCACCTGGCAATTGGCGGCTATGAACATGGTGATCCGTGGTATCGACTTTAATTTTGGCAAGGAACCGGCCAACAGCTTTACCAACGATCAACATAAAGACCTGCGGGCCGATTTTGTGATGGCTAATCCACCCTTTAACATGAAGGAATGGGATATTGGGGTGGATGATAATGACCCCCGCTGGCAATACGGAAGACCGCCTTCCGGTAATGCCAACTTCGCCTGGTTGCAACACATGCTCTACCATCTTGCTCCCAACGGCAGCCTGGGATTGTTGCTGGCCAATGGTTCCATGAGTTCCAATACCAACAATGAAGGGGTGATTCGACAGGCCCTGGTGGAAAACGATCTGGTGGAATGTATGGTCGCACTGCCCGGTCAACTTTTTACCAACACCCAGATACCGGCTTGCATCTGGTTTCTGACCAAAAATAAAAAAGCCCGAACCAACGCCACCGGCAGAAAGCTGAGGGATCGTAGCGGGGAGTTTCTCTTTATCGATGCCCGCAACCTGGGCTATATGAAGGATCGCGTGCTGCGGGATTTCACGACAGAAGACTTGAACAAAGTCACCGACTGCTTCCACAACTGGCAAACAGGAGAAGGTTATGAGGATGAAGCCGGTTTCTGTAAATCAGCCACCTTAGAGGATTTGAAAAAACATGATTTTATACTCACACCCGGACGCTATGTGGGAGCGGCTGCAGAAAAGGATGATGGAGAACCTTTTGCCGAGAAAATGGCACGGTTGACAGGGCAACTTAAATCCCAATTTGAAGAAAGTCAGAAGCTGGAAGCAGAAATCAAAAAGAATTTGGCAGGGTTGGGATATGAATGCTAATTGGCCAATAGTTACTGTTGATGAGATAAAATCCGATAGTCAATATAGTTGTGTTGGTGGACCTTTCGGCTCGTCTTTGTCTCGGAAACATTATGTGGATTATGAAGGAATCCCCGTCATTAGAGGGGTAAATCTGGAAAATGATAAATTCAAAGATTCAGATTTTGTCTTTGTTAGTGAAAAAAAAGCCAAAGAACTGCACAGAAATTTGGCATATCCTGGAGATATCGTCTTTACTCAAAGAGGGACATTAGGGCAGGTTGCAATTATTCCAAACGACTCGAAATATGACAAATATATAGTTTCCCAGAGTCAAATGAAGTTAAAGGTTGATAGCAAAAAGGTAGATCCATATTTTGTTTACTTATTCTTTAGAAGTAATGTTGCAAAAAAAGAAATTACAAATCGAGCAATTATTGGAGGGGTTCCACATATTAACCTTGGAATTCTAAAATCGTTAGAATTTCCTTATCCTCCATTAACCACACAAAAATCGATAGCAGGGGTAATCAAGCGATATGACGAAAAAATCGATATCAATAATCAAATCAACCAAACCCTTGAACAGATTGCCCAGGCGATATTTAAAAGCTGGTTTGTGGATTTCGATCCGGTGAAAGCCAAAATCGCCGCTAAACAGGCAGGTGCCACCCCCGACCAGATCGAACGCGCAGCCATGTGCGCCATCAGCGGCAAAACAGAAGAACAACTAGCCCAACTCCCCCCCGAAACCCAACAACACTTAAAAACCACCGCCGCCCTTTTCCCTGATTCTTTTGTTAAGTCTGAGTTAGGCGATATCCCAGAAGGATGGAATGTTTGCCCCTTAAGCAAATATATCGATGTAAAACATGGGTTTGCCTTTAAGGGTGAATTTTTTGTTGAAGAAGCTACTCAAAATATCTTGCTAACACCTGGTAATTTTAAAATTGGTGGTGGAATCAAGTTTGACAAAATTAAATACTACAAAGGTCCGGTTCCTGAAGATTATATTCTAAATAAAAATGATCTGTTAGTTACAATGACTGACTTGAGCAAGCAAGCAGATACACTTGGATTTCCAGCACTGGTACCAAAAGTCGAAGGAAGTTTTTTTTTACATAACCAACGATTAGGCAAAGTTGTAAGTAAAAAAGGGGTTTTAAATAAATATTTCTTATACTATTTATTTCGGTCACATCGATACCGTGGAGAAATTGTTGGTAGTGCAACCGGGACAACTGTTAAACATACAGCCCCAAAAAAGATATTGATATTCCAACATCCTTTTCATGGCGTGTTGGAAAAGGTTTTTGATGATTTTATGGCATCTTTGTATCCAAAAATTGAATGTAACATGAATAACAACACGACATTGGAGGAGCTAAGAGACACTTTACTCCCCAAGCTCCTCTCAGGCGAGATAAACGTAAACAACGTCGCATAAGCTGTTTATAGACAACACCGATTTTGAGAATACTCTCTTGTGCAAGAATGATGAATCAAGTTTTGAAATCCTTGCGGATGACATCAGCGGTCGTACTCCGGTCACCTCGATCTCACATTTCGCGAATGGCAAGATGCAAATAATTTATAATACATAAAGTGTTCTGTTCAAAGGAGTCAACATGCGAGAAATCTCAAGCTTAGAAGATATCCAGGCCTTAAGAGAATCCTTTGACGTGGAGTGCAAACTGGCCCGAGGTAAGGACGGGAAAGGTACGATACCCAAGGATTTTTGGGAAACCTACAGTGCTTTTGCCAATACCTTTGGTGGTGACGTGATTTTGGGGCTAAAAGAGCAAAAGAACAAGTCTTTCAAATTGGAAGGGATAGAAAATCCACAAAAAATATTGGATGATTTGTGGACGGGTCTCAATAACTCGCAAAAGGTCAGTGGTAATATACTTCGCAAACGTTGGGTAAACGAAATAGTCATTGAAGGTAAAACAATCATTCATATCAGGATACCACAGGCTCCCCGTAAACAGAAACCGGTTTTTATCAAGGGCAACCCGTTAACCGGCACTTACAAACGCTTTAATAGCTGTGATATTTTGCAAAAGGAGGAATCTGTTCGTCGTATGCTGGCAGAGCAGGTAGAAGAAAGCCGGGATACGGAAATACTTAAAGGATATGGAATTGATGATCTTGATTTAGATAGTTTTAATGCATACCGACAACGATACATATCCTTACATCCCGATCATCCCTGGAATCAAAATGATGCCCAGCAATTCCTTTATAATATCGGCGCTTGGGGAAAGGATCGTGAAGTCGGGCATAGTGGTTTGACCAGAGCGGGCCTTTTAATGTTTGGAAAATTGCGTCCAATTAAAGAAGCTTTTCCAAACTATATGCTTGATTACCAGGAGCGTCCTGAGCCCAAAACCGAGCTTCGCTGGATAGACAGGGTAACCCTGGATGGTGCCTGGTCCGGGAATGTATTCGACTTCTACACAAAGATCATCAGAAAGTTGACTGCAGACTTAAAAGTCCCATTTCACCTGGAGGGAATTCAAAGAATAGATGACACCCTCGTTCACAAAGCCTTACGTGAAGCGCTGATCAATGCTTTAATACACGCGGATTACACAAATCGATCATCTATTCTGATTGTCAAAAGACCGGATATGTTTGGTTTTCGAAATCCCGGATTGATGAGGGTGCCATTGGAACTGGCTGTAACGGGCGGTGATAGCGATTGTAGAAATCGATCTTTGCAGGAAATGTTTCGCCATATCGGTTTGGGTGAAAGTGCCGGTTCCGGGCTTCCCAAGATATTTCAGGGCTGGAAAAGTCAGCATTGGCGGGAACCGATTTTGAGGGAAAAAATTGAACCTTCAGACCATACCCTGCTGGAGCTCCATATGCTTAGTCTGGTTCCGGAAGAGGTTCTCGATGCCTTAAAATCCCTGTTTGGTCGTCAAACGTTCGATACCCTGAACGATAAGGAACGTCTGATACTTGTAACAGCTTACATTGAGCAGGCAGTGGATCACAGGCGAATGATGGAGATTGTCGATATTCACCCTCGTGATCTTACTACAATGTTTGCTAACTTGGTCGAGAAAAATTTGATATATCAAAAAGGTAGTGGTAGGGGGACCATTTATTTCCTATCCAATTTGGATCACGAAGACACAAAACCCTTTATTGACAAAGCATTCGAGGGAGGTCTGGGGGTTAGCTATGGGGGTTTGGAGGAATTAAAACCTGATGCGACTGATGTAAAACCCTTAAATAGTGGGGTCTCTAAGGGAGGTCTGGGGGTTA
>JANQLH010000074.1 GCA_028280735.1 SAR324 cluster bacterium | reverse complement strand
GGTTAAGTGGGAATACGCTATTTCTGATCACGGCGATTGTTTTGGGGCCCCTGGCGGAAGAACTGCTGTTTCGGGGGATTCTGCTGAATTATTTCCTTCGCTGGGGCGTGGTAACAGGATTATTATCCAATGTGGCGCTTTTTGCAGGAGCCCACGCTCTCATTCAACCCTTCGGCATATTGCAGATAGTGGGAGCTGTTTTGTTCCCATTGCTCTATTTATTTGAAAGGAATTTGCTTGTGCCCATCATGGTTCACATCATCGGAAACCTTTTTATTTTTACCTGTCTAGGATGATCATAATACTCTTTTCTTCAAGGCCTGGTAGGCATACCATTGCACATACCAGTGATCAGTGGTTTGGAGTACCTTATTAATATAAAATGTTACCGATTTTTCCGGTCGTTTACCCAGTGCTGATAGTGCCTGGCAAATGATTATTGGTTCTTTGTGTTTCAACAAATCAACCAGGTGATGCTTGGTTTTTCTCTTCTTACTAAAGTGGCTTGCTTTCACAAGCCAGTATTGTTCTGCTAAATTCTCCGCTGAAAGCCTTAACCTTCCATTTCGGTAGTCATCAAGATTAAGCTTATATCTGATGATCGTTTTAAGAGCTTGAATTCGCTCTGCACTGTGTTTGGATTGAAGTCGGGTCACTAACTGATTCGCCCTGAAATCGGATCGGTCATCGCTGTAAAAATGCCAAAAAATCAAAATAATTGAGATGGTGAAAACCGTTTTTGTTAAGTATCCCGGCAATTGATCGCCCGACAGCAGAGAAAACATGAGGCGAATCACTTGGAACAGGACCAAGTATAAAAGCAGTGGTGTGCTTGTAATCAAAAATAAGTATGCTGATTCCCTCAACAACCAGTTTTCGTCAGTTTTTTCGGAATACTCTGCCAACCATGGATCGGGGTCCTGAATAAACTGCTCCAGAGAAACGGCAAAGATCAGTTGATCCTGTTTAAAAAATTCCAGTGAATCGCTCTCAACAGAGAGCTGAAGATCATGTGTCACATCCGAATCAAGATAATAATAATCATACACAGACAGGATATTGGTTAGTCTTTGCTTGATGGAATCCGGCGGATCATTCGAAAACCGGAAACTTTTGATTGTTTTTAACGAGTCCGGTTTAAGGACTTCTGCTGAGTAAAGACAGTATCTATAATAGAAATTGCTGATAGCTCTTCCCGGAGGATTGGAAAGCAAAAATCTGTCACGTATTTGCAGGAACGCTCCATTGTTTAGCTGTAAGGTAACGACAAAAGTCATTATTAATAACAAAGGAAGATGAAATCGCCATACTGAAGAAGCGCAGTTTTTTAATAAACCTTTAGGTTCAAGGCAACACACTCCCCAAACAACAATGGGGATAGCCAGAAAGTAAATCAGCGCTGCCAAAGAACTGCCCAACAGATAGGCCCCGATGTTAAATCCAATCCATAATGCAAGTGGGATAAACCGAAACCAAAGCTTCAGTCTAAAAAATCTATACCACACCCAATAACATAAAATACTCAGGAATCCCAATCCAACTCCTGTACTAAGCATTAGTAACAACGCCCCTTTGAAAGCGTTCACTATGCTTAATAACTGATCAAGGACAACGCCGGAAGGCGTTGTTATATACCCGGCATTTTGGACAGACAGTGCTTTGATGCGCAAAGATCTGGTATCCATGTAGACATGCAGAGTGGCGATAATTTGAAAGGAAATCAGACCTGCCAGCATCGGTCTGCTAAAAGGAATTCGATAGCTAAGAAATTTGAGAGCCTTGCCGCGGAAAAATCTCTTCGAAATACCGAGATTGTCGTTCATGGCAGAATCGCCTTGAGAAGTGTCCCTCCCGGATTCCAGCTTTGGAATCCGCGAGGTTTCAGATTGATAGGCCAGTTGATAAAACCAGTGAAAAGAATAATTCTATTTGGCAGCTTCGATTAATCCCTTCATGATACCTAATTCAATGGCAGCAGCGGTTACGGTTGCACCGGTGATACCATCTATAATCAGGCTCTGTCTATCAGTCCAAAGGGCAGGTATCAGATCCAGTGCTGTATAAACCCTATCTTCCGCATCACCAGAAACATCCACTGAACTCAACTTTCCGTCAGTTACAGTGACATCAATATCAATTGGACCACGGAAACCCTGCTCAGTAAAACTCCAGGTTCCGTCATTTAAACCGGTAAAACCAGGTCTGTTGATTGGATTAGCCGTTGCGTCTGAAGCCATTGTACGCCATGCTAAAACCTGTGTAAACGAAGAATTCCATTGGTCAACGCGATAATCATTGCCAAAATTTTCGATATATGTCCCCGAGTTATATCCTGCGGTGATCATCCACTCGGTTTCTTCTATGACCTTGGCATAATCTCCCAATCTAAAATAGAAAGACGCTGCTCCAACAGCCGACGAAGCCATTTTCTCCGGATGTGAAAACTCAGCATCAGTTCCCAGAATACCCAAACGGCTGGTGAGCGATGGGAGATCCTCGGTTACAAAATAAGCCTTTGAAATCTGGGGCAGATAATCTCCAACATCATGAGAGGGATCTCCGGCTGTAAATGTGTCGATATCTGTGATTTTGCCTTCCATTTCAGGTATGAATCCCTGGCGGGAAAAAACCGACGTCAGAATCGGATCTGTTGTTTCGTTGTAGTGAAGAGTGCCACGATCGGGAACTGTCACCTCTGTTTCCCCTGTTGCTTCTACTTCTTCAATCAGCTTATAGGCAGTATGATCTTCTCGCAGGTGTTCCAGAAGACCGGCATTCATCAATTTCGCAATGTTGATCAATGAAGAATCCGGGTAACTCTCAACCAACCAACGAATTTGCTTGACAGATGTGCAAAGATCTTCTGTACTTTTTCCTGCAGGGCTGTACATGACTAAGAAAGCATTGAGCAGGTCTGTGTCAGTCGGAGTGGGATTTCCTGCTAAAAAAGGCGAGTTAGGATTTTCCGCTCCGGCCCAGGCCGGCCAACTAATTGGTTGACTTATCCAGTCAGCATAGCTCATGGTTCCTGCAGTGTTTGAGGTGTTAACTTTGCATGACGGACCACTATCGCCATCGGGACCTCCTCCACCGGAACTCCCTCCACCAGGGGCACAACCACCGGTGATAAACATTGATATCATTATCATCGATACCAAAACTCCCAACATTTTTTTCATCTTTGCCTCCTTTTAATGAATTTTAAAAAACAAAGCAGTAATCAAAATATCCCGTTGTTAAAGACTATGCGGATAGTCTTTAAGGTTCTCCTCAATAGTGAGGTTTTGAAATAACTTTGATCTGCTAAAAATTATTTGCCGATTTTTTCCAGCGCAAGGTATTAATAAAACAACCTTTGTTGCTGTCATCGCCAATATCGGCACTGGCGTCCTGTAATTCGTCAATCAACGAGTTACAATTATTATCGATGCTGTCACCCGGTATTTCAGTCGCCCCCGGATAGACACTCGGGTCGTTATCATCGCAATCAACCGCCCCGCAATCTGTCTCTATGTAGTAAGAATCTCCGTCTACATCCGTGCAGGTGCAAAATGCATCATTTTCAGAACATTCGCGATCAGCACAATCGGTCCCTCCGTCACAATCATTGTCAGCATTGTCATCGCAGACCTCGGCGGTGTTTGGATGTATGGATGGATCGTTGTCATCACAATCAAGCTCCGTACCGCAACCGGAGATGGAAAAGTAGTTATCGGAATCATTATCCGTGCATTCCACATGATTCCATAAATCTACCCAAACATAGGTATTGGTCGCATTTACACAATCGCTGTCACAGCCCGAAACACCATTGTGGGCACTCGCTTCCAGCGGGTAATAATACCAATGGTTGAGGTCATCTACGGAAGTAGCACTGAATCTTCTGGGAAAATCCGCCAAACCTGACGCTAAATGACACGATGCGCATTTACTGTTATACAAGGATTCAGCAGCGACCAGGTCAACTTGTGCATAGCTTGTTGAATAAAAACTGCTGAGCAGTAATAGTGGTAATGCCAGTTTGAAAATAAAGCTGAAATAGTAGTTATAGTTCATTGGCCTTTTACAGGTTCAGATTTAAGGAGCTGCATCACATCAACTCCGCTAGTCTGGTTACGTCCATGACTGCTTGTGATAAGTGCAGATTTTCCAAGGGTTTGACGGGTACAGACATTTTCACATATGCCGCAACCAACACATAAAAGAAAGTCAATTTCCACAGGCAATTGCCGCTTTCCCTGCTCCAGGTAGCTAATTGCTCCCGTCGGGCATTTGGGAATACATTTCCCGCAGGATTTGTCCTGGATATAAGGAATGCAACGGTGTTGAAGAAAATGCACTGTACCCATTTTCAATGTGTATTTGTTGCTCCGGTCAAAGCGACCAATAGCCTGGGTAGGACAAACCTCCGAACATCGGTTACAGTCTGTTTCACATCCGCCGATAGCAGGGACCAACGCCGGACTCCAGAGCCCGTGGAAGCCTGTGTTCAACAGCAATGGCTGTAAGGTATTGGTCGGACATACATTGACACATGCCTGACAACGGATACATAAATCGAGAAAGCGATCTTCATCCGCTGAAAAAGGCGGACGGATCACTGTTTTGGCTATAGCCTGATTGTTCAGGGGCATTTTCAATATCGCTGAAAGCGACATTCCACTGGTCAGCCAGAAAAAGAAGGTCCGTCTTTTAATCCCAAAACTTCGCCTGCGTGTGGTCGACAGATTCTGAGGTTTAAACACCCGTGCATCGCGTTGACATGAGTCCTGGCAATCGAAACAGCGGATACACTCCTGGGGGCTATAGTTTTTAATATCGGAACTGATGATGGCCCTCGTAGGACAAGCTTGGGCGCAACGCGGACAGTCCTTGCAATTTTCCTGACTAAAATCAAATAGCGGATAACGGCCGAATAATCCGAATAAAGCTCCCAGAGGGCAAATATAACGACACCAGCAGCGTGAAGCAATGGTGGACAAACCAAGAATCAGCAAACCATAAATGATAAACTGATATCCCTGGGTGACGGTGAAGGGAGTTGCAGGAAACAAGCTCTGCTTGATCGGATTTAAAATCATACCCAGAAAGCGAGTCATAATCAAAATAGGATCGAAGAAATAGATCCATTGAATTGAAAAGACCGAGGCTGTCAGCACTACAATCAGGATGCCGTATTTGATATGAATGGGTCCCGTGGGAAGTGGCATGGATTTCATTTTTACCTTGCCGGCAGACTTTTGGAACATCCATTCAGTAAAATCGATCAAGGTTCCAAGCGGACAGATCCAACTACAAAAAAAGCGTCCAAAGATAACCGTCAGAATTACCATCAGGCCGCTTAGCACAACACCCGCAATCAAAATTCCCGACGACGCACTGATCACGATAGTTATCAACGGGTCAAGTCGGAAAAAAACCTCTTCCGGCAGCGGCCAATAGGTAGTTCCAGAGAAGAGAATGCCCGAGCCAAACAGAATAAATGTGATAAACTGACTGACGATTCTTTTTTTCTTCACAGAAGTCCTATGCGGGTGAGTGTTTATTGGTCAAGATTGCCATTAGCACCAGTGCGCGTCTGACTATATCCCTTGTTAAATCGGTAGATAGGGTGGCTCCTGAGATGGCATCGTAATTCATTCCCTTTTCCTTGTGGTTATGAATATTAAACTCTTCAAATTGGGACAGAAAGGATCGAACATTGATGCAATAGGAACGGTCACAGGTCAGTTCAAGAATCTTTACATTGTCCACAGCGCCATATTTATCGATGGTGACGCTGTATTTGTGTAAACCGCCGCAGATCGATAAAACATCTTCAAGTACAACGGCATACTTTTCCGGAGAACCATCATTTGATTTTACATAAAACACTTTGTATTTTCGTTTTGGCGGAGACCAGTTCAACTCTTTTTTCATCCAGATTTCATCAGACGCGGAAATCGTTACAAACTTTTGGTATATCTTTTTCCCGGGTCCCAAGGACGAGATCACTGCATCCTTGACAGATAAATATCGCAAGGCCATCAAAGGCGCAGGAAACATCAGGCATGCCATGATTGTCAACAAGACATATGCCTTCAACCGAGATAACCAAGATACTGTTTTCATTTTTTATCCTCATTTGTATGAAGTCTTAATTAACCTGAACTTTATTTTTATTTACTAACTTTTTTTATCTTATATACGAATTTTTTATTTTCATATGCAGGTACCTCAACCAATAAACCACTAAAAATGTCCTGGATCTTTGAAAGTTATAACTAAAAAGAATTCTTTAAATTAAAGGCTTTGGCCTCTTACAGGGAGGGCTTATGGCTTTTTTTAAGCATCAATCGCGGCGCTATCATACTTTGTCGCAAAGAATAGAAGAGTTATCTTCTGGAAGTAATGAATTTTTGAATCCAAGCTTGGCCGCAGCTCCCGGCCACTAAAAAAGTACTGCTTGATGTAAAACAGACGGATCAAAACGAATGCACGACTCCTGAAAATGGATTCAGGATGACAGGGTCCGTCTACCATCAAAACAATGAAAAATCCCTGAAAGCCATTGGTTTTTTTATTAAACCAAAGACGGACTACCAAGTTGGGCTTTTAGAACATTTTCTAGAAATCAAATCTGTAGCTTTGCAATACGATTCTGATTCGTCATTTGATGTAAAGCTGGAGAAAGCCTTTCAATGAACTGATCACCTTTTTTGATGATGAGCAGTGCAGCGATATTATGGTTTTCCACAAATTGATATCCTTTATCCGGACCGAGAACCATGACCGCAGTTGCCAGGGCGTCTGATCTCATACAAGAGCGAGTAATGACACTAACAGACACCAAATCGTGGGACACAGGCCATCCCGTGACTGGATCAATAGTATGAGAATACCGTTTTCCCTGGTACTCGAAGAAAACTCGGTAATCCCCTGAAGTAGCAATGGCAGCTTCGGGCAGTGGTATAATTCGATGAATAGAGCGCTGACCGGTCTCCGGCCTTTCAACAGCCACCATCCATGGTGAGTCGTCAGGCTTTGAACCGGAAGTCTTTATTTCGCCACCCACTTCCACCAGGTGGTTAACAGCACCGGATTGAACCAACCATTCAGAAATCCTGTCTACAGCATATCCTTTTGCGATACCCGACAAATTGATTTGGAGGTCAGGATCGGATTTACGGATTTCCGGGGGGAATCGGTTTACAAACAGTTTTTCATATCCCGTGTGGACCAGTAGATCTGAGATTTTTTGGGATTCGGGGATTGAATCAACTGGTTTATCCTTACTGAATCCCCATTTTGCAACCAAAGGAGCTATTGTGACATCAAATGCCCCAGCCGTTAGCTTACTGATTTTAATGGCCTCATCTACAACCCGCGCTGTATTTTCCGACACCTGGAATCCTTCAGAGCTATCAAAACGGTTAAACCGGGAAACTTCCGATTCTTCGATCATCACAGACATAGTGCGATCAATTTCATTCAATATCCGGTCAACTGTCTTCTTTATTCCCTCATCATCCAAATTCCCCGGTTTCCGGTAGATTTTCAGCGTATAAGCGGTTCCGAATGCCAGACCGTTGATCACCGTCACGTCCTTTTTCCCGGTAGCTTTGAGTCTGAATGTAACAATCAGAAAAACAATAAAAACGAGGCTGATAAGGAGTGTTTTATTTTGTTTCATTAAGTTTATCATGGCTTAACTCTTCACCAGTTTGTAATGAGAGATTGATGCAAATAGGATTAGTGACGTTTACACCCGGATTTAAAAACAGGAATTATAAACATCAAAATCAAGCCGATTGGTATGATTCTCAAATAGTGGTTCTTTTCAACGGTACGATGGTGTCGTTCCGGAAAATGCCTGGGAGGTATGTATTTGTCGGTAAATAAGATGTTTCCTCTATTTTCATCTTGTTTCAGCACATCGTAATTGCTTGTTAGCTTACCGAACCCGACCTCACCAAAATCTGCCGTTTCTTCAAAGGAAGCTTCACTCTCTTCAAAATCTGCGAGCTGTTCTGAACCGGTATCCGGATCATCAAAAACAGCTTCATGTTCTGTTAATGAATTGGAATCCCCAAAATCGGCTATTTGATCCTCTTCGCCAAAATCCGCCTCGCTTTCATCCTGGCTCTTTAATTCTCCGGAAACTGCCGGACTAGCATCAAACTGAGCTTTCCCTACGATTTCAACGTTTGCGATCTTTTCACCGGTTAGGACTGGTTCAGAATTTTTATCAGACACAGTTTCAGCAAAGAGCGTAACCGACTCCAAACTGAGTAAAGCGCTTGCCAACAATAACGATACAATCAAAAATTTCGAGATTTTTGGTGTTTTAGGGATAATCAGTTTCATCTTTTAGTTATATTCTTCAACTCTTTGGCTTATTCATTCAGGGCAATTTGTTTGTTTTTTAAAGAACTGAGCCCCGAGAGTTCCACATTTTTTGGAAAAAACAAGTCGACCTTTATATCAAAACCATTTGGTTACAACTAATTGCCAAGTTCGGTTATCGGGAAAACCAAAACCATGTTTATAGTTTATAGCTTTTACCTTGGCCCCTGGCGCTTATGTGACAGGTTGACATCATCAATCTTAATAGTTGTTTAATTCCAGGCAGACCAAGCAAATCCGAGGTTTCAGTTAAAACTGAACCAAAGCTTTCAACATCAAATAGTCGTTTTGAATTTCATCTACATATTTCTCCTGGTTTTGCTGATACATCGTCCAGAACTCCAAATATTCGTTTACCGAATAGATAAGTATGATGCTCTGGTTTTTTTGATCGGTTTCATCTTCAATGTCTTCATGGGGATCAATTTCTCCGGTTCGATAGGCAGCTTTGAATGTAGAGCCAAATCTGTAGGATATTTCCAAATGACTACCCCAGGCATTGTATTCCCGGTATACCTCATCTGTTGCTTTTTCATTAACGATTTGATGATCAAGGAAACCGATCTTTAGGTTCATGTTCCTCAGTAATGGTGCCTTCATTAAACCGCGGGTGGATGCAATTTCAGCAGCCAGCATTCTCAAGGTTGCACTTCCATCATTGGACCAGCGATCCATCATCCCTGAAGCAGTGGCAGTATAGCCTCCAAAAAGCTCTGCCTTGACCCGGCCCCCAAACGCTTTTTGGGCGTTGTTATCAGAATTATATCCAATCGCATTGATATTCAGATTGCCCTGTGCGTCACTTTGAAATCCATTGCTAATAAAAAATCCATAATTGAGTGCCATGTATCTTGTATCAAATAGTCGGTGTTCCAAGGCAATTCCATTATCAGTAAACCAATTGGGAAACAGGTCGTTGCTTTGGTTTGGAACCTTGCCTCCATATATGGCATGGTATTTAAAATCACCAAACGGCGGAAATATCTTCCCCCATTTAATGAAGAGACCCGGAGTCAGTGCGTATTCAATTTCATAGTAATCCTTAAATGTAATGTCGAACCCCACGCGTAATTCATCCGTTGGATGGGCACTAACCAACAGATAGGTGTGATTGGTATTGAAGCTGCCGTTTTGGGGATCCTTTGCTGACGCCTCTGGTTCTTCTCCAGCTCCCTGGGTCTGCTCATAGATGAAATCCAGGTAGAGCTTAATGTTAAATTTGTCTTTAAAATGTTTCAAGGTAGCAGTATTCCCGTGGGGCGACCCGGCTTTATTACCATGAACGCCTTCCAATTCTTCGTTGTCGCCAAAATCGGCCTCTGCTTCCATATCACTGGCCTCATTTTCGTTTGACAACACAAGCCCTGTATCCTCTTCAGGAATCTGAGCTGTTTGCACGGGCAATAATATTTGTGACATTGCGCCTTCTGCCAGTGCACAGACCAAAGTAAAAAGTAAAAACGTTTTAATAAAATGACCTACATAATTATCTATCTTACAACTCATGGAATTGACTCCTTACTTCCTGGATTTATGCTCTTTGAGCGGTTTATAATTACATTTGATGAAATCAAGATCCTGGGTAATCGATAACTTCTTTTTTGTGGATTGCTTGTTACTTCAAGAAATCAAGAATCCGACATAAATCTAGTAAAAACAATCAAACAAACATATTGATGACTTTTATAAAGAATGATTAAAAGGGATTTTATAAGAATTAGCATATAAGTTATAAATTTTTCACATATAGAAAAATATTTTTGATACATGTATAAAAACTGACTCAACATTTGTCAACAGACATGAACATAAAAAATTCTTTCTTTTGAGTTAGGTCACTGTAAACGGTTGGGAACTTGCTTAACGGAAAGTGCCTGTGAGATTGATATTAAAGAGGTTTTATCTGCATAATGCGATCAAACAAGAGGAAGACATAATCAAAGTCCTTGTTGCGTATACAACTGTGTTGTATCAAATCACTATTGGTTTTTTTCAAAAATGAGGCTCTTCCATACTTCACCAAATCGGTAAACCTTTTTTTTGTAAAGAAGTCTAAAAAGATCACAAACACTTCAAAATCCAATTCACACCTAGCTTGCCAGCAGCT
>JANQLH010000070.1 GCA_028280735.1 SAR324 cluster bacterium | reverse complement strand
ACCATTTCTTTGGTTAAACACCTTGTCACTTTCATGTCGGAAATGGCCAATGACATGTCACCATTGTTTTCGATAATCGATAGATAGATTGAGCTGGTTTGATCTTCAATTTTTTTGATCAAGCTGGTATCGATACCGCACTGTATGCATGAGTCCAATAATTGGTTGCCAAATGCGTCATTACCAACAGCAGTTACCAGTTTGGCACTAATTCCAAGGTTGACCAGGTTGTGAGCTATGTTTCTGGCTACGCCCCCCGGTGTGATGGTGATTCTGCCCGGATTGGAATCCCTGTCGATCAGGCTGCTTTCTGTGAATCCGATAATGTCCATGTTGGCACCACCGATCACAACTACATATTCTTCATCTTCGAGGATATATCCCTTTCCCTTGATATGTCCTTTTTTGACCAGGTTGGTTATGTGAACTGCAACCGAAGATCGTTTGATACCCAAAATGTCAGCCAGCTCTTTTTGGGAAATCAAAGGACTCTGACGCAGCATCTCCAAAATTTGACGTTCGCGGTTGGTCATCTGGAATATAAGTAAAAGTTTATTTAATAAGCAAATGATTATTAAATATAACTCCGTTTATCGACTACTGCAAATAAAAAAGGGCGTCCCAATTACTATTGAAACGCCCTAGTCGGTTTTATCCAGATTCGATTAATGCTTAAGTCTCTGACAGGTTTTGGGAGTCACACAAGTTCCACTGGCCCTGCAGACCAGAATAGGCTCTTTGAGAGCTGTCGCCGCTGTTTCCCCCAATTCGGGATTAGGTGTAATATACTTCCAGGCTTCGAATTCCATTTTTCGGGAGGTCTTTCCAACCTCGGTTATTTTGCCCTTTGCTTCGATAAAATCTCCTGCATAAACAGGTGCTAAAAACTCTACACTGTCATAAGCCCTGAAAAGACCTTCGTCCCCATCATAACGAACCAGCAATTCTGTTGCTACGTCTCCAAACAGGTTCAGCATTTTGGCACCGTCAACCAAATTACCGGCGTAATGAGCGTCATGTTGGCCCATTCTTAGCTTTATACTTGTTTCGATCATACCTTACCCCCTTTTTTCCAAGATTCTAGTGATGATAAATGAAGCAACTTTGGATGGCACCGTTCCGGGGCCAAATCCGGCATCGTAGCCTAACTCAATAGCCAGGTCATTTGTGACGCGTGGACCCCCGGCCAGAATCAAGAACCGGTTTCGTAGGTTTTCAGCTTCGAGCAATTCGATTAGTTCTGTGAAATTACGAATATGTGCGTCTTTTTGTGTTACCGTTTGTGAAACCAGCAATGCATCGGCTTTAAGCTCCAACCCTTTTTTTAACAATTCTTCACAAGTTATTTGAGCTCCCATGTTAAGTGCCTTGATTTCCGGGTATCTTTCCAGGCCGTAGTCCTGATTGTACCCCTTCATATTCATGATGGCATCAATTCCCACAGTATGGGCATCAGTTCCTATAGTTGCTCCGACAACCGACAGCTTGCGATTAAGGTTGGTTTTGATCATATCGTTGATCTGGTAATAGTCCATATCAGCCGTCACCACTTCGCTGGCAACAACCGTTGAATAATCGAGGCTCGGGGTCGCTTTGGCAAAAACTACAAAGTAAGTGAACTTCTCAGCTACTTTTTCTGCATGAGCCACTGAAACTTGTTCAAAATTCAGTTTTTGCACATATTGTTCTGCTGCTTTCCTTGCCTTGGCGCCCATCTCAACAGGAAGGGTGAAGGCAAGTTGCATGATCCCGTCATTCAACGTATCGCCGTAAGGTTTAATCAGTTCTGTCATCTCTTTATCCTGGAATGTTAAGCGGTTGTTGTATGTTATTTTTCCAACAGATCAATGATGGGATTTGAATAATCTCTGCCTTTTTCAAATACTCCACTCCTTCCTTTTCCGCCGTCAATCGGTCTGGAAATATCGGCAAACTTCCCTGCTGTAATTGCTTCCATCAAACCGGTGTCAACAATGTCACTCAGAAAGCTCTCTGTTTCATCGAGAACTGATTGAGCTTGCTTTTCAATAAATCCATTCTTTTTAAATTCAATTTCTTCGCCCAGGCACTTTGCCATGTTGAAAACTGTATTGATACTGGACAAGGATTGAAACCTGTCCTGCATCAGAGGGGTGTGAATCGCTTCCGTGAGGATTCCTGCCAGATGAATGCCTTGGTTGGTGGTCACGGAAGCCAGGTTAAACATAGTATCCAGGCAGTGTGCATGAAATATATCTGTGCTTTTGTATTTTGTAGGAGGCATGTATTTCAGGGGAGCTTTGGGAAACAGTTGTCGTGCCAGTTGTGCATGAGCCAATTCATAAAGAAAAGCATTTTCATGTTTTGGATTGATCTCAAAAGCGTGACCCAGGCCCAGGAGATGGTCGGGCAATTTGGCCTTTTTTGCCATGGCCTCGTTGATCAGTTGGGAAGCGGTAACAGTATGTGCTGCTTCGATGGCATCCGAAGTGGTTAAATAATTGTCTTCACCGGTGTTGATGATGATACCGGCATGTGCACAAATCAGGCGGCTAAAATACTGGTCCACGAATGTGCGCTTCATGTTGATATCGCGGAAAAGAATGCCATACATGGAATCGTTCAAAAGCATGTCCAGATCCTCAAAAGCTGCACAGGCAGCAATTTCAGCCATGCAGAGTCCGGAAGAGTAGTTGACCAAACGGATATAGCGCTGCTGTTCCTCTCCCGCTTCATCAAGGGCTTCACGCATTAATTTAAAGTTTTCCTGGGTGGCATAGGTCCCCCCGAATCCTTCCGTGGTCGCACCAAAAGGCACATAATCCAGAAGTGACTGGGCAGTACTGCGGATAACGGCAACAATATCCGCTCCGCTGTATGCAGCCGATTTAGCCTGGATACGATCTTCATATATGTTTCCTGTAGCCACGATGATATAGCGCCAGGGTTGTGGCGGAGCCGGGATTTTGGATTGCTTGAGTTCCTTGCGGTTTTTAGTCTTTTCCAATACGGCAACAGCCGATTGCGCCAATTCGTTTTCTTTGGCTTTGATAGCGTTTAATGAAGTCGAGGCATTGGTTTTAACCTCCAAGCGACCTTGGCTAAGAAGCTCGGCAGTGATTTGAGCATCTCTGCCTGATAACAGCATCGCTTTGGAGAAAAAGGACGAGACCCCATTTTTCAAATCTTCTTCTTGCAATAGATCAACAACCTTGTTTGGTAGCGGAGTTCCATCTTCAGTGGTTCCGTCTACACCGTATAGTCTTAGCACCGTGCGTTCAACAGAAACGGATGAATGGGAATCTATATGTTTTTGAACGCCTTCGGCAATTTTATATGCTGAAGCTTTGACTCTTTCTATTTGCTTTTGATCAAGGGATAGGGTTGCCATGTTATTCTTCCAGTTTTTTTCGTATATTGATTGTAATTTTTTCCGGTAAAGGAAATTGCAGCGCCACTTTCAAAGGATGGTTTGAGTGCGTCAAATGCTTCTTTAAGTCCTTGGACGTAATCGGTTCTATCTCATAAGGGATGTTTTCCAGGAGCGATCGAAGATCGGCTCCATCTGTCATCTTCTCGATGTCTTTCATTTTGTATAGAGTGATGTCTGCAAGCTCCAAAACTTCGGGATAGTGGGTTGTGCATAAAAATATCGAGTTGGAATCACCCAGGCCCTGTAAAAAAGCTTTTGTTAACTTGACTCCGTTTGCCGGATCTGTGGAGTGGAACAACTCATCAATGAAATAGGCGGAAGGAGATTCCGTCATCTCGCAAAAAAAACGCAGTTCATCTCCAAATCCGGATAAACCGGATTTCAGCTGCCCGGAACTCCTCAAGTGCAGTTTTGTCTGCTCAGGAAAGCCCAGCTCCAAAGATTCTGCAGGCACCGGCAAACCAAACTTCACCAAAACCAGGTGAAAAAACAGCGTCTTTAACACGGTGGTCTTGCCTGTCATATTGGCCCCAAACAATACATTCACACCTTTTTTCAGCTGAATGTCCAAGGGATTGTATCGTTCTTCCTTCTCCTGTAACTTCGGCAGGATGCCTTTATTCATGCTGACAATCGTGGAAGAAGATAACCTGGGCAATCTTAGTTGATTGAGCTTGATTGTTCGCAGCAATACATAATCGAATACCCTTTGCTTTCTCTGTTTGTAATAGTTGTCAAACAATTCAAAACAGTCTGATAAGGATTCGTTCAACTGGTTCAAGGTGTCAGACAAACTCGATTTTAACTTCCGGGTAAGCTCTTCCTTTTTTTTCTGAAGCGATGCAACAGGATCTTGCGGCTTGATTGCCAATTGGTAAACATCTCCCCGCTCTTTCAATTCAAGATAGCTTAAAGACTTCGCTTTTCCCAACCTCTCGTCAGATGTGCTGATCTCCTTGGGAAACGGGTAAACCATTCTAATTCCGGTTTTCTTGAAGATTTCGTTTTCCAGCTTTTGCTGTTCGCTGTCGAGGATCTGGTTGATATCCAGTATTGCGAGCTGTAGTTTTTTTTCATCAGAAGTCAGCTTTAGGCTGCCAAAATCTTCAGTGAGGTGTTCGAGAAGATACCCTTGAATCTTTTTGCAGATGCTTTTTTTAGAATTCAGAGGAATACGTTCTTCCTGGGTAACTAATTTTTGGTTTTCGGTAATAAAACTACCCAAATCATATAAATGGTATACCTCAAGGTATTTGTTTTTGAAAAAAGGTAACAAGTAGTCGATGGCGGGGAGTTGCAGACATTGATTAAACAGTAAATCCAAGTTTACGCCGTGCCTGGAAAGCTGTTCCTCCAGGTTATGCAAGCGAGCATAGTGTTTCTCGGCTTCGCTTTTTATCATGGGCTGGAGGATTAGATGAGGGATAATTTTCAAATCTGTTTCAAAAAGATCTAAAAATCCCCCAAAATCCAACTCTCTGAAAAGGTGTTCCGGAATGAACTCTTTTTTAAATTCCAATTTCATGGGATTCATCTCGAAAGAGGTCATAAACAGGAATGTTGACAGGGATATCAAACCAATGATGACTGGCTTCCTGCCTGATAAACAAGCAACTCAAAGGAACAGAATTTAAGACCAGCAAATCCGGTTTAAAAGTCTTGCCGGGAGCTTTTTGGACGGAAATTTTTTGATAGCAAGTATAGTTATCCAATACGATCCGAAGCTTGCCATATGGTGCCAGAAAATTAAAGAGCCCTGTGGCAAGTGATCCAGCCAGGTACAAAACACAGTCATCATCTATTGTCTCAAGACAGGTTTTTTTTAAATCTTCATCCAAAAAAGGTATTTGCTCTCCATGATAGATGAGTTCCCCTTTAGGCGAGCACAATAGTGATTTTGTAGTCTTGTTACGATGAGATTCTATTAATGTACTGATATCAGAATTACACTTCTCCAGTAACAAAGCAGTGAGTAAATCAGATGCTTTTTTTTGTTGTTCCTTTCTCTGTGTAAGTAATAACGCGAAGCAAATGCCGTCGCTAATGTCCGGGTGACCTAAAAATTGCCGATCAATTGATCCGTCGATCAAGCAGTAAAGCTTGTCATCCAACTGTTTAAGTCTGCGTTTCATGACGAGAATAGCTGCTTTGTCGTTGGGACCTTCTAATATAATATTGAAGGTATCCAAGGCAGTGGCCAGAATATAGGTTTTGGAAAACACTGGCCCTGTAAATGTTGCGTTTACCTTATATAAGCCTATTAATTCTTTGAGGTGCTCTCCCGCGGTTATGAACAGTGTATTGGAGAATATCCTGATGGCCGGCTTTTCTTTGTTTTCGTAAGAATCAACGGCTTCACCGTTAATCCCAATAGAGGTAAGACAAATGGAACCGCGGTTGGGCTTTCGTTTATATAGCTGGTGATAGTAGTAGGTAAACGCGGTGGTTTTACCTGCATTTTTATCTGAGCCTATAAACGAAAGGGTCTTCATGACTTAACGTTTTCTTCTTACCAGGTTTTCCGGTTCGAGATACAGTTTTTCACCGCTTAAGAGTTTTGCCACACCATCCAGAGGTTTATACTGATCGTTATCGCAGACGTGGCAACGTCCGCAATCGGAAAACACGTTGTCCGGTTGAGTATAGGTTGTAATCACACCTTCGTAATTCCTCAAAACGAGCCTTCTGTCCGATTGCGATATCAAATAATTGGGCATCAAAGGAATCTTGCCGCCTCCACCGGGAGCGTCTACGACGAAAGTTGGGATGGACATACCGGTGGTATGTCCGCGAAGATTTTCCATGATTTCCATTCCTTTGGTGATGGATGTGCGGAAATGGGAAATGCCTTTGGAAAGGTCGCACTGGTAAATATAATAAGGCTTTACGCGGATGGCCATTAACTTCTGTACCAGCTGCTTCATGATATAAGGACAATCGTTAACATCTCTGAGCAAGACACTCTGATTACCCAGGGGAATTCCTGCATTTGCGATTTTTTCACACGCTTCCTTGGATTCCTCTGTGATTTCTCTCGGATGATTAAAATGCGTATTCAGATAAATTGGATGATACTTCTTGAGCATCTCCACAAACTCGTCCGTAATTCGTTGCGGAAGCACCACCGGCATACGACTGCCAATACGGATGATTTCCACGTGGGGGATTTTCCGCAATTCTTTTAATACGTATTCTATCTTATCATCCGCTAGTACCAATGGGTCACCACCGGATAACAGAACATCCCTGACAGCAGGATTGTTACGAATGTATTCCAATCCAAGGTCGGTCGTTTTTTTTGTGAAATGAGCATCTTCCACACCGACCAGACGTCTTCGAGTGCAGTGTCTGCAATACATTGAGCAGATATGGGTAATCAAGAAAAGAACTCGATCCGGATAGCGATGCGTCAATCCAGGAACTGGAGAATCGACATCCTCATGAAGCGGATCATCGACATCTTCCACGGTGTCTTCAGTCTCCAGAATTTTGGGAACGGCCTGCAGCCTTATCACACATCGTTTGTATTTTTTGTCCATTAACGATGCGTAGTAAGGGGTGATAGCCATTCGAAACTTTTTTAAACACCTTTCCAGGTCCTCTTCTTCTTTCTTGGTAACTTGGATTACCTTTTTGAGCGTTTTAATGTCCCGAATGACGTTTTTAAATTGCCACTTCCAGTCATTCCACTCTGGTTCCGATACATTTTTGAACAGTGAAATATCCTTATATTCTGCTCTTGAATAGGCTTGCATGATGACTCTTAGCAATACAGTTTTTCAAATAGTTGCATAATAACAGGTGATTCACGCAACACGCTGTAGGTTATTTCCGCATGACCTTCGGTATAGCCGTTGCCGATAATCATATTAACGTCCTTGCCGATACCCTCGGCCCCTAATGCAGCTTTTGTAAATGAGGTAGCCATACTGAAGAAATATATGGTTCCATGATTTCTGCACATAAGGATGGAACTCAACTCTGTATTGGGAATACTGACGTTATTGATGATTACGTCAGCCAGCTTTCCATCTGTTAATTTGGATAATTCGTCATAGCAGGCCAATGCATCGGTTGCATCAAGCTTGATGACATCGTCACAGAGATTGAGCTCTTTCAGCTGTTTACAGCTTGCATCTGAAGTTCCTGTGCCTATGACACGTCCTGTCACACCTGCTCTCTTTTTGGCTTCATAAGAACACAAAATGCCGGATTTTCCTGTGGCACCAATTATCACAACCGTGTCACCTGGTTTGACAAGCCGGGCTGTTTGAGCGGGAGCCCCGGCTACATCCAGTGCTGCCATAGCCAATGTTTCGGACATATCTTCCGGTAATTTGGCGTAAATTCCACTTTCAAAAATCACTGCCTGGCCCTTAACCTGAACCTGATCGATATCCTTTTTAACACCCAGGATCTCATCAATTCTTAATGGAGTCAGCGAGAGGGAGACCAGTGTCACGATTTTATCTCCTACCTTGAGATCCCTGTCTGACAGCTTTTCACCAATAGCTGCAATTTCGCCTATGAGAACTCCACCCGAGCCTGTCACTGGATTGTGCATTTTTCCCCGGTTTCCCACAATTTCAAGTATTCTTGCACCAATTTTCTGCTCGTCTCCTTCCACAGAGTTTTTAATCTGGGTGAAGCTGGCGGAATCAACATTAAGTGCTTCCACATTAATCAGGACTTCATTGTCCCAGATACTGCTGAAATCATTGTTCACTCTTTCGGAAGGTTGAGGCAGGACTCCTAAAGGTTCTACCACGCGGTGGCTGCCAAAAGGGTTTCCGTTTTTGTTTATTGTTACCATTGCTTGCTCCTTTGAAATTGTATTTTTGACGAAAGTAAGCTCAAGGCTTATGTCAGATTAAACATGCTGCGAACATCATCAGGTGTTGCAACTGAACAACCGGCATCGTTTGCAATCCTCGCTGCACGTTCAACAAGCTGTGCATTGCTCTTGGCGAGTTCCCCCTTATTGAAATATATATTATCTTCAAAGCCGACTCGAATAAATCCCTTATAAGCCAATGATCCATAGATGGCACTCAAATTAGCTTTGCCGCCTATGCCCATTGCTGTCCAAAAGCTGTCTTTTGGAATCCTGCGCACAAAAATGCCCAGGGTTTCTGCGTCATAACGAATGCATCCGGGAACGTTCAGTACAAATCCATAGTGAAAGGGTGGTGAGATAAGACCTTCCCTGATGAAGTTAATGGAAGTATCGACATGGGATAAATCAAAACACTCCAGGGTGGGCTTAATCCCTTTTTCTTTCATCAATTGGCCTGTCTCGCGGATCATGGGGAGTGTGTTTATGATATAGTCATCTCCGAAATTAGCAGTGCCACAATCTAAAGATGCCATTTCGGGTTCCAGCTGGAGGGGTTGCAGTCTCTCTTCCAGACTCATTCCGACTGCTCCTCCTGTTGTAACTTCAATCACAATGTTGCATTTCTTGCGAATCAGTTCGATGGTCTCTTTGAACACTGCAACATCCTGGGTGGGTTCCCCTTTTTTGTCCCGGACATGAAGATGTAGTATGGCTGCACCCGCCTGGTAAGCATCATAAGCGGCGTCGGCAATCTCCGCAGGTGTGATCGGTAAATTGGGATTGTCCTGCCGGGTCGTTTCCGCCCCGGTAACCGCACAGGTTATAACTGTTTTATACATGAGTGTAAGCCTATTAATATAACTTAAAGATTTGATTCAATATCGGGAGTTTGCTTCTCTTTTTGCAGGAAATAACTGTCTCGGCCTGTCAACCCTTCGCAAAGTATCAGACGGTCCTAAAACATGTTGATACTGGGTTCAATATAGTTTAGTTTTGATCTAAAGTAAAATTAATTTTATTTATAATTTATTAATGAAATTTATAAAAATGTTGGATTACAAATTATTAGAAGCTTTGGCGGTTGTTGTGCAAGAAGGGGGATTTGACAAAGCGGCACGGCGACTCAGACTGACGCAGTCGGCCATTTCACAGAGAATCAAACAACTGGAGGAACAAATAGGCCATGTTGTGATTGCCAGGTCTAATCCACCACAGGCCACTAAAATCGGTCAAAAGATTGTTAAGCACTTTTTGCAGATAAATCGCCTGGAAGGTGACTTGTTTGATTCCATCGTACCCAAGGATCAAAAAGAATTTGTCACTCTTGCCATCGGGACTAATCGAGATTGTCTTGCCACCTGGTTAAAACCGGCCTTGCAGGATTTTCTGGTTAAAAACAAAGTTGTAATTGATTTCAGAGCAGCGGATCAGGAACAAACCCATCAATTGATGAAAGACGGAGAGGTTATGGGCTGCATTAGTGTTAAAGATGCTGCAATGCAGGGGTGCAAGGTGGAGTTTTTGGGACGCATGAAATATTGGTTGGTAGCAACACCGGGATTTGTTGCTCAATGGTTTGCAGGAGGAGTTGACGCGTCAGGCATCCGGGAGGCGCCACTGGTTTGTTTCGACCACAAGGATGAAATGCACCATCAGTTTTTCCAGACTGTAATGAAAGAAGTTCCCGGTCAGCTGCCGATCCACTATGTTCCCTCAACAAGAACCTATGCGGATTTTATTTATTCCGGGCTGGCATACGGTTTGTTGCCCGAGCAGGAATGCCAAAGATTATTGAATGACAAGCAATTGGTGAGTTTGTTTCCACAGCGTCCTGTCTTTGTGGATCTTTATTGGCATTTTTGGAACTTGAAATCGGCACTTCTGGACAAGTTTTCCTCGCAATTGGTTAAGCAAGCCAAAAGGCTTTTGTACGAGTAAACAAACCCGGTGCAACTTCCGGATACATGATATTCAGAAACAGTTTTGACAACCTCATAAATCAATTCTATGACTGGGAAAAAAAAGGTTATATTGGATTCATCATCGGCAATTCTATTGGAAAAATCTGCTTTGCTAAATGAACTCATCGTTTCTTACCATGTAATCCTCACCGAAGCAGTGTACAAAGAACTCACCATGAACTCATATGCCAGTGCCAATCTATTCAAAACCAAGTTTGAGGAGTCGCAAGTTGATGTACAGCCTTTATCTGCAGCTTTTAGTCTGCAGCAACAGGTCATACTCGATTTGGAGGCAATGGATATTGGAGAAGCGGATACCATCAAATATTATTTAACCGGCAAAGGCGATTTCGTTATGCTTGATGACGGTCAGGGGGCTCGATATTGTTTGAAACAACAGATTCCGTTTATAAACGCTTTGATTTTTCCCAAGGTTTTATATTTTGCGGGTAGCCTGAGTCGTGAAAACTATATTCTAAAGACTGAAGAAATCAGACAATTGGGTAGGTATTCAAAAGATATTATTAGCCGAGCACACGAATTATCAAGGCAGGAATTGGCAAGCTTTATTCCATTCAGCTGAATGAGGATGGCGGTAGTTCCAAAAAAAAAGCCCTGCAAATTTGCAGGGCTTTTTGAATCCACTTTTAAAGTGAAATCTCTTAGATCTTATTGTAAAGCATGAATGCAATCAGAAGAGCGTAAATAACGAGTGATTCAATAAGAGCCAAAGCAATAATCATCGGTGTAAAAATCTTGTCAGAAGCACCAGGATTTCTTCCGATTCCTTCCAGAGCTGCAGAAGCTGCTTTACTTTGACCAAGAGCACCACCAAACGCTGCGAAACCAATAGCGAAACCGGCACCAAGCGCCAAACCAAGACCTTTGTACGCGTCCGCGCCAACTTCTTGTGCGAAAGCGGAAATAGGAGCGATGAAAGCTACGAAAAATACGCTGATTCTTGCAATAAGTTTTTTCATGATGAATCCTTTTAATGATAAGTTTTAAAATTACAATAAGTTAATGATCATGTGAGATTGCCAATTGCATGTAAACCAGGGACAATAACAAGAATACAAAGGTTTGCATACCTGAGACAAACAACCCTAGTCCTATGAACGGCAAAGGAACGATCAACGGAACAAGACCAAAGAATACCGCACCTACTTTGTGGTCTCCGGTTATGTTTCCAAATAAACGTAAGGACAATGAGAGAGGCCTTACAAGATGGCTGATGATTTCGATTGGGAGCATGAGCCAATACAAATACCAGACAGGTCCCAAAAATTGTTTGAAATAGCTTAAACCATGTTCCTGGATTCCAAGAACATTATAAGCGATGAAAGCACTCAGCCCTAAAACAACGGTTGTGTTGAACTGATCCGTCGGAGGGTTGAATCCCGGGACCAGACCAAGAATATTGTTGAAGAAGATAAATCCGGCGAAGGAACCTGTGAGAAAAAACACAGTTTTCGCTTTGTCGCCAAGACTATTCCTCGTAAATTTATAAAGTCCGCCGATCGTAATTTCAAAGAAGGTGGCAAAATCCAGTTTTCCGGTCGGTTCTGCCATTTGGGACTTCCTGAACTTCTTGCCGCCGAAATATGCCAGCAGCA
>JANQLH010000156.1 GCA_028280735.1 SAR324 cluster bacterium | reverse complement strand
TAATCATATTCCCCATCCTGACTAACTTGTGATCAGGACCGAATGTAGGATGGGTAACTTGTTACCCATCAACTCTTTATATATGGCTTTTGATCACATTCCACCCGATGGGTAACGGAGTTACCCATCCTTCTATGAGTCCCAAATTGAAAGCATACGATTGTAGAAGGGGAGTATTGAGAGTAACTTAGCGCTTATGGGGCTTGACCCGGAATCCATTTGCAACTAATTGAAATAATTAATGGACAGCGGATCATGAGATGCGAAGCTTGCAGCATCGATCGGGGTGACAAGTGTGACGTTTCGTCTATTACGACACAGCCTGCGAGCCCGGAATGACAAATAGTCACGTTCTTCACAAAATAGTCAAAAACTCGAATTGTGACACAGTCTCTATCGCTCAGGATGACATAGAGTCATAATCACCTTGAGTTAACAACGTTTGTTGTCTATAAATTGTAAGCGTGCCTTTTTATTTTATAACAGGTGCTCCGGATAGTAAAATGTAGCTTTATTGGATCAACTGACTTCAATGATTGATCCGATGGACATGATTAAGAAGCTGAGGACAATGAGAAGTTGAACAACTCCTGAACCCACTTTTCCCAACTGCCAGACCGGCTGCATGATGTCTCCGTATTTTTTAACACTTCGATAGGTTGGTATGATCAGAATAGCAACAATCAGGGCAATGGCCCCGCCTGCCAGTCTCATAAACCCCAGGAAGTCGGTAATTCCGGTTATGACGATCAAATAAGTCGGCAGGGTGGCTACCAGCCAGGATGTGCGATCTCCCCATTTTAAACGTTCTTTGACGATCACTGCCAGGGCCAGTGAAATGGACCAGTAAGATGTCAGCATGGCAAGCAAGACAAACAGGCTGCCGGAAATAAACGCCCAATTACCCAAGGCCTTGCTCCATCCAGTAATAGCAATTCGGGTAACCGGATGAGAAACCCCCATGGCAACGATCGTTACAACGCTGATGATGCAGAAGTTGGTAAACAGACCCAAAAATACGGCTTTTGGAACCAGTTTGTGGTTCCAGCTAAGTCCTTCAACCGTTTGGGGGATGGAGAACAGAGAAGTAAAGCTGAACATTATCATCCCAAAAAGCGCCAGGGATCTCTTGACTTCAATACCCATAATCCACGCCGGTTGGAATGGCAGCTTCGCAGAGGCAATCGCAAGAACAACCACAATAATGGCAATGGTCAGAACCGCAAATTTTTCGCTGATTCCGACGGCTTTCAATCCAAAAAAGACGACTCCGGCAGTGATCAGATAGGTTAGAGTGTGCCCTGCTATGATTGGGATACCAAGCAGCTCGTGCAGTATCTCCCCACCTCCGGCTATATAAGCGGACAAGTTTGTGATGAAGGCCAGAAGAATCAGGGTGAAGAAGATCCAGGTGAATACCACACCGCCTTTTCCTCGAAACAGGTACTTGTCAAAGATCTCTATTAGCTGACTGGCTGAAGAGTCTCTCAGCATGATTTCAGCCAACATAAAATGGAAAATGACACTGATGGTAAATGCGATCAGAATAAGAATCACAAAGGTCAGGATTCCATTCAGCGAAGCCAGATAAGGCACCGCCATGATTCCTCCGCCGATGCCATATCCGGTGATAATTGCAGCACCTTCAAACAAAGTTAGTTTTTTCGATGAGCTCATAATACTTGATTTTTAGGGGAACGTGACGATGCCGCCACAAATTGTTTTTTCAATCGGAATATCCTGGATCGAATCTTCAGGAACCTCGGATGGGTTTTCTCCTAAGATCACGAAATCGGCCCTCTTTCCGGGAGCGATACTGCCTTTAACGATTTCTTCGAACTGAGCATAAGCCGCATCCAGTGTAAACATACGGATGGCCTGACTGAGGCTTATCGACTGTTGAGGCTCGAATCCATATCTGGTGACGCAACTTTGTATCGCTTGCATAACATTCATCGATTCAATGGGTGCGTCTGAAGATCCGGATACCACGACACCTCCTTCAAGCAAAGAGCGGAAAGGGTAGGTATCACGTGTTCTTTCTTTGCCCAGCCTTTTATGCAGCCAGTCTTTTTCCGAATAGACAAACAGAGGTTGGACCGATGCAACCAACCCCAGCTTCGCCATTTTGGCAACAGCTTTTTCATCAATGATAGAAACATGCTCAAGCCGGTGGCGGTGGTTGCTACGAGGGTATTCTTTGAGAAGTCGATCAAACAACTCCAGGCAGATCTCTGTAGATTTATCACCAATTGTGTGTACGGCAAGTTGTAATCCTGCATTATGAGCATCTGTCATCCTTTTATAAATATTTTCCGGGACATCCAAAAGATATCCTGCTGATTCGGGATGATCTGAAAACGGTTTTTTCATTTTGGCTGTGCAGGAGGCAAAGCTGCCGTCCGCCCAAAACTTCAAGGCACCGATTCGATGTCCGGCTCCAATCGTTTCCTGGTGCAACGGGGAGGACATCAAATCCAACACGGTTTGAGCGTTCTGAGCAACAAGCATGATATACATTGAAAAGGGAATCCGGTCTTTTATTAACTCCATCAATGGAACATCAAAGGCACCGTGGTCTCCCATTATACCTTCGCTGTCGGTTTGCATTATCGCTGATACCGAGGTAATACCATAACCGCTGATTCGCTTGAAAACTGAATCGGCCGCACTAGTGATCGTTTCCATTTCAGGCAGGCTGACTTTTGATAACACCAACTGCATGGCATTTTCTCGAAATGACCCTGCCGGGAAACCATCGGATTCTCTATCGATACTTCCACCTTCGGGATCGGCGGTAGATGCTGTGACACCCGCGATTTCCATGGCTCTGGTATTGGCAATCAGTGAATGACCGTCCCGTTTTAACAAGATGGCAGGATGATTAGGACAACATCTATCCAGATCCTGCCTGCTAGGCAGAGTGGGGGGACTCAGGTATTGCTCCTCGAATTGAAGGCCGATGATCCACTCTGTTGTCGACTGCTTAGCCGCAGCTTGGGTTAGAACGACTTCTATTTCCATAAAGGTGCTGAATTGGGAAACATCGGTATACAAATCGTGGAGAATCATCATGGTAGGATGAATGTGGGTATCGATAAATCCAGGGAGAAGGGATGCTCCATTTAAGTTGATCTCTTCCGGATTTTTATCCAGTTTGTCCCGGCAAATCGATTTATCACCCACGGCGACAATTCTGCCATCGCGGATTGCGACAGCATCAGCGTTAGCTTGGTTGTCATCCATGGTTACGATGTCTCCACCGTAGATAAGTTTTTGATGTGTTTTCATGATTTCGAATCCGTTGAAGTCATTTCAAGTATATTGAGGCTTAACAATGATAAATGATAGCGCGGCGTTGCTTCACACCTGAATCAAATAGTTATCAATAGTTGGTTTGTGACAGGATGAGAGTCTGTCATAAATTGCATTATTTCTCAACAAGGCGTAGAAAGCCGATGCCTACAAGCATCGCTAATCTTATTGAAGTGGCAGTTTGTGAAGCATCAGTGTCGTCCCTACGGGACTCAAGACGTATATGATCTTGAGTCAACCAGCGGTTATCACCGGCTACTACTGTGTCATCCCTTCGGAATTTATTAAACAGGAAAGTCGGCACCAAGCGCAGCCGGGTGCATGAAATGTAATTGTTTGAAAGCGCCGTAGGAGCGGAATATAGCGGTTATCACCGCCAGCTACTACTGTGTCATCCCTTCGGGATTTATTAAACAGGAAAGTCGGCACCAAGCGCAGCCAGGTGCATGAAATGTAATTGTTTGAAAGCTCCGGAGGAGCGGAATTATAGTAGCCAGTGGTTGAATGACTCCTGCGCTTATAAAGTTCCGTAGAAACGACACGAAACAAGCCTGGATTGATCATCCAAGTTTCCGATTTAATGGTGGGACTTCTATTTGGCGAGCAGCGAACTGTGTATTCCGAAAGCAAGTCGATCATTTAATGACCGGATTTTAGAGATATCCTGAGTGCCCAACCCGACAAACGCTCTCCTTTTCGCTTGCCGACCTCCCTGTGATTTCCAAAATCCGGTCTGTTTTTGGCGATCCGATACAGCTTGTTCCGCAATAATCGGGGCTTGAACAGTTTTGCACTGAACGATTCAATCGTTTGATGGAGTTTAATCTAAAAGGTTGGGACTAAAAAGTCAACCGGAATGAATCCCGGTTAACTTAATATCTCTTCAAACTTGATTATATTTTTTCGCAGGGCAAAAACAACCGTGTCCAACGCTATTTCCGGAGAGTAAGAATAGAATTCATGCATGTTGTGGATGATACTTTTCATGAATTCCTTAACTTTTGGCGGATATTGAGGCAAACGTTTCGGGTCGTTTTTTTTGTGGAAGAACGCATTCTTCAGCTGTTCAGGATTAATTTCACCATCCACTTTTCGATGGGAAATCAGGACCGAATACTCCTTGCCAAAACATTGCAACAAGGCATCTTTGCGAGAAGAAATAATATTTTTTCCATCTTCCAGGATAATCTCGCCGGCGGATTGAAAATCCAGGAACTTTTGTGAGATTTCTTTGCGGATCAGATTAAAGCTCCTGCCCGGTGCCAGAATCTTTTCGATACTTTTCATATATTCTATATCCGGCTTATCGGTCTTCTGGCCGGTTTGTGGATCGATAAAAGAGTATTTAGGCACCATAATATGGGCAAAGGCCTTGTTTTGAACGGCACTGTTCAGAACTGCATATTGAATATATTTTCGCAGGTCGTGCTCAATTTGCTCCGGATTTCTGTCTACCGTGCAAATGGTCAGTTCTTTTTTCAAAATTGAGAAATAGAGTTTGCGAACAACTTCCACCAGCCCTTTGTAGTCTCCGTAATCTCCAGCCCCTGTTTCGATGGAAGCATACCCTATCATTCTAAAAGGAATCACCGGTTTGTCCTTTTTATATTTCTCATCGATCAGCAACCAATGGTGCAGGTCGGGGCCCTCGGAAATTATCTGGGTCAGCTGTTTCAGGAAAATCCCAACATGAATTTTACGACCATCGGAATTGGAGATGGTATTCCGCATGATGTTCTGCAATTGCCGTACAGAGATTCCACTTTTACCTTCTTCCGGGAAATGCTCATTCCAGAGATGACGCATAAATTCATCGTCAATCAACTTGAGTTCCTCGTTGGTAAATAATTCGGTATCCTGCAGGTTAATAGCGTTAGGATGGGTGACAATCAAGTCTGAAAACGATTCCACATTATAGCGGCTCAATCCCAGTCGCAGCATTTCATTTCTAAAGGGGTGCCAATGGGGTAACTGACGGATGGTTCGAATAGGATCTTCAGTCTGGGAACAATAAATCAGTAATTTTTGTTCCGGAGTAATTGAACGATACAGCTTTTTCTTTTCCTCGCTCCATTGGTCCGGAAATGATTTCCGCATCGGTGGGAGCAGTCGGGTCATTACGGCATAATAAGCCGCTATTCGGAGCAGGTTGGGATCGACATCATACTCTTCCCTCATGTTGGACATATCCCGCTTGAGAATATCCATTTCCGAATTGGCATCCAATAGATAATTAACCGGAATGCGTTCGATTCTATCCAGTAATTTGGAAGCATCCAGTTGGCGATCGAGATTTTTCATCTCTTCAATGTTGGTGGTGATAACCACAGAGTTATCCACTGAAGCCTGTGTGGATTCGATCGCGACTTTCCCGCTGCCAAGCAGCATCAACAGCGGTTTGTAGTCTTTCTCATGAGCCCCGTCGTGCAAACCGAATGCATCATGAATATGCAGGATTCCCCGGTTTGAATCCACAATTGCACCGCTGTAGTTGTAAAGCATTTTTCCGGGGAGGTGTTTGTTGAGAATGGTTGTGTTTTTATTATCCATCAACACCGGATTTACGCGAGCCTTAAGCTGGCTTGTATCATCAATATTGGAGATCCCCTTGGCTTGAGCTGTGGAAAATTCAATTTCCTCCACATACACATACTTCTCTAACACCTCATACAAGGACAGGTCTTTGTTGATAGGGTTCTGCATCAGTCCTTCCAGGATATCCAGGGTTCGTTTATCCAGGGTGGCATTATGGTAAAAACTTGGAATTTTGAAGTCACCCGATCCCCCATGTTTTTCCCTGATATAATCAAACAGGACCTGTCGAGGTTGAACGATATTACCTTCCGGATTCTGCATGGTTATTGGAATCAGCAGCACCGGGTTGTGACGGAACTGTGAACGAACCTCAAACGATCTCCCCTGGGAATTGGAAAACATGAAGTTGAAACTGTACAATTTCACCGATTTTTCCTTGGTATATTCTTCCAAAGCCCGAATGATGAGATCAACAATGTTTGTTTTTCCCGAAGCCGGGGGACCGACCAGCACAATTCCCCTGTTGGAACCCGCTTCGTTATCAAATGATGTGATGACATTCACCACGTGCTTGATGCAATGCTCTTGTCCGAAGACCGCATTGATGCCGGTCGAAAACAGATCCTTGAAAATATTGTAGCTGATGATAGGTTCACCGCTTCTGACAACAATTTCGAAACCAAAGTATTCGATGGCGCTTTTAATAAGCGAGGCAGAAGTTTGGAGGAAATCGTTGGGATTATTGACAACACCCTCGATAAACTCTGAAAACCGTATGCTTTTTTTTCGCTGGTAATTTAATAATTCCTTTAGATCCAATGTTTCCATAACTTATCCCGGTTTAAAATCTCAGGTAACTTGGTCTGTTAGTAAGTAAACGGTTTTTTATTGCGATCCATTTTGTCCATGATTTCTTCGAACGTTATCTCTTTCACCGCCTTTTCTTCAAACTTGCGATTGGAGTAGGTGTAGATCTTCTCTCCGGAAATCAAGGACGCAGCACTCTTCCAGATATAGTTGATATTCTTGAGAGTCGGTTCGATCCAGGCTTTTCGAAGTGCCCTGCCGTCATTTCGATGAAAAAGCAGCAGACCGCCATCGATAAAGTCGGTATCGATGATATATATACGCGGTCGCTGGAAATGGGTGAAGAATGAGAGCATTTCCTGTTTCACGGACCTGGGATCGAGCCAGATGAAGTAATCGTTTTCCTTAACAATTGCATCCTTGTTCACACCATAATAATCGGCATGTTGTTTAAAGATGCGGTTCAAATGAAATTCATAGATCAGATCCTCTGTTAAAAACCGTCGCAGGAACTCGTAGTCGGTAACGGTTTTAACCAGATGGCCCATGGCTTCCAGGGGGTCCAGTTTTGTTTCTTTATCCCACTGTTCCCGCGTTTCCACATCCATCTCTTCCATGTAATCCAGGGAAACCTTACCTTTTTTATAAAGCTCCTCAATGTGATTCCAAAGATGATATCCCAAATGATAAGGGTTTCTCATGAAGAAAGGTCGCGGTGCACAAACACCGGAAAAGACCTTGGCATAATCGATAATCCCTTTCACAGCTTTTTCGGCAAACAACTCCAGCATGATTTTCTTTTCCCAATACATGGCCCAGCCTTCGTTCATTATCTGGGTGCGAATCACAAAATCATGGGTGGAGTGGGATACATACATGTAATCTAAAATGGCCTGTTCAGCTCCGCTGGTTGGTGCGTAGTTCCGCAAAAAGCCGAGGACGTCCTGACAAGGTCTGTAGATTCGGTAACCGGTGCGGCTGATCTGTTCCTGTTGCGTTTTTTTCTGTCTATCCACCTCCCAGGCGTTTTCAAAATCCTTGGATTTCAACAGTGAATCCATGGTATGAGAAAACGGTCGCAAATAATCTTTTCCTTCCTCCTCTTCAACCTCTGCAGCGGCATATTCCAGCTGAGGCCGAATATCATCCTCGACGGAATGATCCAAGTTGAATTGTGAATGGGGAGCAATCAAGGGGATAACTGATTCACAGGCATTCCAATAGGCCATATAGTTCTTTTCACCCATCTGACGCTGACCGGAGTTTACCTTTTTAACCAGGTACATCACATATTCCGTGCGATCAGGATTGGAATCCCTTAAGACATTTAATTCAGAGAATTCACAATGACCTACCACATGGGCCATCACCGAAGCCTGCATCATATCTGAATTGGTGTTGTTCAAATAGGCATAACTGGGGTTACCGGTCTGCACCACTTCGTAATAGAGACTGGACTCCTGTCCCGATTCGATGCGGAACTTCTTGGTGACCATGCGTTTGCCTTCCCAGATGTTGACGGGGCTGGTGGGGTAAACGCGTTTTTCCAGCAGTGAAGCGAATTCAAGACCGTCGAGTATGAAAAAACGGATTTCCGGCAGGGTTCGCCCCATCTGTTCGGCAAAATGAATGACACGACTTTCCAGGTGACTTAGTGTTTTGTCTGTCGAGATTAATTTCATAGCGGCTGCTTTTGTTGTTAGGTACAGATTCTAAAACAGAAAGCGGAGCTTTCTCGATGCATAAATGATCAATTTCAGTTCACTCATCTGAAATATCCTTAGTTTTCCTGAAACAAGGATTTAATCGCGTTAATTGTGTCCGCTTTACGATGGATTTTACTGAGTCTGACAATCTTGTCTTTAGTGAAATCCTTGGAAAGATCGAGAATCAATTTGCTCCATTGTGAAGGCAATACCTCGACAACACCGATGCGGTTAAATACCGGAACGATCGATTCTTTGAGAATTTTGGAAATATCCTTGGAGTCGCTGCCAAAAACCTCTCCATCACCAAAATAGAAACCGTAAAAATTGGTGGAGCTGATGTCGTATTCATTAAAGGCAATCTGATAGATCAAGTCAAATACGATATAAGCTCTTGTACCGCCGATATTGCCGACCCTGTAAAACTCCTGTTCCTGCACTTCGTATGCCTTGACATCGTGCACAAAAAACCTGTGCTCCACATTTTGAACTCCGTAATTATAGTCCAGCCAGTTCTTGATGAAGTTCACCAGGCGTTTTTCCATCTCTAGTCTCTGACCATGGGTGGAATAGGATATATCTCCCATATAAAAAACCACGGCTTTGTATTTGGGATTTTCCACCCGGATAGGGATCTTATAGCGTCGATCCCGCCTCATGAAATCAACATTGTACCTTCCTTCGGCAGGATCATACTTGCCCATTCCAATACTGGACCTGAGTGCCCTCTTGAAGGTTCGCTTCTTATCCAGGATTACCCCGGTAGGACCGAAGGTTTTAAATTCGTAGGAGACCTCCTTGATTTTACCCTTACCCTCCTTTTTCAAATTGGGCAGTCGCAGCTTTTCGGCCAATAGCTCCATGAACCTGTTAAAGGGGATATTAAACACTATCTTACCCCCTTCTTTTCCGGGACCCTGGCCGCCTTTTCCGGCACCGGACCCTTCATCGCCGTATACGAAGGTAGGGGGTACGATGTCATCCATTTCGATAATAATCTCGCTTCCCCGATCGCCAAGAGTATCCAGATCACCTTCATTGACGATGTCCTCGATGGCATCTTCGATCTTATCTTCAATAAAATCGTTAAACGCCCCTTCTGATTCGTTTGAGGATATTCTGTCTTCCTGCATAGTGATTTTATGGTTGAGTTATTAAAATCATTCGGCTTTCAAGCATCAAGCTACAATACTGGAAGCGTTGGCAGTGATGGTCAGCGCCTGAAAAGCGCATTTTCCGCAATATCCTTCTGTTTCAATGAGATACTTGATGGTTTCGTTCAAGTGCTCCTGTTCTTTAATGTTAACGTTTGCCGCACTGGTTCCGCTGCGAATCCAACCAAGCAGTTTCATATTCTCGCTGGCTTTGAACTCATTCTCAAAGACATACTTCTTAATGGCATTCTGGTATGACGGTTCGTCTTTTAATAAGACGGAATAACTGACGCTGGCGATTGCATCGCTCAGTTCTTTTCGGAACACTTCACGATCCGGAATACCCAGGTATTGTTCGATCGATTGCATGAACTTTTCATCGGGCTGTACATCCATCTGGGTCACATCATGTTTAACCTTGGCCCGGTGAGCATAAGCTCGAACATGATCTGTGTATTTCTTCCAGGTGGTCTCAATTACCGAATCATCTCTTAATATCGCGCTGTATACATCACTGGCGATTTGGCCGAAGATCCAGTTTTTGGCCAGTGGCGTAATCTTCTCAACATAGTGGCTCAACTTGGTTTTTTCCGTGGCAAACATTTCCTTGAGTGCGCTTTCCAAGCGAACATAAAGATCCAGCGGCGTAACACAGGGGTTTTGCAGGGCAACGGAGGTCAGTAACGCATGATCGCCCGTTTCTGTTGACAGTTGGTTGATATTGGCGGCGTATTCACTGATCTGAAAATGATCCGTGTACTCAATAATGTTTTGGATGAACCTGGGATCAAGACCGAAAGTTCCCTCTGATGGTTTGATGTATTCAAACTCTTCCAGAATCATTTTGGCCATATTGTTATCAACACCGCTGTCCGCCCTTCCGGCATAAATCAGGGCTTTCTGCAAGAGAGAAAGATTTTCGTTCTGTTTGGATGCGTACAAGCGGGACATAACAGCGACCAGGCTGAGGAACGACAAACTGTGAGGAGCAATATGGGCCTGGTGTTTTTTATCTTTATGCCAATTCCTGTTTTCATTGGAGTAGCTGTAGGCATAAATCTGTTCCTCCTGTTTGTAGTTCACAGACAGAGGCATTTCGATAAAAGTGGTCCTGGATCTTAACGCCTCAAAAGTGGGATTTCCCATAAACATGTTATATTCATGGAAATTGGTATGACCAATAATAACCCCGTTAAAAGGAATCGGTGCCTGGCCTTCCGGTTTGAAAAACCTGTCTTGCGTAGCAAACAATAATTCATATAAGAATTTGTCGGAAAGTTTTAAGATTTCATGAATCTCAACAAAACCATTCGCTCCGGCACAAAGTTCACCCTTGTAGTCATGAACCAGGGGATGGGATTCGCTGCCAAACCTGGGCAACAGGCTGTAGTCAATATTCCCCACCAGGGAGCCGGCTTCCTGGCTTTTCTCGTCACGAGGCGTATACGAACCTATTCCGGCTTTGGTTCTGGCGTCAAAAACCATTCTCTGGACTTTCAGATAGGGAATCAAACCGTTGAAATCAAGGTTTTTATCCTCCATAAATTGCTGCAAGACATAGTCTGTATATGGAGAAATCAAGCCATTGATGTTGATTGTAAATTCGTTGTCATAATGGGGATGACTTTTGAGCCACTTGGAAATAGTTTTCTTTTCCAGGGATTTGGTCATCTTTTTACAAAACTCATCCCTGATTTCCGTGGGAATCACCAACAGTGGCGGTTCAAACAAAGGAGACGGCAGATAGTAAATTTCTCCCTCCTTAAACAGCGCTTTTTCCTTCAAACGATCATCAATGGTGGGAAGCAGAAGGTAAAAAGTTTTGCCGGCTTCCGAAGCGGAATAGCGTTTCAGGGCTGTTTTGATGCCGTCCATGGATCTCGACTTGGCGGAGCCGGGAGGTCCTAACAAAATCCATAATCTTTTGGAAGCTTCCATTCCGCGACTGGCGTTGTGAATCTTTTCCACCAGGTTTTCTTTAGCTTTTTGCTGACCAAACACCACGTAATCACCAATCATCCTTTCAGATTCGAAAAACTCGTAGGTATGTTTCACCGGCTTTCCGGCGATCATCATGTGTTCAACACCTTCGCTGAGCATCATGTCGTGTAGCAACTGGGTTGAATCCCGGGTTATCCAGGGTTCTTTGGTAACCAGTTCCAGATAATCCTCAAAGCTCAAGATTTCCTGCTTTAAGGCGGCTTTTTCATTGGATTTGTTGATCAGATCGTTAAGAATGTCTTTCATGTTAGCTCCCCTTTTAAGTCATTGAAGGCGTTATGCATCCAACTGCTGAGAAACCGGGTAATGTACCGGAATAATCACCCGGGGTAGCGAAGTGAGAAAGAATCGGAAAGATTTCCGATTAATCGAGTACAGCAAAACCTTACTGAAAAAATGGATCGTATATAATTTTGGCTACAGTATAATACAAATCACGAACAAAATGTAGGAAAAATGTTTTTTTGATTTGGCTTTTACACTGAAAATTGCTTTAAGAATTCAAAACAGCAACGCAGGGTCATTCGTTATTTAGTATTAAAACAATAATTTAGTAAGATTCTAAAGAATTCATTCAGGCAATGCAAATCAAAAAAAGATTGAAAAAGTTTTATTAATTCAAAAAAAATGGTTGATTTGTCACGAAGAGTACTTCCTATTATTTTAGAAAAATATTGAATAATAGGAAAACACAAGTATTAAGCATTAAATATCAGGAATATATCGCTGGATAATCCGAGAACGTCTATAAAATAATAGGTTTTTCTAGAAATATATATGGAGCTTTCGTTTTACTTTGATTAAACTAAACAATTAGTTATCCGCTTTATCGTAGGAAAATGGAGTTGAATGATTTATAGATAATGTGGAAATTATCAATAGATGCTTGTTTGGTTTTTTCAGTAATAGGGCTATTGTAGGAAAGGCCGGAAGCAAAAGAATTTAAGCGTTTGCATGATATGTTGAGATTTCCGGCCAGGCCCATTTTACCAATTCCCTGAACAACCAAGCGCTTCCCGCCTTTATTGAAGTACCCGGCTCACATGGAATTCATACTTTGATCAAAAGCCCTTGTTCCAAGATTTCCGTATCTATGGTAATTGTTGCAGACACTTTGACTTCTATAATAATGTAAAAGCTCGATACGTCCTTCCATGAGAACCGGATCAGCAGCAATAAAGAATGCCTTTTGTGCGGCCGCGTCTTTGACTTTTGAAGGAATTTTGTTGGGGCCGGCATACCTGATTCGATCCGTCGTGTCCATGGAGGCGATAAGCTGGTCGTCACTTTGTGATATGATTTTAATTTTTCTCAAAAACTCCCTTCTCTCCCTTTTTCGCAAAAAAGAGATTGTTTTGCTTTCCAATCCTTCGGGAATACTCACTAAAACCTTACATTTGGCCGTCTGGGCTGCCGCGACTCTGGCCAGGATTTCAAACAGACTGTCATCCGGGTGAACCCTGATGGTAACTTTTCCAATAGGTGCATAGCGAATGATATTATCCTGCCCTCGTAAATGAAAAAAATCCTTTTCGACACGGAATTCGTGACGGGCATGATACAAATAGCTGTTCATGGCTCTAACCGATTTTTGGATATCAGCTTGAAATTCTTTGAATTCCGAACGATCTGTCTTTCTGATCCAGTTTTTGGCCAGTCTCAACAGACGTCGGTCGTATTGAGTAGCGACCTCGGCTGGTGAACCCTTCTCATTAAAAGTCATAAACTGT
>JANQLH010000064.1 GCA_028280735.1 SAR324 cluster bacterium | reverse complement strand
CAATATAATCGGAGTAGGTGACGCTTTCACTTCATTCACCACATCTTTTAAGCGCTGTTCGAATTCCCCCTTGACACCGGCTCCAGCCTGAAGTAGTCCCAGGTCAAGCATTCTGACAGAAACATCTTTTAAGGCGGGTGGAACGTCACCACTCACCACCTTCAAGGCAAAACCTTCTACGATAGCCGTTTTGCCGACGCCTGCGTCTCCGGTCAGAATCGGGTTGTTTTGTCGACGTCTCATGAGAATATCGATAATCTGTCTGATTTCCCTATCCCTTCCCTCCACGGGATCTATTTCACCATCCTTGGCCTTTTTGGTGATATTTACGGTATAAAGATCCAGGGTTTCGGAATGTTCTGTTGCATCATCAGGAAACGGATTGACTTCTGACTCGGTTTGCTCTGCACCGGCTTCTGATTTATAACCGGATTCTTTGGAATACCTGACGATTTTATTGTAATCTTCAGTGAGCTTTTTCAATGGAACCTGGAGTAAAACAGGGATCGACTCAAGAATTACTCCTCTCAAGGTTGCATCATTAAGTAATCCGATCAGAATAGCCCCTGATCGGATCTGACCTTTGCCCAATTTCATGGACGATGCCATCCAGGCTTCTTGGAGAAGGGTGACAATATGCGGAGACATGGCCGGTGTCCTTGAATTACCGCGTTTTAATCGGTCGATCGATCCGGAACATTGATTGATCGGTTTTTCCTGACTGATTTTGAAATAGTCCAGAATGGCGGCAATGTCGGTATCAGGCTGTTCCAGCAATCGCAGAATCAAATGTTCCACTTCCACATTATAATTCGTGTTGGACACACATAGTTCCGCAGCCTTTTGCATGGCCTGCATGCATACTTTGTTAAGTTTCTTTACCAGGGAGTCGAGTTCGATTTTCATGATTCAATTTTGGATTTATGAATTCTGATTTAGGATTTTGGTGCTTCAGATTTCGATGTATTTTATTGTTTTACGTTTCCTTTTCTTGTCGTCTTTATCGAGGCTTTCAGAATTGCCGCCGCTCATTGGATTCACACAATAGAGAATCCACCGGCCGCTTTTCCTAAGCCCGCCTTCACTATTACTCTTAAGGCAAATTGTTTAGTTTTGGTCCTCAGGTCATTTTTCCCCATAGAGCCGGGCAAAAGTCCTAAATCCTACATCAAAATTCCTAAATTAAAGGCTTATTGACGGTTCTTCAAAAATTCGTCTAGTCTTGGTAAAGTTTAGAGTTACGGATAAAAACGGGCCGTTTATCCCTTGCAGGAAATATCGCCAGACGCTATGCGATGTGCGGTTCCGTTTCGTAACTCTAAACTCCATCAACCAACTGCTTCTTAGCTGATGTTTCCGGTTTCCAGGTTCATGGCAACCGGCATCTCGCCAGTACCTTGTCCTGTTGCATCTACCGGGGTGTAGGAATACTTGACTGAACCGTAATCCAATACCAGTTCTTCCAAAGGAATCACTTGATTTGGACTGTCAGCCAGTTTTTGATCGGAAATAACTACTTTTTCCATTTCGATGTACAAATACTTCACATCTGAATTGTATGAGCTGATGGTAATCTTGTTGATCTGATTGCCTTTCCAGCACTTCTTCAACAGTTCAGTTGTGGTGGAATCGATTTGCTTCAAAACGGTAAGTTTTCCGTGCTTTGCCTTACCTGCAGAAGCGGTATTCCCAGCAGATCGAGCCAACTGAGTCGGCTGATTGAAGGATTGACTCCAACCTAACAGCTCCACAGAGCCCTCTTCACCTGCATAGGTGCTCGGACCTTCCATGCCGTCGATTTTAGCAAACGTCCTAACTGCCTTATTCTCGATATCGGCTTTTGAAACTGTCATAGGTGTATCACTTGCCATTATTTCTCCTTGTTAAATGATAGTTAGTACCCATAAATTGAGTACTGATTAAATTAAAAAAAGCTGCCCATGAAATGAATACTACCCCGTAGGAGCGGGCAACTCGGCTACGAGTCTTATGGAGGTTGTTAATTCCTCGAGTTGAAAATGCGGTCTCAGGAAAACGATGGCGCGATAGGCACCGATTTTCCCTTCCACTTCCGTCACATCCACCCTGCCTTCTCTCAAGGGATATTCAGCTTTGAGATCCGGTCCGGCATCATCCGCCAGCAGAATGTAATTTGCCAGCCAATTGTTAAGGTAATCGGCGATCTGTTCTTTGGTTGCAAAGCTACCTACCTTGTCTCTCATGATTACTTTCAGATAGTGAGCAAACCTGGAAGAGGCCAGAATATACGGCAACATGGAAGAGATCTGGGCATTTTCGTTTGCTTCGTCAGTGGTATACAACCTGGGTTTGTTGGCTGTTTGTCCTCCGAAAAATGCTGCCTGATCGGTTCCCTTACAATGCACGAGACTGATAAACCCGAGATCGTTGAGTTCTTTTTCCCTGCGGTCCGTAATCTGGACTTCTGTTGGACATTTCAGTTCTATATCTCCATCAACGGTCAGGAAGTTATGTGCCGGCAGATTTTCCACCAGGCCACCTCCTTCAACACCACGAATGGAAGCACACCACTTGTATTTTGAAAACGCATTGGTAATTCGTGAACCAAGCGCATATGCAGCATTACCCCAGAGGTATTTGCTGTGATCTTTGCCGTTAACATCTTCAATATAGTTAAGATGTTCTACAGGCTCTGAATCAGGACCATAAGGCTGTCTCAGTAAAATATGCGGCATGACCAGGGAGACAAACCGTGAATCTTCCGACTCTCTGAAGGTCCGCCATTTGGCTAATTCAGCACTTTCAAATATCTTTGACAGATCATGCGGATTGCCCAGTTCCTGGAAACTGTCCATGTCAAAAAGCCTTGGGTCGGCAGCGGCAATAAACGGAGAGTGAGCCGCGGAAGCCACGTGAGAAATCCTTTCCAATAAGGACATGTCCCGTGGATGTCTTCCAAAATAATAATCACCGATCAACACGCTGTAGGGAGTTCCGCCAAAGGTTCCGTATTCATGCTCGTAAATCTTTTTAAACAGGGCACTTTGATCGAATTCCATTGCTTTTTCCAAGTCATCAACCAATTCATCCTTGGCAACATTCAGTACTCTTAACCTCAGGGTGGAACTGGTTTCCGTATTCTTCACCAGGTACTCCATACCCTTCCAGGCTGATTCCATTTTCTGGAATTTTTCATGATGAAGAATTTCATTCAGTTGACCGTTGATCAGTTGATCAATCTGGCCAATCCTTTCCTTGATGGTTTGGTTCAGTCCTTTATCGACGACCATACCTTCATCCAGAACCTGCCTTGCGAATTCCGATAACAGGTCCTTGGCGTAAGTCTCTTGATTTTCATCCTTGGCCATTTTTCCTTCCTGGATGATGGAATCAATCAGACTCAATTCACTGGTGCCCTCCATCGCCTGGGGAGCTTTTACTTCTTTATTTGCGGTTGACATCTTATTCCTTTGTAAATGGTTTTCAATTCGGAATGTGAATGAAAGATTACCAGCTTATTTTTTCTTGGCTGGTTTATCGTCCGGACTATCGTCTGATTTATCATCCGTTTTACCTGGAGCTTTTTCGGCTTTGGCTGATTTCTTGTCTTTCTTTTCCGGGGCCGATTCTTCTTCATCTGCGGTTGCAGCTTTGATTTGCTCCAGATCCGGTGTGTTCTGAACAATTTCCGTCAGCATTTCGTCCAGTTTGTCGTTGCCGTCCAGTTTGCCCAGAAGATCCACCAGGTGGCTGCGTGCTTCAAACAACTTGTTCAAAGCCGGTACTTTTTTAACCACGTTCAATGGTTTAAAATCTTCCATTTTATTGAAATCAAGCTGCATGTTCAGCTTTGTATCCTCATCGGTGAGTTTGTTATCCACAGAGATTTCCACACGTGGTTGAATGGATGCCATCACTTCATCAAAGTTCTCTGAATCGATCTCCACAAACTTTCGTTCTTTTAGTTTCGGCTTCTTTTTCACGGATTCACCGCTCAGGTCACTCATGACTCCCACAACGAGGGGGAGTTCCTTCATTTGTACATCGTCTCCCACCTCAACATCATAGGTAATTTGCACCCTGGGTGGTCGGACTTTTGACAACTTATGTTGCGTACTGTTTGACATATTGCCTCCTATTGGCTTGGTTTAAGATGGAAAACTTATTCCTGGATTCCGAGCAAAGAGTAGATCTGCTGTAAGTTCTGCCCGTCTTTCAATAGCTCGGTTAGAAGCTCACTCAGACTCATCGATCCCCAACTAACGGCTCGTTTGACTAAAAAGGGAACAGGACTGTGGGGATCTGTCTCCATAAGGTATTCCGCTATTTCAGAAAGTAAATGGTAGGCTTCATCCCTGCTTTTGACCCGGCTATCCGAATCGAACAGGAATGTTTTTGAGATTCCGCCTCCCTCTCTTTCTGCCGCTTCTTCTGACATGTTATTGCCAGTTGATTTATCCCGTTTTGAGATCAACAGATTCATTTGAGCTTCGATCGCTTCAAGATTTTTTCTGAATTGACCTAAGCCGGGAGAGGCCTTTCCGCACTTTTCATCAAGAAAAGTACAGAGATCATTAGTCACCGTTAACGATGACAGCAAAGCTGCCTGTTGATTCTTAAGAAATTCCAAGGGAGTGTTTTCGGTACTGCGATTGTATTCTCCCCTTGTACATTTTTTTTCGCCATCAAGGCTTTTGCGGGCAGAAGCTGATTGTTTTGCAAGAGCTTCCAGATGAACCATCCTTTCCCACTCTTGAAAATTAAAGACCAGGCAATCCTCCAAATCCGGTCGGGTGATAGGGATAACCTTTAACTTTTCTGCCAGAACACTATTAATCCATAAAAAGGGAGAGATGCGAAAATCAACATCGTCTTCATCCAGTGCCGGGTAGATATCATCCCAAAACTCACGGCACAGCTCATGGATCAGGTTAAGGCCTTCGGCCACACCATTCATGCCATGTAAATGAATCATACTTTCCATTAACCAACTGGCAATCTGGAGATCTTTAGATTCGGATAACAAGGCCTTTTCAGAAGCCTCAAATACACCTGCCCAATCCGCGGATTTTAAATCCGTTTGCCAGACTCCCTGGGGCAGATTCGGGTCATCTTCTTTTCTCAGCTCTTCAATTTGGTCATACAGACCTTCGTATCGCAGGTAATTCCCTACAGGATTCTCATCAGCAATTGGCTGAAGCAGTTTTTTGATGTCCAGGATTCCCTGCTCGTTGTTGTCGGTCATTGGCTTTAGTTTGAGTGCTCTTTATTCGGCATTTACCATCCTTTGATAGTAAAACTGCTGATCGGGCTTTATTGCAGGCAACTCTATTTTATTTATAGTTGCAAGCAAGTTCATTTAAATATTTTATTTACTTTTTTTTCAACTCTGCTTTTTTTACTTATTTATTATTTTTTTCTATCAAGCACGAGTTAATGAGAAATATCCAACTTCACATTGAAGATGTCAATAAAAATCATTTTTCTTTAAACCCAAGCACTTTAATAGCATTGGTATGCCGTGAGTTATGGTGAAACACATGAGTATAATTTCTATATTTGATTTGTTTTTTCCAAATGCGGACGAAAACACTCAGCGTATGTTTACGATTATCAAAGTCTGAAAAACTTAAAAATCAATAATTTTAGCAACTTAAATAGTTTTTGTAATTTTTCTTTGACAGCTCAAGAGCTTTGATTTTTTTTCAGAAAAGATTTTTTCTTTACACGTTTGATCGAAGGGAAGAGAGAATATCGCTAATGTAATTTTTTCTATAATGCTGATATACTTGGATTATACAGTTTTTTCATGGCGCTTAGGAATTTTCAAATTTGTTATAATTCAACAGATTTGGCTGCGGGATCGATCAAATCAGGCGGAGAAATTTTCCGGACCATCAGGCATCAATTGGGTTATATTACTGAAATTTATTGATATTATATGCCATTATCGTTCTTTTTCCATGTCGTTCTTACTTTCCTGATCGATTTTATTACTCGTTTGGTGGACCAATTCGTGTAAAGAATTTTTTAGATTTAACATTTATCATACAAATAAAATAAAATCTGATAACTGCTATATTACAAACATCACAGCTGATTAAATAATTAAAGATAGACATATAATGTAACTTTATGCTTTTTTATTAATATGTTTTTCAGCTTCTACTATTAACCGAGTACAAAAATTGAATTAATCGAAAATGCAATCTCATTCGATTCAAGCTAGCGGCGTAAAGGTCAAGGAGCACGAACGGGTTGAGGCGAGCAGACTGGAAGTCATGTGGAAAGAAGTCATGGATCTGGAAAATCGCAAAAACAGACCGTCTACGGAACTACCTTTGCGTATCCTGGTCCGGACTTTTGCAGAACAGTATCTTTCAGGCGGGATGAGCGTAAAATCCGGCATCAGTTTAATGATCAGAAACAGAATCGCTTCGATTCAGGCTGCCCTGGCCAGGCAATTGGATGAGATACTGCACCATGATCATTTCCAGGCATTGGAATCCCGGTGGAGGGGGCTGCATTTTTTTATCTCCAGCTCACAAGCCGGGTCGGACATCAAGATCCGGGTCTTAAATATTTCCAAGGCGGAGTTACTCAAAGATTTCGAGATTGCCATCCAATTTGATAGAAGTGCCCTTTTTGAGCATGTTTATGAAAAGGAGTTCGGTTCCTTTGGCGGTAATCCTTATTCGTTTTTAATAGGTGATTACGAGTTTTCCAGGTCACCTCGCGATGTTTCGTTATTGCAGGATATTTCCAAAGTAGCGGCTGCAGCACACGCACCTTTTATCTCAGGTGTTCACCCCGGCTTGCTGGACATGGAAAGCTTTAATGAGCTGGGGTATCCAAAAAACCTGGGACGCCTTTTTGAAAGTAAAGAAATGGTTAAATGGCAGTCCTTTCGGAATTCGGAAGACTCACGATATGTTGTTCTGGTCTTGCCCCGGGTGTTGCTTCGTTTGCCTTATGGGAAGGTAGAGGGTCGCTTAAATGCCGGACCGATTCAATATGAAGAGATAGTTGAAGGAGGCAATTCAAAGAAATATTTATGGGGCAATGCCGCTTTTGCCTTGGGACAGAGAATTTGTAAGTCCTATGAGCATTACGGCTGGCTGGCCAGGTTTTTAGGAGTTGACGGAGCAGGAGCAGGTGTTGTGAGCGATCTGCCTGTTCCCTCTTTTGATACCCTGCCATTGCCAAAGATGTCGACCAGTGTTTTCATCTTGAACTCAGTCGAGAAAGAACTGTCGTACCAGGGGCTTGTTTGTCTGAACCATTGTAAAATGACCTCTTATGCTGCTTTCTTCAGTGCTCAGACGGTTCATCGTCAAAAAAAGTACATGAAAGCGCTCACCAATGCCAACGAACGTCTTTCAGCCATGCTACCGCATATTCTGACGGCATCAAGATTTGCTCATTATCTTAAAGCTATCATGCGAGACAAGATCGGTAAGTTTTCCGATAAATTGGAAATAGAGAAGTATTTAAACAATTGGATCAGTCAATATGTTTTAACCCAGACAAACGTGACAACAGAGTTGAAATCACTTCATCCTTTGCAGGAGAGCAGAATCAAGGTTTTTGATGATTCTGCCAGACCGGGGCACTATAAAATATTGTCTCATATTCGGCCCCACTATCAACTGGAAGCATTGAACGCTTCCATACGTTTAGTGTCAGACCTACCGACCATTAATAATTAGTTACACGGTGGCTGATAACAATGAATCAATCATATTAATTATCAACAATATCGTCAGGAGAACACCATGGCATATCATTACACGCTTAGTTTATCCGGTATTCAGGGAGAAAGTGTTCATGAAAAACACGAGGGAGAAATCGATGTGGATCAGGTGATTCAAAATTATGAAGCTCCCAGTGAATTGGACAAAATCACCTTGTTGGACAAATCTAAAATCAAACCTGCAGTCAACTGCGAGGGATTGACAGTTGTGTCCAAATACGATGAAAGCACTCCTAATCTGCTGGGATTTTTAACAGAAGGCAAGCAGATTGATGAAGGGAAAATATCCTGTTTCAGTGCTGACAACCAGGTTTTTCTATCGATTGATCTCAAGCAGTTAATTGTGAGAAAAGTCAGGACCCTTCTTAATCAGGAAAAGGCCGGTGTGGAAGTTAATTTTTCCTACGCAGAGATAAGTCACACCTATACTCCCGAAGGTGCCAAGAAGGCACTCTTTAATTATAAAAAAGAGATTCCGTTTGCTTAACATTCAGATTTTTCATATGGTATTGCTCATCATATAATCGATTGTATCTCTCCGAGTTAAACTCGTTATGTCCGATGAATAGTAGATTTGCATCGATGACTACCGATGCGGAAGGAGATACAATCTGTTACTTACCGATTTTCTTCTACATTTTCTGAAGAGACAAGAAGACATTTTTCGAATGAGGTCAACATGAATTTTTGGATGGTTTTTTTGGGATGGATACTGTTTGCGGGTACGCACATTGGTCTGAGTGCCGAACCTTTCCGAGGAAAACTGGTGTCAAAAATGGGCGAAAAAGGTTTTCAGGGCTTTTATTCGTTGGTTGCCCTTGCAACCTTTGCTTTTTTGGTTACTGCTTTTGTTTTAACGGACAATACCAATGAATTCTTCCCTGTTGCAGCTTCAGCTTCATGGATGACACACCTTTGCAATCTAATCATGCTGTTTGCCTTCATCCTCTTTTTTTGTGGTTTCGCCAATCCTTCTCCCATGGGTATGGCCACGGTTAAAACCGAAGCTATTGGTATCATCCGTATTACCCGTCATCCGATGAACATGTCATTCGCTTTGTTCGGTCTTGCCCACATCCTCACGAATCGCTCTCCGGAAGAATGGATGTTCTATCTTGGATTTCTGGTATACGGTGTATTAGGATCGATGCACCAGGATAGAAAAAAAGCCCATCAAGGAGGCATCAATTTCCAGTCCTTCGTTGAAAACACTTCCATCTTACCTTTTGCTGCCATTATCACCGGGAAACAAACTCTAAAACTCGGGGAAATCAGCAAAAAGGGTGTTTTGATAGCCATTGTAGCAACGATTCTTGCCCGTGTCTTTCATCCGTCGGTGTGGACCGGGCTGTTTTAGAGCCCCAAGCTCCAAAGGATCGACTCATAACAGCATAGGATGAAGTGAATCCTAACATTAAGCAATGTCTTGAGGGTAGCAGATAGTTATTATCAATTGATTATTAAAATGGCCAAGGGTGATGATATTCAAAACAGATTGATTGATTTTGCTGCTTCTACGATTCAACTATCGTCAAAACTGGAGAACTCTTCCGCAGAAAAACATATTTCCAAGCAGATATTAAGAAGTGGAACATCACCTGCCCCGAATTATGCAGAAGCTCGATCCGCTGAAAGCGCTAATGACTTTATTCATAAACTAAAGGTTGCCTTAAAGGAACTTAACGAAACAAAGGTCTGGTTGCAGATATTGGTACGAAGTCAGATTAAAGAACCAAAAGATATATCAAGTCTTCAAACAGATCGTGACGAGTTATGCAGGATTATTAGTGCAAGTGTCAGAACCGCGATGAAAAGAAAGAATAATCAATAATCAATTGTTAACAATTAATAATCAACCTAAGAAGAGCTTGCCGCAAAGCTCAGTCTTTTATGTCTCCATGTTCCAAAGGATCGACTCATAACAGCAAAGGGCATAGTGAAACCGAACGTTAAGCAATGTCTTGAGGGTAGCATATAGTTATTATCAATTGATTATTGATTATTAAAATGGCCAAGGGTGATGATATTCAAAACAGATTGATTGATTTTGCTGCTTCTACGATTCAACTATCGTCAAAACTGGAGAACTCTCCCGCAGAAAAACATATTTCCAAGCAGCTATTAAGAAGTGGAGCATCACCTGCCCCAAATTATGCAGAAGCTCGATCCGCTGAAAGCGCTAATGACTTTATTCATAAACTAAAGGTTGCCTTAAAGGAACTTGACGAAACAAAGGTCTGGTTGCAGATATTGCTACGAAGTCATATTAAAGAACCTAAAGATATATCAAGTCTTCAAACAGAATGTGACGAGTTATGCAGGATTATTAGTGCGAGTGTCAGAACCGCGATGAAAAGAAAGAATAATCAATAATCAATTGTTAACAATTAACAATTAACAATCAACCTTAGAAGAACTCGCCACAACGTCAGTCTATTATTTCTCCATGCCGCGTAACACTGTTTTTCACTTTAAACAATTCTCCGTCAATCAAGATCGCTGTGCCATGAAGATAACTTCTGATGCCTGTATTTTCGGGGCTTGGATTGATCCGGGGCAGGGCTCCGGAATGCTTGATATTGGAGCGGGGACAGGGCTTTTGTCGCTGATGGTTGCTCAGAAAAGCGAATCAACTGTAGATGCTTTAGATATCGATGCTGCAGCGGCAGAACAAGCCAGGAAGAATGTAGCCGGCTCACCATGGAAAAAGCGAATTACCGTCATCAACAGATCGTTACAGCAACACAGTGTAATGGCGGAAACAAAAGGTGCTTATGACACAATTATCTGCAATCCCCCTTTTTATGATCAGAAATTAAAATCCCGGGAAATAAGAAAACGCGTTGCCCGGCATTCGGATAAATTGAACTTGGATCAGCTGATCATGGGAGCAGATTATCTGCTGCACCCTGCCGGTTCACTTTTTTTGCTCCTACCTTTTTTCGAAAAAAAGAGACTGGAGACCCTTTGTAAATCAAAACACCTCTATCCACGAAAACTCTGCGGATTGTGCTCATTTGAAAACCGGCCTCCTCACAGACTGATGGCCGAATATACCAGAGACCAGCAACCGCCTGAGCTATCGCAACTGATAGTCTATCAGGCGCAGAACCAATATTCGGCAGACTGCACACGCTTGCTCAGTCCTTTTTTTCGGTCACTTCCTTAAGGTTGATACAGACAGGAATTAACGTGCTGTCAGCCGTCAGCGTTCAGCTCAAGGCATTACAATGACAAACAAAAACCGGCTGAGTGCTGATCGCTGAAAGCACTAAACCTCGAAATGCCAAAATGCTTTTAAAGCTTTTATTGGTATGGGTAAAGTTGGTTTTCGTTCAGGTATCAGTTAATCTGTATTTCGGTAACTAATGCAGGATGGTCGGAGTGATCCCCGTGAAGATATCGACTGGAAGAGATCATTAATTCCGGAGAAACAAAAATGTGATCGATCCGATTATCATTTTCTTGATCAAGCTGTGCCGCTTCCAGGCCTAACGACTGCCGATACGTCACCCACGAATCGGAAAGTGTCGATGTTGTGAGAAAATATTGTTCCGAGTCCGGGCTAAAATTAAAATCTCCCATTAATACAACATTTTCCTTGTTTCCCAGCAAATCCAAAATAGCCTTTTGCTGGACCATGTCGCCATCATTTCCCAGATGAGTCGCAACTATGTTGAAGATTTGACCCCCCACCTTTATTTTGCTTTGAATCGTTGCTGTTTGTTCTCCATCGCTATACATAAAGAAAGTGCTGGGAATCACAATCGGAAACCTGGACAGCAGGGCAATACCAAACGTTCCGGCTACCGGTGTAGGTCCGTTGTAGGAATACATATTGAGTCTATCGGAATAATAGCGCACAATATCCGAATTCCCGCCTGCCACGCGAACTGAATCGGTTTCTTGCAGGGCAACGATATCGGGATTTTCTGATTTAATGAGTTCCAATTGTTCCAGATAACTCTTTTTTCCGAATCTGTTATACCCCTGTTGAATGTTGTAGGTCATCACCCTTAAGGTTTTTTGAGAAGCGGCATCTATGCTGACTGGTTTGGATTCGGGGATACCTAACAAGATCACACAGGTTAAAACCGTGAATAGAGTTCCCAACATGAATCTGTCCCTGTTGCTGAAACGAATGCCGCGATCACGAATCAGTTCATGCCTGCTGGCTATCACCGGAATCAGCATTCCCAAACAAGCCAAGAAAATAACCAACCAATGTTTGTTCCGGAAAAAAGGCCCCACTGCAGGAACATAATCATAAGTAGTTAAAAATACATGGGCGAATATGAGCATTAATAGAGCCGCACAAGCTGAAAAAAAGCCAAATCCTACCCGGGCGATGCTTACAGATGTTTTAATGATTTGGGCTGAAAACACGGATATGTTTACAAACAAAACAGGCGAGAGAAAAAGAACAATGTACAGAAGCACTCGATCAACCGTAACGACCGGGTCTGCATAGTAGGGATACTCACCGGCCTGAACAGGGAACGAAGGCTGCAGTCTTAAAAGAAGAACAACCAGGAGCAAAATAAAGACCACATTCCAAAAGAAAAGTACGGGTTTAATGAGAGAAGACTCGGGATTGGGATTTAAAAGCTTATTCACTGCATAGATTATGATGGCTAATACCTGAAATGCAGTGATCATTGAATAGTCTCCCTCCACCCATCGGGTTGCAACGGCTGGACTGGAAAAAACAAAATGAACAAGAGCCACGACTGAAAAAATGCCGAGAGCAGGCAGAAACACATTCGGTCTGTCCGATTTTTTCCCGAAGATTTGCCTGTTACGACTTTTGGAAGCGCTATCCCCGCCCAAGATCACAATCGGGAGAACCACAAAGGCAATCCCTGCCAAAACCAATCCTATCCACTTGTATGGACCATAAAGCGTGATATCAATTGAAGAGTTCAAGCTCTTAAAGGTGATCAGCAGCAGGACGGATATTGAAAATCCGATTCCGAAAGAAACGCCTTTGGTATTGCGATTCGAATCTTTTATAAAATGAAGATGGGCAGGAAAAAAGAGCAGAAAGCAGGCCACCCCCAATCCGGCAAATATCATGCTGTATCCGGGTGAGGCAAATGCTTCCAGGACCCGAAACAAGATAGCCAGCTCACCAAATATCACTATGATCAAAGGGGACAAGCGCTGACCGAATACAACCAAAAGAATGGAAGACAACAGAAAAAGGGAAGCAAAGACACTCTGATCAACCGACACGGTCATTAAACAGCCGGCATAAATCCCCTGAATAAGCTCGGAAAGGAGTTGGAGAAAAAAAAGCGTCATTAGCCCGATGAACAGGATAACCAAAAACCGTTTTTCTCTTGCCTGTTGCATACCTCAACTCCAAAGGTCTATCTCATTATCGTGATAACAGTTTTGTGAGGGTGACTTTCGATTGGTAAGGCTTAATGCATAAACATTACAACATATAACCTTGTTTTGCCAGTATTCTCTTTGTTTTCATTGAATTAGTTCCTATCATCTTTAAAAGCGAAATGGTAGGGAGATTTCAGGGCAAAACATTAGAAAAGTTGAGATTGAGGTGAGGCGAGAGGACGACATTTAGGAAAGACGATTAGCTCGCCGACTGAGTTAGTCAATGAATGAAACCGCCGACTCGGGAACAGAAACAAGAACTTGTTCTCCTACCAGTGGTCGGAGCTTCTTGTATGTTTCCCGGGGCATAACCACCGTCAACCGAACACCACAGGAAACTGCCATACGGATCGACGCCTTGTCCTGGCTTAGGCGCGATATTCTACCCACAACACCAGGGGAGCTTGGCTCATCGCTGTTCAGTGTTTGTACTTCGATAGCCTCCGGGTCAATACGAAATCTAGCGTTGGACAGTGAATTGTTGGCACCGTTTTGCAGCGTTTGATAGTCACGGATAGAATCCATCAAGGGTGTCTTATCCTTTAGCAGGTGACGGGGGAATATATTCTCGTACGAGTGCCTGCTTGTTTTTCCTTGTTCCAGGAAGATGCGGTGTTGCGGAAGAGAAGCTGCCTGTCGCTTATCGTGCGAGGTAAAAATCAAAGTGATTTTTTTCTCCTGATTAATCTCCTTTAACAGGCGACCTATTTTGAGCTGGTTTTCCAGGTCCACACTAGCCGTAGGTTCATCACAGAGAATCACCTCAGGAGAAAGCACCATGGCTCTTGCAAGCACCGCTCTTTGAGTTTCTCCACCCGAAAGTTTGTGGGCCGGAGCCTGTTCCAGGTGACGTAACCCCACCATTTCCAGGGCTTCTTCAATCAGTTTGCGTCTTTGTAGTTTTGCTACCTTCCTGATTTTAAGGCCAAATTCCAGGTTTTTGTATACCGTTGTGGTGAACAAGATAGGGTTTTGATTCACCATAACGACTTTTTTACGCAATGGTTGCAAAACCCTTTCATTAAATGAAACTGAATGTCCTTTAAAGGATAGATACCCACGAGACGGTTTATCCAAGAAACCCAGTATATTGAGCAAGGTGGTTTTTCCCGAGCCGTTTGGTCCCAGCAGGGCATAGATAAATCCCTGTTCAATTTCAAGGTGATCTATGTCTAACACTGTTTTTTCGTTAAAGCTTTTTTCAAGCTTTTGCAAAGAGTAAAGAATCATTTCACCCCTCTTCCCTGCAGTACGTGAAACAGGAGATTCAATCCAAAAGAGATGGCAAGCAGGATCACCCCCAGGGCAACAGCCAGTACAAATTCTCCTTTGTCATACTCCAAAGCCATGGCTGTCGTAATCGTGCGGGTAAACCCCTTGGCGTTTCCCCCCAGCATCATACTGATTCCTACTTCTGATATAACCCTGCCAAAAGCGGCAACAACGGCTGCCACTATTCCGTAGCGAGCTTCCCTGAATACGACAAAGGTAGCCTGCCTCCGGTTTGCTCCCAGGGTCAGTGCGGTTTTACGATATCGGGTATCGATGTGGTTAACGGCGGCAATGGTAAAAGTTGCGACTACAGGGGTGATTAGAATGACCTGACCCAAGATGATGGCATTTTGACTATAAAGCAGATCCAAAGGACCAAATATTCCCCGACGGGAGATCAAGGCATAAACAAACAAGCCGATGGCTACGGTGGGTAGTGCCAGCATGGTATTTAAAATGGTGATCAACAGCCTTTTGCCGGGAAATGTTTCAAAAGCGATGATCATGCCTAACGGCACACCAAAAATACTGGCAATAATTGTCGAGCTGGACGAGACTTTCAATGAAACCAGCACGATTTCGTAGAGCTCTTTATTCAGCGAAAAAGCCAGATAAAGTGCAGAGACCAGACTATCCCATAAAAATCCCATCCTACTCCTCTATTGCTGTTGAACTTTTTAGAGTGCGTCGGGATAAAACAATTGTTTTCCCAGCAGTCTGTATCCGGCTATCAGCTCCTGACCGCGTTTTGACACCAGCCATTGAGCAAATTGTTTTGCCAGACCATATTTAACATGCGGATGCATTTCCGGATTAACAGGAATCACTCCGTAGGGGTTTCCAAGGTTGTCATCCCCTTCACACAATACGATCAGATCGATGGGTACATCACGACCGTGTTTGTATTTTATGTACGTCCCCCTGTCAGTTAAAGTATATGCCTGTTTTTCATCAGCAAAGGTTAGAACTTTTCCCATTCCCTGTCCAATGGAGCGATATCCGCTTGCCGCTGCGGGTTGCACGAAGGTAATCTCTCGTTTTTTACCTTTTTTGATAATGGTGTTACTGCTTGTTTCCAGCTTTACGCCCGACTTCTTCCACAGGAATTGTTCTTTGGTATGCGTTCCGCTGTCATCACCTCTTGAGATAAAAGATTGACCGGATGAAACAATTTTTGCCAGTGCCATTCCGACGTTTTTGACTCCTTTGATTCCAGCCGGATCGGAGGCCGGACCAACGACCACAAAATCATTGTGCATCACAGCGTAACGCTTTGTGCCATATCCGTCTGCCACAAATTTTTCTTCCCGGGATTTTGCATGGACAAAAATAACATCCACGTTACCATCAATGCCGTCTCTAATTGCGGCCCCGGTTCCCTTGGCTATCACTTTTACCCTAATGCCCGTGTCCTTTTCCAGTTCCGGCAACAAGATATCCAACAAGCCGGAAGCCTGTGTGCTGGTTGTAGTCGACATGGTCAGTGTTTTTGCAAAAGCTTGCGTATTCAATGTAAAGAGTATTGCCAGTACGACTATGTTGATTCGAAGCACATTTTTAAGCCGTTTCATTTTCATTTCTCCCACAAATTGTTTTAGTTGTTAAAGATTGTACATGACGGAGGATACAGCAATCTAACCGTCAGGAAAAACCACCTTCCCTGAAGTTTCAAGTTTGTAACCACTGTTTGGAGGGAACAGAGATTTGAATTTTTGATCGTGCATCAAGCCCAAAAACAGTTGAACTCCCTTCTCAAAGAACCTGCCCTTGGGAATCAGCAGATCGAATCGCTCCCAGCGCAGCGGTAAAAAATCGAGCCCCAACAAATGGGCTACAATCCGAATTCCCGGGGCAACATCTGCATTGCCGGATGAGACTTCCAATCCCACATCGAGATGGCTCGGTAACTCATTTTGATACCCTTGTATTTTTTGGGAATTCAATTTTGCTTTTTTGAGTTCAAGATCCAACAGAAGTCTGGTTCCGGTGCCTAATGCGCGATTGGCAATCCGTATTCCTTTTTTCCCAAGATCGGCAACTGCCTTGACAGCTTTGGGATTTCCCTTGGCCAATATTAATCCCTGTTCGCGTTGGCAAAAGTTGACAATAGCAGGTGTTTCATTTAGTTCAGATTCCACCGCTTTAAAGTTATACTGATCTTCATTCTCCTGAAGCAGATGACTGGCAGCGATATGGCATTGAGACTGTCGCAGTGCCCTTAGACCTCCCATACTTCCGAGATTACCAAAAACAGCGATGTATTCGGGAAACTGTTTGTTAAACAGGGAAATAGTATGGCTTAACAAAACATCATTGCTTCCGGTAATTATTAGTAATTTTTGGTAATTTACATCAGATTGTAGAGGTTGTGGGTAATTGACGGTATTGATTTCCACCCATTGTTCCACAAGGTGTTTGGGGAACAGCCATTTTCCGGTTATTTTTGTAGCGGGCAACCCTTTTTCCGCCACGAGGGTATAGACCATCTTTTCATTGACATTTAAAAATTTTGCAGCCTCTTTTGTAGAAAGCATTGTTGCCATCGGCCTGTTCTCCGAATGAAAGACATTTGGTTTGCAAAAGGGAAGATCAAAAATAATTGATATAAGACGATTTTGTCAATGGATTGTAATAACTCTGAATAACTCATAATTACTTCCATGCAACCGGCACATTGTTACCATCCGCAGGAGCAATCTTCATATCAACCGGTTAGGTCCATGGTAGATCCGAGAAATGTGGAGGCTGGAGGCGAGATGCTGATTGGTTTTTGCTTAAAGAAGAAGTGACCTAACGATTCGGATCATTGGATTTATTGATGGGAACCTTGAGAGGGGGTTTTTACTGTACACAATCCGTTCAATAGCCGGCTACTCCGGGGCTTCGGCAGTCGGCTATTGATGCAAAACTGATTTATCGCACCTATGTCGTTGCGTCTGGTGTCGACGGGTTTAAACCAGTAAATCAATTTTGGCGGCCAGGATGAAATCACTTTCGGTCAGCCCGTCTATTTTGTGAGTAAAGGTCGTAACGTGAACATACCCCCAGCCCAAGCCAATGTCCGGATGGTGACCTTCCTGCTCCGCCAGCTCACCGACTTTATTGGTAAAATCAAGAGCTTCCTTGAAGTTTTCGAAATCGAATTCTCGTATTAGGTGATGTTGATCGACCAGTTCCCATTTTGAATCAAGCTGACCTAGCAATGACCTCAGCTCTTCGCCTTTTAGCGGTGGAACTCCTCCTTGGCAGGGAACGCAAACTTTTTGAGCCAAATCACTCATTGTTTCTCCGTAATAATAAGGGTTCGTCTTATGCAAACGGCTAGTTTTCTATATTATAAAATTTTTGTTCCTCAATAGCACACTAAATTATACACAATTATGGTTGACGACCGCCGGGGACGCGGGATTATTTACTTGAGTCCGTCAGATAAAAAGCCGGCATGCGGTAACAAGTGTCCGGACGAAATGGAGAATCAAGGATTCAAGGTGACGATTTAATTTGGGCAACAATATAACTTGAGAAATTGGTAAGCAATACGCCACAGATAACCAGAGCCGCTCCAATTACCAAAGAAAGGGTTATCGGTTCTCCCAGGATAAGAAATGCAAGGATAATTGCGCTGACAGGGACAAAGTTGATAAACACACTGCTTTTCATTGGACCGACGATGTTGATTCCTTCGTAATACCAGAAAAAACCTAAGACGGTTCCGAAGAAACCGAGATAAAACAAGGATGACCATTGGTAAATAGTATAGTGTGCAATCGAATCCAACAATCCCTGGTTGAAGGCAGGTACAGCCAGTGCCAAGGTTCCCGCAACGGCGGAGTAGCCTACCGATACCAGGGGAGACAGATCCGACATGATTGTTTTACCAATCAGGGAATAAGTCACCCAGCTTGCTACGCAACCAAGTATCATCAACTCGCCGACGCCCACTGGATCATCAATTATACTTAATAGATCCCCATTGGTTATCACCACCATGGCCCCGTAAACAGAAAGAAAAATACCGATCACCTTCATGAGCGTCAGTTTTTCCTTGAAAAAAATTGAAGAAAGCAAGCTGATGGCGATGGGATTCAAAGCAATGATCAATGAAGCCCTGCCTGCGACCACTGTTTTAAGGCCCGAAAAGAAAAGAACATTGTAGGCAAACACCCCGGTTAATCCCAGCAACATCATTACCATTGCCTGCTTCCCGTTCAGCCCCGGCAATCGACCTTCGCGGATATATATGTAGCAGAGCAAGAAAACACTGGCGATGGCGAACCTCAGAAATGCAGCGGAATACGGGTCCATATCACGGGATACAATTCTTCCCGCTATAAAAGTACCACCCCAGAAAAAAGCGGTACTCAGCAATTTTAAATAAACAACCATGGTTTAAAGAATCGTTATCAAAGCAAGTGAAAAAGCCTATCAAAAACCGAACGCCCTTGGATGTGATCGGGTAGAGTCCATATTCAAAAAGCATATACCCTTTATTACAAATAAACGATAGCAATTCAGGGCTTTAATGTTTTCGCTCAGTCTTGCATTCATTTTTTGAAGCAAAATCCGGTTGACTTGGAGAGGTCCCTTTATTTTCCCCTGGTTTTACTTTTTCGTAGTGTTTAAGGGAGGTAAAAGTATGGCGCAGACAAACATCGTTCTGCTTAAAAGCGGGGAGTGTTTTTATGTTTGTTGGAATGCCGGTATCGCAGGTGAGAAAAGATATGCCGAAAAAACCGGGTGAGCATGGATAGATTGTTCGGCATGACTTCATGGCAATCATTTAGCCACACCGAATTATCTTGGCTATCAATATTAATACTTAAAGGACATAATACCGCATTGCACACCGGCTGCAGGTACTACGACAAATACGTTATTGCCTCGTTTTAGCTTGTCCTCTTCCTTGGCAAGGGTCATTGCTATCGGCAGGCTGGCAGATCCAACGTTTCCGAAATTGGGGAAAAAAGCCTTTTTCTTACCCGAGACATACATATCAGCGTCCCTGAGCATCCTTTCAATCAATGTGTCTACAATATTACCCACGTTGTGGAAAATGAGATTGTCATATTTGTAGCTCTTCCACTCATCCATTGCGAAAATCTCCTGGATCAGCTCCGAAGTTGCCTTTTGCCCGGCCCTGATTAAGTGTTTGGAGTGCGAAAACAGTCGATATCGTTCTCCGACGCAATAGTTCAAACCAATGGTACAAGCGTTGAACTTATCGCTAAAGAGCTTGTAAAAGAACTGAAAATGATGGGGATCATCCGCGTAGGTATCATCGTCACTTCCTTCAACAACGATGGCTCCGGCACCGTCACCGATTGTCAGGGAGGCGAATTTCCAGACCAGTTCTCCGGGAGTTTTACAGGTGAAATCTGCCCAGTCAAAAGATCGTTCACCGGACGCCACCAGTACCTTTTTTACTTTACCAATTTTTATCATGGCATCAGCCAGCTCCAACGATTTGATAAAGCTTGTGCAGGCATCCTGGGTATCGATGACATTCGCTTTTGTGGCATTCAGGTTGTGCTTCAGCACGTGGGCAGTTGCCGGTTCTACGAATGCTTTTGACATTCCGGTGAATATAATCAGATCCAGTTCTTCCGGTTTTATTCCGGCTTCATTCAAGGCATCGATTGAAGCTTTGGTTGCAATATCGGTGCAATACTCATCCTCTTCGCAATAGTAGCGGGTCTTGCTTCCAACCTTAACCAGCTTGTCTTCAGCTTCCGCGACCAACGCTTCCAGCTCGTCGGGCATTAGGAACCCCTGACTTGACTTTCTTAAACGTTCAACAACCATAGCATTGTCGACTTTGATGGAAGGAACATACATCCCTACACCTGAGATTTTTGTACAACTGCTCATAGGCCTCCTATTGTTAGATACTTCTTTGAGAATCTTACTGGGGCTTAGTAAGACGCCTCGCTTCAAAATCGGTTTCTTTGCGGTGAATAAGCAATTCCAACCGAGACTTTGATACTGAGCCTTTTGAGATCCGCATCCAATGAATTTCTCATCTGGTAGTGCAGTGGTGTTTCATTTGTGTTTTTTCGATAATCTCCCTTGTCAATTATGACGAAATAAAGTCGTCATACGATTTGTTAAAAGTTAATGTTTTCCCGGGTTGTTGCTTATGACCCGAAACATTGGTTTCTATGGATTTCCTCCCGGTCTGCAATTGATATGGTGTTTTGAATCGACTATCATCACTTGTTTGGCGCAGCTTGAAGCGTTTGGTTAGTTGTTCCAGCAAACTCATTTCATTATCCATTTCCTGGCTGGCAGTGGCCGATTCTTCCGCAATTGATGCATTGGATTGCACAACTTGGTTCAATTGGTTCAACCCCTGGTTGATTTGGGTGATTCCCAGTGATTGTTCGTTACTGCCCGTGACAATATTGTTGATCATATTGGTTGAAACAGATGATCCTTCTACGATGGAAGCGAGAGATCTTGCCGTTTCATCAGCAATAGCCGCCCCGGCTTCTATCTTTTTGATGGAATCGGTAATCATTTTATTTGTTTCTTTGGAGGCCTCCGCACTTCTTTGGGCCAGGTTTCGAACCTCTTCCGAAACCACCGCAAAACCTTTTCCATGCTCCCCGGCCCTGGCAGCTTCTACAGCGGCGTTTATAGCCAGTACATTGGTTTGAAAAGCAATTTCATCGATCGTTTTGATAATATTTGAGACGTTTTCCGATGTAACGTTGATTTCACGCATAGCCTGCAACATTTTACCCATGGAGGAATTACCTTCTTCGGCAAACTGTTTGGCTTCCAGTCCTTTTTGGTTGGCAACGTTGGCATTCTCCGCATTTGACTTGGCCTGGCCTTCCAGTTGCTCCATAGAGGAAGAGATTTCTTCCAGTGATGCGGCCTGTTCATTTGATCCTTCGGATAGGTTCTGACTGGACATGGAAATCTGTGACGAATTCAGTTTAATTTTACGGGTACTAACCACGACTCTCGTCAACAAGTCGTTTAGATTGTCTGCCATGCGTTGCAGGGATTTCCCCAGGGTATCTTTATCTGAAGCCAGCACCACCTCCTGGGAAAGGTCTCCCTGGGCGATTTGCTCAGCGAGTTGGGACTTTTCCCTAAGCGCCCAAACCATCTTTTGCAGAGCTTCTCCCAAAGCATCATGGTCCGATGCCAGGGTGACTTTCACATCCAGATTTCCCTTGGCGATTTCCTGTGCTAATTGAACCTTATCATTCAGGGAATCTATCATATTTTGTAATACGTTTTGTTTTCCGCTTTCTATGCTGCCTAAGGAGTGCAGTTCTATATTGGTATTGCCCTCGGCGATTTCCTGGGTGAGTTTGAGCAGATTATTAATAAAGCGGTTATGGTTTTGACGAATGGTGTCAAAAACAACGGTAAAAACCATAATGACGATGATTAAACCGGCGGATGAGGTGTATTGGAACAGAAACATACTTTCGGCGGGCAGATCCAGTTCCGAAAACTGGTAATCAATATGAACCAGGTAGTAGAGAACGCTCACCCATGCAATTGAAGCGCCCGACCAAAAAATGCCGAATTTTACGCCGATCAGCAGAACACTGAGAATCGGGATGATAGCATACCAAATGGTCCCAACGGAAAGGATATTACCAACCGTAAAGTTTAAAAACACCAGTATGGAAAAGAGGGCAAAAACAATCATGTTCCCGGATAGCTTCAACATTCCGGTCAATTTGATGACAAAAAGGGCAGGAACCAACACCAGCAGACCAAACGAAAGGATAGCAAATACAGCGGTATATTGCTGTAAGGACAAATACATCTGGCTATACCCGATAACTGCTATAATCAAGGCAACAGCAACGACAACCAGTAGTTTAGCTGTATTATAGGTACTGTCTTCTTCTTTCAGTTCATCGGGAATAAACCAATCAATAAAGCCTTTTAGTTTCATTTCAATCTCCTCGGTTACCAGGGATGTAATGTGCCTTTAACACACGATAACCGTTGCCCCTTCTATTAAAAGACGTCGATTAATCGTATTTTTGAGGTATAAGCGGAATTCAAAATCGTTTTCATCTAATGAAAGCCCAAACATCGAATTTCTTCTATTCTATCAAAATATTTAAGGAAATTCCTAGTATAATTATCATAGTTTTAAATTTAGATCCCAACATCCTCCCATAGAACGGTTGCCTATAAAACAACCAGTGACAGCGGACTAAAGCTGAAAATGAAATGGCCTGAGAAGATAACGCTCGCGTTTCAACTCTTCTTCTTTGAAATAGTTTTGGTTTGGAATCAGGAATCCGGATAGACAACCAACAAAACAAATCGTCTTGAATTTCAATGCACAGAGGATAAATTCGGTTTTTTTAAAGGTAACAGGACGCTGACATGCGTGAATGATCCTGGCATACTAAACTAGGCAGCTGAAATCATATCCAAATCGGTTTTTCCGATAGGCATTGCTGAATTACTTAAATCAAAAATAAGTGCACACAGCTATTCACAAGGAAAATGGAGATAAAATAGATGAAGCATTCTCAGGACATATCAATGAATCTGGAACAAGCCATTCGTATTCGTCGGTCTGTGCGCGGTTTTCTGGACAAACCGGTTCCCGACGCGACTATCAACAAGGCTTTCGAGTTGGCACAACTTTCACCTTCAAACAGCAATGTACAGCCATGGCAGGTATTTGTCGCTTCGGGTGAATCAAGGAATATCATCCAAAAGAAAATGTATGAGCTGATCACCGGTGGAGACTTGGGAAGTCCTGATTTCGACTATCCGATGAAGTTTGAGGGAAATTACAGAAAGCGACAGGTTGAGTGTGCAGCAGCTCTTTATCAGGAGATGGGTATCGCAAGGGATGATCAGTTGGGACGGATGAACGCGATATTGAGGAACTTTGAGTTTTTTGATGCTCCTCACATGGCTTTTGTTTGCATGGAAAAGGAATTCCCCCAGTCTGTTGCCGTGGATGTGGGAATGTACGCGCAAACACTAATGTTGGCCTTTACTGCTCTTGGAGTCAGTAGCTGCCCCATGGGAGCCATGAGAAATCATCCCCAGGTTCCCAGGGAGGTTTTCGGATTTGAGGATAATCTTGGTGTGTTGTTTGGAATTGCCTTTGGTTATGAAGACACCGGCATTCCTGCGAATAAAACCAGAATGGGACGAGTTCCCTATACCGAATGTGTCCGGTTCATGAACTGATCATCAAAGGAATGGATATTAGCCTGATACCCATTCCTCAATTAATTGTTCTGCCTGGTTGGGAATAACACCCAACATGACGGCCAAATCAAGTATCGTAAAGCGATCTCTCATTTGATTTGCATGAATTACAACGTCTGCAAACTTGCTATGTTTGAAGCTTTCATCATTGTTTCGAATATCCGAGTATCGATGCGCCGCTCCAGCTTGCAGCAGACAGTTTTTCAGTTTGGATGCTTCTATCAACTGGGGTTTGATTAAAGATCGCAATTTATTCCAGTTGTCCGCTTCAGAAAGAAAACAGATGGCTTTTTTGATTTTCGGAAGCTTTTTTTGATACTCCGGTTGCACAATTTCCGTAAGACTACCCCAAAAATCGTGATTGATAGTATCCGGGACGTCGCAGAATTGCGGGTTTTCTATATCCATTATTTTTTCGTAAAGTGCGGCCGTTAATATGGACGCGACCCCTACCTGCCTGCCGTGATAATCATGTTTTCCGGAATCCCTGCCTGCCAGCATATCAATCGTGTGTGATATAAGATGCTCTCCCCCGGAAGCCGGAGACGAAGTACCGGTGATTGTCATGGCTATGCCGGAATAAAAAAGAGCCTCAAATAAAGCCTGATAAGCCTCCGGGTCCTTATTTCTGATTTTCCGGGGGTTGTTCAGATAAATGGGCTCCAGGTTCTTTAATAAATCAACGGAAAACTGACAATAATAATCATCAAAGAGAAACTGATTCAACTTCCAGTCCGCAGAACTGACAGATTTTGCAAGGACATCACCCAGACCGGACGTGGTCAGCTCATGCGGTGCGTTTATGATGATCCCGGGCAATGCAAAAACAGCCTGGCAAGCCCTGGCATGAAACAAGACCTTCAAGCCCTCTATGGTAGCGGCAACATTTGCTGAAGCATAACCGTTCATGGATGCGGCGGTGGCAATAACCAGGTAAGGCGTTTTCCTCAGGTAAGCAATCCATTTGACCAGATCATTGATGACCCCGCTTCCCAATGCAAGGTAAAGATCAGCCCGGGGAGCACGGTCCAACAGTAAATCCCTGGTTACATCATCTGCAGCGGGTGAATCACCTTTGTTATCCGGCACGATAAAGGTATCAACGTCATAGGGAGCATTATTAAGAGCCCTGATGACCTCCTGCCCTGCCACGTCAATGGTACGCTGATCCGCTATTACCAGTATGGACTTATAATTACCCGATGCGCGTATAGTCTCGTCCAAATAATCCAAAGCATCGTCGCCGTAATACATCCTCTTGGTTGGGACGTTGTGGTGTTTGCCGCATTGACAGTCAAATGCGGTGCCAAGAAGTGAAGATTGGTCCATAAGAGTTAAACAACTGGTTGAAGGATTGAGGCCTCAGATTTCCGCACAAAAGCCTTATGATTATTTTAAATAAGCCGGGTCGATTCTTACCAGCAAAATGCGGGAACTATCATCTTTGGGTATTCCTGAAACTTAGCGAATAGACTTGAAGCTTTTATGGTATTCTGAGGCAAACCTGATAATTCTGTCGCATGAATACCGGTTCCCACCAATGCACTTGCAATGCCGGATATATTAGCCCCGGCAATATCAGTATTTAAGGCATCCCCTACTGCCAGGACGCGATTTTTTGGGATATCTTGAAGCAGGTTGAAGCAAGTCCGGTAGGTAAAGGGATGAGGCTTACCAAAATAAATGACTGTTCCACCCAGTTCTTCATACCTTTTGGCCAAGGCACCGGCAGCAATTCCCATTACGCCATCCCTGACTACCCACAAATCCGGATTTGCGCAAACCATGGTCAGGTTGTGATCTATGGCTTCCCGAAGAACCGGCTCTTGAGGATCAACCGATGAAGGATTACCAAACACACCAACAGTCAACACAAAATCCGCCCTATCCAGTCGCTGAACTCGCTGTAATGCCAATCCTTCTGTCAAAGCGTAGCGTTCCGGCCCTAACAGGTAAAACTTTGTACCGAGGTTTTCAAGGTGTTGATCCTGGTTGGATGAAAAAGCATTCCAGGCAAGCTCTCCGGAGGAAACAATATGATCATACAATTGATCGTTAATCGCGAAAGCCAGAAGTTCTTTGGCAAGTATTGAAGCTCGTCTTCCCGCATTGGAAACCAGTATTACCTGTTTATTTCCCGATCTCAGCTTCTTCAGGCAATCCACCGCCCCGGGATAAGCTTTGGCACTGTCATGCAAGACGCCCCAAATATCAATCAGAAACGCATCAAAACCTTCAACAATGGTCTCGAAGCCTTCATGATAATCAATGTCGTGTCGGTTGATGGTCAATTTCATCACAATCCAAAATCACGTAATTCGACCAGGTTTTTTGATAAAGAGATGTTCGCCGATGCCGTCAGGACGCCTTTCGGAACACCTCGCCTCAGCGTAAACCAGTGTTTACTTTTTTCACCCGGAACATATAAAGACCAACACTATCTGCATTAACGGCAAACAAGCAACAATATTTTCAAGCAGGGCCGGGAAACACACGAATGCGTCTGCTTTAAGACCTCTTGTCTAATTGATTTAATCGCCAAGATGCGACTATAAACAGCAGGGTAAGTGTTCAGAAGAGGATTATATGACCTGAAGAAGGGCAGAGAGGGCGTTAAGAGTGATTATAACCTGCCACATTTAAATAAGTATGTGACAGGTCGGGAATCAGTTTAACGGTTTTTTAGTTCCGCATGAGCAGCAGCCAGGCGGGCCACGGGAACTCTGAAAGGAGAGCAGGACACATAATCCAGCCCCAGCCTATGGCAAAGATCGATAGATTTTGGTTCTCCGCCGTGTTCGCCACAAATACCGATTTCAAGGCCTGGATTGGTAGCTTTACCCTTTTCAACAGCAATTTTCATCAATTCACCCACGCCGTCAACGTCTACCACGGCAAAAGGATCATCTTTAAGGATTCCTTTTTCCATATACTCGATTAAGAAGCCTGCTTCGGCATCATCCCGGGAGATACCGTATGTAGTCTGGGTCAGATCGTTAGTTCCGAAGGAGAAGAAAGATGCGTACTCTGCTATTTCATTTGCAGTCAGAGCTGCCCTTGGAACTTCTATCATGGTTCCGAACTTATATTCCAAATCCATATTCTGTTCGTCCATCACCTTTTGTGCTTCTTTTTCCAAGGCTTCGCGCTGGATTTTTAGTTCATTGACATGAGTGGTCAAAGGAATCATGACCTCGGGTTTAACATTGATTCCCTCCCGGATGACTAAGCAGGCTGCTTCAAATATCGCCCTGACCTGCATGGTCGTGATTTCAGGCAGGTGTATTCCCAGGCGAACTCCACGCAGACCAAGCATGGGGTTGGATTCATGCAGGTTGTCCACCCGTTTGAGAATACTTTCCTTTTCTCTTATCTTATCCAGATAGTTATCGATATCACCCAGATTGGTTGCGTGTTGCAGCCTGATCTTCAAATCGGTCAGTTCGCTCATTAAGGTGGTATGGGAGGGCATAAATTCGTGAAGCGGTGGGTCCAGCAAACGGATAATCACGGGCATGCCATCCATTACCCGAAACAGTTCTGCAAAGTCGTTTCTTTGAAACGGGAGCAACACTTCCAACGCTTCGCTTCTTTCGATGGGCAGATCCGTCATGATTAGCTTATGAACATGGGGAAGCCTGTCCGTTTCAAAAAACATATGCTCCGAACGACAAAGACCGATGCCTTTCGCCCCGTAATCCAGTGCTCTTTTGGCATCTTCCGGATAATCGGAATTAGCCCTTACTTCCAGTCGTCTGATATCATCCGCCCAGGCCAGCAGTTTTTTCAACCAGGGATCTTTGATGTCGGGAATCTTGGTGGGCAACTTACCCTGGAAAACCTCGCCTGAGTTCCCGTCAATAGATATCCATTCCCCTTCATTAATCACGTTGCCGTTTACTTTTATGATACGTTTGTTCAGATCAATTTCGAGGGCTGCAACGCCCACCACCGCCGGTTTACCGAATTGCCTTGCAACCAGGGCGGCATGGCTGGTACGTCCTCCCCTGCTAGTCAGAATCCCTTTCGAGGCCAGCATACCGTGGACGTCATCCGGTTTGGTTTCGGCACGCACCATGATGACATCCTTTCCCTCGTTGGACCAGGTTTCAGCGAGGTCGGCATCCATTGCCACGACGCCGAAAGCGGCTCCCGGAGAAGCGTTTATTCCGGTTCCCAGCATGAATCCCGCCTCTTTTGCCGTCAATATAGTTTCCTGTCCAAACTGGGGATGCAGGAAGAAATCAATCTGTTCCGGGGAGACTCTCAGCACTGCTTCCTCCTTGCTGATCAACTCCTCTTCGACCATATCGGTGGCAATTCGAACAGCTGCCTGGGCTGTCCTTTTGCCATCCCGGGTTTGCAGCATCCACAACTTTTCCTTCTCAATGGTAAATTCAATATCCTGCATTTCCCGGTAATGATTTTCCAAAATCTGGGCAATGCGCTTCAGTTCTTTAAATGCCTCCGGCATTTCCTCTTTCAATTCCGAAATATCCTTGGTCATTCGGATTCCGGCCACAACGTCTTCTCCCTGGGCATTGGTGAGGTAATCTCCTTCAAGGTGTTTTTCACCTGTTGATCCACTGCGGGTCATGGCAACACCGGTTGCACTGTCCTCCCCCATGTTGCCGAATACCATTGCCATGATGTTTACTGCTGTTCCCAGGTCGTGCGGAATACCTGTAGCGTTTCGATAGTCGATTGCCCTTTTTCCATTCCAACTGGCAAAAACGGCTTCGGTGGCAAGGTTGAGCTGTTCGTAGGGGTCTTCCGGAAACGCATGCCCGGCTTGGCGCATAAATATGTATTTAAACTTTTCAGTTACCTGTTTCCAATGGTCCGCTTCCAGGCCGGAATCACTCGTCACACCCGCTTGTTTTCTCATTTGCGTTATCACATCCTCAAACATATCATCGGGCATACCCATGACGACACTTCCAAACATTTGAATCAGACGCCGATAGGCATCATAGACAAAACAAGGATCATTGGTTTGTCTGGCCAGACCTTCCGCGGTTTGATCGTTAAGACCGATATTCAGAACGGTATCCATCATACCCGGCATGGATAATTTGGCACCGGAACGGCAGGAAACCAGTAATGGATTATCTGAACCACCAAACTTTCTTCCGGTTTTTTCCTCAATCAGCTTCATGGATTCCAATACCTGGTTCCACATATGATCCGGATAGGTTTTATCATTTTGTAAATATGTGTTGCAGGCTTCCGTGGTAATGGTAAAGCCGTGGGGAACAGGTATGCCGATCCGGCTCATTTCAGCTAGATTGGCACCTTTTCCTCCCAGTAAAGCCTTAAAATTATCAAAATCGCTTCCCACCTCTTTTTCGATTTCATCCATCTCATCAAAAAAATAGACCCATTTTTTTGCCATTTCTTCTCCTATCCTGAGGAATATCGCGTTTCAGCTAACATAATGCTGATGTTCCAATGTAAAATCAAAAAACCAAAGCTTTTTTAACTCGAACCCATATCCATTTGCTTAGTGCCGGTGCAAATAATTTGTATTTCCGTTTGACTTTTGAACTTATGATCCCGAAGAGATCTTCAGATAATACAGTCGTTAAATAGCCAACTGTTTGAGGGCACAACCTGATTCTATCAAGTTTCCAAAAACTAACAAGTTTCAAATAATATTTTAGCTTTCCCAACTGTGTTTAAGGCCGGTTGCAAAAGCTTTTGATCAGTATCGGAACGAAAACCCATCAGATTCTTGCAAGAAAGGACTTAAGAGATAGATGTTGCTTCGACAGTTTGCGGTCTTCAGCGTTCAGCTAGTCATATATCTGATATTTTGTTTTTTTTTGAGCTGAATACTGATTGCTGACAGCTGAAAGTATGTCAAACTTCAAGATGAATCTGAATGATAGCATCAAAGCGGAACATAGCTTTGTGGAACATTGACCTTGCATCAATTTGGGCCCTTATATTGCAGAAATCAAGATATCGATACAGCGAGTTTAGGGCGACAATAAATCTTTCAACAGAGAGAACATGGCGACAATACACTTGGTAGTAAAGCAAACCGGTAGTTCAGCTTCAGAGGCAGATGCCAGGGGGCATAAGCTTACAATTGACCGACCGGAGGCTAAAGGAGGCACTAATAGCGGAATGATGGGAGGCGAAGCCTTGTTAAGCGGTTTGGGCGGTTGTTTTATGAGCAATCTCCTGGCAGCTGCAGTTGCCAGGGAAATAAAGCTTGATGAAGCTACCGCGCAGATCTCCGCAGAACTGGATAACTCCCCTGCTCGTTTTACGTCCATAACAATGCAGGTTTCAGCAAAATATCCCGAGGAGACCGACTTTGAGAAGCTGGTCAAAATTGCGGAAAGAGGATGTGTTTCGGCCAACACTTTGAAAGGCTCGGTAGAGCTTAAGGTAGTGGTCGGCTAACCGTGCAATAATGTTAAGAGGCCATAATTAGTGTCCGAAGGGAAAAGCGCTAAATCCTTATCCAGTTTTGTGCCGGATACCGGAATTCAGGCTAAGGATTAACGTGCTGAAAGCACTGAACTTCGAAGCGCTAAGCTGCTTTTAAAGCTTTTATTGGTAGGGGTTAAACCGGTTTTCGTTCAGATACTAATTATACATTCTTATCAGGATAATATTGTTTCAAATTCTGACAGACATTCCCCCAGGTCAGTGGAATTCCGGATCATACTTGTAGCGGAAATCAGTTCAACAACCAAATCCCTTAACCCGGGAGGATGCATATGCGTGATTTAATTGAATGGTTAATTGATATTGAAAAGCTGGCCGGAGATTTTTATAGTGATGCGGCCGAGTTTTTTTCGAAAGACGACAGAATATACAGGTTTCTTTGCAGTGCTGCAGAGGACGAAGCCATGCATTTTCACGTAATGGGAAGTGCAAAATCCCAGCTTAAAAACATCACAACTCCAAAGCCCCTGATATCTTTGAATGGCGAAACGAAACATAAATTTGAGACACCCTTCCTCTTAGCTTCCGAGGGGATTAAGAACAAGTCCCTTTCATTTGAACAGCTCCTGGATTGTATCATTGAGACAGAATACTCCGAATGGAACAAAATTTTTCTTTATGTGGTGAACACCTTAAAAAAGGAAATTGGTCAGTTTTATTTCACCGCTGCAAAAATGCAGGATCATATGGGAAGAATCACTCATTTCATTGAATCGATTCCTTACTCGGCAAAAAAAGTTCTGGAGTTACAATTACTTGATCGCGTTTTTGATGAAAATATTCTGATAGTGGATGACAACGAGATACTTGCCGATTTTATGGAGTCTTTATTGGAAGAACACGGAAATGTTGACGTAGCCCATGATGGAAAGGAAGGTCTCGCAAAATTGGATGACAAGTTTTATAAACTGATTGTATCCGACATAGACATGCCGTTAATGAATGGCATTGAGTTTTTCCATGCGGCAATGGGCAGGTACCCGTCGATCAAAAACAGGATCATGTTCATTTCCGGTTTCGCGGGGGATGAAACGGTGAGATTTACTGAAGAAAACAATCTCATTCTCCTTCCCAAACCCGCCCCCCTGGATGACATTATGCGCGGCGCATTGAGTATTCTGCATGAAGTAAACATGTCTGAGTAGTTTCGCCTGCTGTCAAGCCAAAATAGCGAAAATCGAACGTTTCAGAAAACCAGTTTCCTTGGGAACAGCAATTTCATTGTGAAATGTCAGTCATTTGCCTACTGATTTTTGTAAACAGCGATGCTTTCCCGAGCGATAAATTCAAGCCAGCCCTGTTGTTACAAAGCTCAACCGCGAAACCAAGCAAACAAAAACCTGACAATTAGTTTGCCGAATACTTATTTTCCCAATATGATGGAACCTGATTCCGGAATTATTAGTTCAACCTGAAATCAGGCTGGATGAAACCTCACCGAAACAGGATTGAACAGTTTGAGCAAAAAAAAGCTATCTCGATTTTACGAACAATTTACAGGTGAAGACCAGGTTCTTATTCCCATTATCGCTGACCCGGATGCAATAGCCAGTGCCATGGCTGTAAAAAGGCTGCTCTGGAGAAAAACAGCAGGAATTACCATCGCTCACATCAATACGATTAAACGACCCGATAACCTTGCAATGATCCGTTTATTGGGGGTTAAGTCCGTACCTGTCAAGGAAATCGATCCCGCCAAATTCACCAAAACCGTTCTGGTGGATGCCCAGCCAAATCACAATGAGGCATTCTCCAAGTTCAATCCCGATGTAATCATTGATCACCATCCGGATAGTGACGCCGAGGTTGAGTATCAAGATATACGTCCCAAGTACGGCGCAACAGCCAGTATTCTGCTGGAATACCTGAAAACCGCTAAAATCAAGCTCTCCACCAGGTTGGCCACTGCCTTGTATTATGCCATTCGAACAGATACCGATAATTTTAATCGAAAAGCGGTTTATGAAGATGTTCGTGCTTTTCAGTATCTTTTTCCCCTGGCAAATATCCAGATCGTCAGAAAAATTGAAGCTGCCGAAATGAGACCCGGCTTTCTGAAATTTTTCAAAACTGCCATAGACAACAGAAAAAAGAGAAAGGGCTGGATGTTTTCTCATTTGGGCGCAGTCCCCAGCCCTGATATCCTGGTGATAATTGCTGATTTTTTCCTGCGAATTGATGATGTCAATTGGAGTATTGTTTCGGGAACAAACGGAAACAAACTGATTGTGATATTCAGAAGTTTCGGTTACAGGAGAAACGCGGGGAAGGTGGCCGAAAAAGCATTTGCTGAACTGGGATCAGCCGGGGGACATAAAAGTGCCGCCAGGGCGGAAATTCCTCTTTCCGTCATCAAGGAAAATGTTGATTGTCAGGCAGAGAATAAAGTCGCAAACTGGATTATTAGTAAAATTCACGGGAAAAGATAAACAACCCCGCTTCAAAGAGTGGAAGCCCAGCAATCATCAAGGTGAGGCAGCGCTTCGACAACACGAGTGTCTATAATCCTTGCTTCACATTATAAAGCCACGATTCAAGCAGCCAAACTCCAGTTCTTACAAAAAGACCGTTTTAATTCCGCCAGTTCCCGGCTCCAGATCTATCAGGACTCCCTGTCCGTCTCTACCCATGCTGCAATTAACCACACAGGTTTTCGCCCTGAATTCCACGCCTGAATCCTCATGGATGTGACCACAGATAACGAGCCTTGGTCGAACCTGATCAACCAGGTTGCCAAGTGCTTTACTCCCGGCATGAAAACGCTTTAGGACCTTGTCACATGAACCTCGTGGCGGGGTGTGGGTGACGATGATGCTTTCCGCTGCCGACAATCGGCTTAATTGTTCCAATGCCTTTTGCTCAAACCATTGGACTTTGGCGTAAAAGGGAATCGGCACAGCGCCTCCGACTCCGATAAAAGGGATGCCCAACACAGCAGTCGGATTCAAGTGGAGATCGGTGCCGTTTGGTATTCGTTCGATCATCCCGGTAAAATAGGAATGATCTGTATTTCCCTTTACCAGAAGAATCGGCAATGACAGGGATGTCAGCAGGTTTTCTACCTGACTTGCCGTTTTTCTTGAAAGAAGATCTCCGGCGATAACCAAAAGATCCGCCTGATGGATTGTAATGTTCTGTTTGATAGATTCCAGACGATCACGTTTACCGTGTACGTCAGCCACAGCGAGGATTCTCATTCTTGATGCTTCAGGATGTTTTTCTAAAAAAAGTAGGCCAATCCAATTCCGGAGGTAACGGTATTAAAATCGTAGCTTGCCTGGTAGGTATCACTGCTTTCCCGATCAATCCTCTCTCCGTTGGTCTGCCCGAACTCCAATCGGAAAGCAAGCTTCCAAAGGATGTAATCGATTCCCAGGCACCAGGCCTTAATCGGAATCACCGCCTTGGTTTCATCCTCTGATGTTGCACCGGAAGCAGGTTTGGTCGTAATGCTTGAGCTTGTGCTTAACATACCGTAACTAACGGCAAGGTAGGGCTTGAATCCGCTCTTGCGGTGGTTTGTGCCATATGATTTGATCTCGATTGCCTGATAAGATGCTGTTTCCCTGATGTTTATTTCATCGGTGCCCAGGTCGATGTTCATCTCCCGTTTAAGACCGGAACCATATTTAAGACTTATAGTAAACACATCGGTAAGAATGCGTTCATAAAACACCACAGGTCCGGCCAGGGCTTTCGAATCATTGTCATCACTAGTCTGGTTGTCCAATGTGTATTTGGGAGAGCCCAGTTCCCAATAAAAAACACCAAGTTTGTTTGCAGGAAATACAATGTTCTGCGCCTGTGTTGCATGAATCACTGCCAGCAATGAGCAGGCTAGCAGAAAGGAAACTTTTTTCATGATCCGGCTTTAACCTCCAGGCAAATCGATCCCAATGACCGATTTATTTCGTTGCCGAGGCAACAGACTTAAATCCAGAAAGATTTAATATATCAGATACTTATTGAGGAGCAAGGTTCATTTCCCTTTATCAGTCAGAGCAATTCAATATGTCTGCCAATAATCCTTGCCATGCAGGCGACCATTGTAATGAGATTGTTACCTGAAAGAGACACCCAGGGCAATGCGGGTGATTTTACGATCGTAATCAATAAGACTGTCCCCATACCCGCTAAAATAGTGAATATAGATATCGTGCCCGGTATCTTCCATATCTACAATGTGATAAATCGGTATTCTGGCTTCAATTTTTGTGGTTTCGGTGCCTTCCTTCCATCCCCTGCGCCACATTAAGGTTAGCACTGTAGGATAACTGCCAATGCCGGCATATAGTTCCCCGCTTCCCATATAACTCTGCATGTCGGCATTGTCATGATAAAAGGCTTGTGATTCTTCTCTTCTTGCACTGGTAACAATCCAGGCCTTGAATCCCAACCCGAGGTATTCACCAAAATTTTCCCAAACATAGATATAACTTCTATCCCAGGTTCTCGAATAATTTATAATATCCCCGTTTTCATCATAATGCTGTCTTTCCCCGTTTGATTCATGTT
>JANQLH010000134.1 GCA_028280735.1 SAR324 cluster bacterium | reverse complement strand
GACCCCGGATCATGGGATGCGAAGCTTGCAGCATCGATCGGGGTGACAAGTGTGACGTTTCGTCTATTACGACACAGTCTGAAAGCCCGGAGAGACAAGAGTGACTAAACGTCGATTAAATTTGGAAAAATCAAGGATTTTTCTATTACAACACAGCCTGTCTGTCGGCCCGTAAACCACAAATCTTCAACTTTTTGTCTGCTTCCTTCCTGCCGGAATCACTGCCACATAAATCCGATCTTTTCTTAACTTAAAAAACACTTTTTGTTATAGTCGCAAAACAGCGACAACATGTGGGACTGTTAACGGATTTTTCAATACTCCGGGAAGGTCTCACTTCTTTCAACCATCGCAGGATGAGCGACCGGGAATTACCGTTTCAATCAAACAGCGTTGCAGGGCAGGGGTCCACATAACAAGAGTTATGCCGGCTGAAACCGGCCTTCAGAAAAAAGATTCCCTACCAAGGCAAGGCTCTGCAACCTGGATTCATAATTTGGATTTACTTTTAGATTTTCCTTCAATAGGGTGGATTCTTGCAGTGGATTCACCTTTTATTTGAATCACAACGGGGAAACCGGCTTTGACTGGACGGTTTCTCAATTGCACTCACTCAAAAGTTATCATGACAAGATATGTTTGCAGCGGCTGTTTTTACACCTACGACCCTGATTCAGGCTTCCCCGATCACGGCATAGAGCCCGGTACACCTTTCGCCGACCTTCCCGACGATTGGATTTGTCCGGAATGCGGTCTAGGTAAAGAAGCCTTCAGGGAATACAAGGAATAGTCATCTAACCTAATTCATTTTATCACTCGATATGCCTAAAAAACTGAAACTGGTCTCCTGGAACGTAAACGGTATCAGGGCTGCCATGAAAAAAGATTTCATTCCATCCATAAAGAAGATGAACGCCGATATCGTCTGCCTGCAGGAGACAAAAATAAACGAAGACCAGCGAACACCCGCGATAACAGATATTGAAGGATATGAATCGTATTGGTCTGATTCAACCATCAAAAAAGGTTACAGCGGTGTGGCGGTTTACACTCGACTGAAACCTGAAGAGGTTAACCACGGTATTGGTATTCCCGAATATGATAATGAAGGACGTATTCTGGAAATTGTTTATGACAAATTCAGACTCTACTGTGTTTATTTCCCGAACGGCCAGAAAGATGAGGATCGGTTAAAATACAAGTTGGATTTCTACAGGGCTTTTTTCGATTATCTGGAACCGTTTAAAAAACAAGGCATTCCCTTGGTGATAACCGGCGATTATAACACAGCACACAACGAAATCGATTTAAGGCACCCCAAACCCAACTCAAAACGTTCCGGATTTCTTCGTATTGAGCGAGACTGGTTGGATAAAATCATAGAAATGGGATATGTGGATACTTTTCGTCACCTATATCCTGACACGGTAAAGTATTCCTGGTGGTCTTACCGTATGAATGCCAGGAAAAACAATACAGGGTGGAGAATCGATTATTTTTTCGTCAGCCAAAGTTTAATAGACCAAAAATGGCTAAAGGATGCGTTTATAGATAATGATGTTTTTGGTTCGGACCACTGTCCGGTAGGTCTGGATCTGAATATAAGTTAGTGTCTGAACAAAATCCGGTTTAAACCATACCAATAAAAGCTTTAAGGGCAGCTTGATGCTTCGAGGTTCAGTGCTTTCAGCGATCAGTTCTCAGCCATTTTTTGTTCTAAATTTCAATGCTTTATGCTGATTGCTGACAGTGCGTTAATCTTCAAGCTGAATTCCGGTATCTTGCACAAGGCTGGATAAGGGTTTGGCTATTTTCCGTTCAGACGTTGTTAACTGAATTATCCCCCACCAAATAAAGGAGGAGTCATGAAGGCTTCGGATTTGTTTGTTCAATCACTGGAAGCCCAGGGAGTCGAGTATGTGTTCGGCATCCCCGGTGAAGAGAATCTGGATCTGTTGGAATCGCTGAGAAAATCCAATATCAGGTTGATTCTGACTCGCCATGAACAGGCAGCAGGATTCATGGCAGCTGTTTATGGACGCCTAACCGGTAAAACGGGTGTATGTCTTTCAACCTTAGGACCGGGGGCCACTAACCTGGTAACAGCAGCAGCCTACGCCCAGCTGGGTGCCATGCCCATGATGATGATCACAGGTCAAAAACCGATAAAAACCAGCAAGCAAGGCCATTTTCAAATCCTGGAAGTCGTGGATATGATGCACCCCATCACCAAGTATTCCCGCCAGGTATTCAGCGGCGACATGGTGTCCGCATGTGTGCGTGAAGCAATCAGAACGGCGGAGGAAGAACGTCCCGGTGCGACTCACCTGGAATTCCCGGAAGACATTGCCCGGGAAGAGACCAATGAACCCGTGATCAAAGCGAGCAAGGTCAGGAGACCCGTCGCCGAAAAAAAATCAATTGACCAGGCGGTTGACATGCTTTCCCGGGCCAAGCATCCTCTGATTCTTGTTGGTGCCGGTGCCAATCGTAAAATAACAGCCAAAACGTTACGCGAATTTATCGATCATACCGGTATTCCGTTTTTTGATACCCAAATGGGTAAAGGTGTGCTTGACGAACGGCATCCGCTGTTTATAGGCAATGCTGCTCTTTCCGATAACGATTTTCTGCACCGCGCAGTGGCACATTCCGATTTAATCATCAATGTGGGGCATGATGTGGTGGAAAAGCCGCCGTTTTTCATGAATGATAAAAGTCTGAATGTAATTCATGTGAACTTTTTCTCGGCTATGGTTGATCCGGTTTATTTTCCACAGGTCGAGGTCATTGGAGATATAGCCAACAGCATTTGGCAGATAAGGGAATCCTTGGCTCCCTCACCTAACTGGGATTTTTCATACTTTATGAAGGTCCGGGAACACAAGGAAGCGCACCTGAAGCGCAAAATAGATGATCCAGCATTTCCTATGCTGCCCCAGCGTATGGTGCATGAGACGAGGGAAGTAATGCCGTCGGAGGGAATCATCACTCTTGATAACGGTATGTATAAAATCTGGTTCGCCAGGAATTACAAAGCTCATCAGCCGAACACCGTTTTACTGGACAACGCCCTGGCTACCATGGGCGCGGGTTTACCTTCGGCAATTGCCGCAAAATTGGTGTACCCCGACCGCCCCATCATGGCTGTTTGCGGAGACGGAGGTTTCATGATGAACTCCCAGGAAATTGAAACCGCAGTGCGTCTCGGGCTAAACCTTACAGTATTGATTCTGAGGGATGATGCTTACGGAATGATCCGGTGGAAGCAGAAAGCGATGGGATTGGACGACTATGGCTTGACCTTTGGAAATCCTGATTTTGTCAAATATGCCGAAAGTTATGGTGCGAAAGGTTATCGTGTAAATTCTGCTGATGAATACAAGCCGCTGCTGACGTCATGCATCGAATCTCCCGGCATTCATCTGATCGAGCTTCCTATCGATTATTCGGAAAACGATAAGGTTTTAAATCACGAAATCAAGGAGTTGAGCGCTGCACTCTAGAGTATCGTTCGCAATACCTTCTTTTTCAATTGATGGGCAACAACTTGCCCGTCAGCATTCCGCTAACCTTTTACTATCTTGCAACGCTTGAATGACTTTTGCACTAATCCGTACCGCCCAAACGGGTTAGTCCTTGGCGGGCAGCTACTTTGAAGGCTGCTGACAAGGTTGGAAAGTTGAAGACATTATCCAGGAAATACTCGATTCTGCCTTTATAATGAATTACAGCCTGGGCAATATGCACCAACTCGGAAGCATACTGTCCGTACATATGCACGCCGAGCATTTCGTGGGTTTCCTTGTGAAACAGCAGTTTTAACAATCCTTTCCTGTCTCCGATTATCAATCCCCTTGCCAGGTCCTGAAATTTGCAAATCCCGACGCCATAGGGAATCTTGGCTTCCTTTAACTCTTTTTCCGTGGGACCGATCATTGAGATTTCGGGAATGGTATAAATACCATAAGGAATATCGGAACCAACACGTCGTGTGTTCTCTCCTGTTACGGCATTCCTCGCCGCCATTCTTCCCTCTTCGTTGCTGACCGAAACTAAAGAAGGAAAACCGATTACATCGCCTATCGCGTAAATGTGGGGAACCTTGGTTTGATAATTGTTGTTTACTTCCAGTTGATTCCGATTGTTAACTTCCAATCCACAAACTTCCAGATTTAATTCATCGGCCATTCCCTGTCGGCCGTTGGCAAAAAGCAAGGCAGAGGCAATAATCTCATCACCACTGTCCAGTTTGATATGGACGTTGTCACTTTTGACTTCGACTGTTTCATATTGGCATCCCAGGCAAAGTCCGATTCCGTCTGCTTCCATTTGTTTGGCCAGTGCTTCGGAAATATCATGATCGATGAAATCCAGTAAGGCTCCCCTGGGATCAATCAGAAACACCTGGGTTCCGAGTTTGCAGAAAATCGAGGCATATTCGCAACCAATAACGCCTCCCCCGATAATGGCCAGGGATTCGGGTATTCTGTCCAATTGCAGAATGGTATCTGAATCCAGCACATGTTTTTGATCAAAAGTGATATCGGGCGGGTGATAAGGATTGGTACCCACGGCAATAATAAACTTTTTGGCTTTCACTGAAATTAGTCTCCTGCATTCAGTGCAATCCACTTCAATTTCATTGGGGGAGGCAAATCTGCCTTTTCCGAAAACATATTCTATCCCTCTGTTTTTATATGCCTCAAGAATGTCTTCCACTCTTTCTGTCACCACGTTGTTTTTTCGATGCATCAATTCGGGAATGGTGATTTTACGATCCAGTTTTAAATCAACACCGCTCACGTCGTTTCGAGAAAGGGATTCCACATATTTGACCGTTTCCCGTAACGATTTACTGGGTATCGTTCCGGTTATCACCGAGGCACCCCCGGGACGCACTCCTTTTTCAATAACCACAACCTTGGCCCCCAACCCGGCTGCTTCCAACGCTGCTTTTTCACCGGCCGGTCCCGAACCGATGACAGCTATATCATAAATATCTTCTGACATACCAATTTATCCTTGGTCAGTACCTAAACGGAAAATCACTATCCCCTATCCAATTACCCGGGTTTCGCACCTTGGATACAGATAATCCACTTTGGCTGCATGATTAAATGTGCCGGCCAACGGCATCGTCACGGCTCCCAATAAGGCAAAATGCCCGTCGTTCAATGCTGATAACCTGCTGAACATGAACAAAAAAACAGTTGTTTGGTATTGAATTAAATCCTGTCACATGCTGCATCGATAGAATTGTGAGGACATTATCCCTATATTTTGGCAAACCTGCAACTCAGACTTATTACGGAGCTGCTTTGGTAAAACCTGACTGCTACGAGTTCCAGCACAGGAGCAACGATTTTGTCTCAGTCTTAATTACGAGACAATGGCGAAAGCTTATTTATTTAAAAATTTCATTATATTACAGCTTGAAAAGGATCAGTTATCCACTGACTGAATATGATAAACTGTATCATTTTTTTACCTGCAATTGCGTGCTCAAAACTGTCTCCGCCTGTTTTTAAAAAAATAGACATAAAAAACAGTTTATTAAAACTATGGTACACTCTTTGATATAGTCCAGGCATCTAACACTGGAAAACAGCCTGTAATCCGTTGATGTAGATCCTTTTTTTAAAGCTAAATAGGAATTAAAATTTTAGTATGACGCCTAAAACGCCTCATGAACGAATACAGCGCATTTATTCGTGTCGAGTCGATTTGTTTGCCGGCAAGTTGGGTTAAAAAACGATTCAAAAAGATGGAAAGTTAGCAGATGCCGACCAGTACTGATTATGGGTGTATTTATTTCATTCGTATCGACGGTCGCAACAACTTCAATCATTAACACCGGAGCTTAAGATGCACCATAAATTTAATGCGAAAGAGATTCTTGAAATGGCCGAGCAGATCGAAAAAAACGGCCACGATTTTTATACGAAAGCAGCAGCTGAAGTTAACGATGCCGACATTAAGGATTTTCTTACTGAACTGGCAGACATGGAGTTAAAACATGAAACGTTTTTTAAGGAAATGAAAAACGCTCTTTCAAATGCTGAGAAAGAGGAAGTCGTGTTTGATCCATATGAAGAAACTGCCCTTTACATTCAAGCGCTGGCTGATACCAGGGTATTTTATCAAAAAGAGATTGATACGACTTCAGCTGAGGAAGTACTCAAAGAAGCTATCGTGGCAGAAAAAGAATCTATCGTATTCTATCTTGGAATGAAAGATATGGTTCCGGAAAAATCCGGTAAGGATAAAATTGATGAAATCATCAAGGAAGAGATGAGGCATATCCAGATCATCAGCAACCAGCTTTTAAAACTAAAAAAATAAGCTCCCAAAGGTCTGTTCTATTTTTTGGTTTACATCCCGGCTAATCCAAAGTTGAGTTTTCCCTGCGGCAGACCTTCAGTACCATTACCTCAGGTATTTTCCCCGATGATTTGAGCCGACAAATCGTTGAGATTGAGGAAATAAAAGAATTTACATGGTACTTACCATTCATTATGATGTTGGCAAATTTAAAAGAGTAATGAATACATTCTTTTAGTATTCGGTCATCTCCCCATGGGGCGATGATTCATAATTAACAGAGCATTGGAGAATAACCATGAAATATCGCTGTATAACCTGTGACTACATTTATGACCCCCAAGTAGGTGATCCGGACAGTGGCATTGATCCGGGTACAGCATTCGAAGACATACCGGATGATTGGGAATGTCCTGTCTGTGGTGTTGGAAAAGAGGATTTTGAAAAGGAAGAGTAAACCTATGAGTGCACTAGAACTTAAACAGGGAATTTACTGGGTTGGCGGAATTGACTGGAATATCAGGAATTTTCATGGCTATCTCACCGAAGCCGGAACAACTTATAATGCATATTTGATTGTAGATGAAAAAGTAACCCTGATCGATACAGTCAAACCCAGCGTATCCAGACAATTGATTACCCGAATCAGGCAAGTCATCGATCCGGCAAAAATTCACTACATCATATCGAATCATGTGGAGATGGATCACTCCGGAGCCCTGCCGGAGATTCTGGAATATTGTCCGAATGCAACGATAATTACCTCTAAAGCAGGTGAGAAAGGACTGCGAAGGCATTTTAAGCAAGATTGGGCTTTCGAGGTCGTCAAGTCGGGAGATACACTTTCCCTGGGTAAGCGCACCTTATCCTTTGTCAACACACCAATGGTGCATTGGCCCGATTCCATGGTAACCTATCTGCCGGATGAAAAAATTCTGTTCTCCAATGACATTTTTGGACAGCATGTGGCCTCTGCTGAAAGGTACGATGATGAATGCGGATGGAGCTACACCAGACATCATGCGGCAAAATACTATGCAAACATTGTAACCCCATTTGGAAAGCAGGCTTCCAAAGCCCTGACCGCAGTAAGCGAACTGAAGATCGACATGATATGTCCCAGTCACGGGTTGATCTGGAGGTCTCATATCCCCAATATTATTGAAGCCTACACAGAATGGTCCAAGCATAATTCTGAGAAAAAAGCTGTGATTGTATATGATTCCATGTGGAATTCCACGGAAGAACTGGCAGTTGCTCTAGAGGTAGGACTGGGTCGTGCGGGAGTAAAATGCACGGTTCGTAACCTCCGGGTTAATCACATCTCGGATATTATGACCGATGTGCTGGACAGCAGGATGATTCTACTCGGATCACCAACGTTAAACAACGGGATGCTGCCGACGATGGGTCAGTTTCTGACTTATGTGAAAGGACTGAAGCCGCAAAACAGGATAGGTTTTGCCTTTGGTTCTTACGGTTGGGGTGGCCAGGCAGTAAAAGAAATGGAAGCTGCTATTGAAGCTCTCAACTGGGATCAGCCGTTTAAAGCAATCAATATCGAATACATTCCGGAAGAATCGGAGATTGATTCAGCAATTGAATTGGGAGAAAAACTCGGTTCGTTTTTGCTTGATTCAGAATAAACAATGCAAGCCAAAAGGCAGGGGTTTTCGGTGACCAGCAAAAGGAAACCGCTGTCATTTTTTTTTATCCCGGTCAATCTGAAACGGCCATTGCTTTCACCGGATTACTCGACTAATTCCATTTTAAATCACCTGCAGCTGCAAAGAGATGTGGTAGAGGTAATTTTGCGGTCTATCCGAGAAACATCTTTTAACCATCACAGTATCAACAACAATCATTCTTTTTTCCAACTCCAGACAATTTCAGCTTGGTTGGACCTTCCCGGCTCTGTGGCTGAAAGCGGTTAACAAGGTATCCAATTGGCTGGAAAGCGTGTTTATTTGACCCGATATCGAAAAAACAGTCATCACATTACATGGAGGTTAAGCTATGGATCCTGTGTTGTTAGCAAGAATCCAATTTGCCGTAACTATTGGTTTTCACTATATTTTCCCACCAATCACCCTGGGATTGACCGTTTTAATCTCTGTCTTTCTCGGTTTACATCTTAAAACCAAAGAAAAGATCTACGATAAGATAGCCAGTTTTTGGATCAGCATATTAGTCGTTGTCTTTACGCTTGGTGTGGCGACCGGAATTGTTATGGAATTTCAATTCGGTACCAACTGGGAGCAGTATTCACGCTTTGTGGGGGATATTTTTGGAGCTCCTCTTGCTGCTGAAGGTGTATTCGCATTTTTCCTGGAATCCACTTTTTTAGCCATTTTGGTTTTAGGAAAAAAGAGGGTGTCGCAAAAAATGTATTTTTTCTCTTCCCTGATGGTCACAATCGGTTCTACTCTTTCCGCCTTTTGGATTGTCGTTGCCAACTCATGGCAGCAGACCCCTGCGGGATATCACATCATTAACGGCAGGGCAGAGCTGACAAGTTTCTTTGAGGCGGTGTTTAATCCTTCCACAATTCCAAGATTCACGCATGCCGTGGTAGGAGGCTGGATCACCGGTGCCTTTTTTGTAGCCGGAATTTCCGCGTTTTATCTATTGAAAAAGCGTCATTTAGAATTCGCCAAAAAATCCCTCACCGTCTCCCTAACCTTTGCCCTGATCTCCACATTATTGCAGGTTCAGCTGGGACACCTTCATTCCATTCAAGTCACAAAAACCCAGCCGGAAAAAATGGCAACCTTTGAGTCCATGTTTGAAAGCCAGGCCAGTGCCCCTCTTGTCATATTTGGAATTCCCAACAAAGAGGAGAAGCGAATCGATTATGAAATCAGCATTCCCGGTCTTTTAAGCCTGCTGGTCGGATACGATTCCGAAAAGGTGGTGCCCGGGTTGGACGCATTTGAAGAAGAAGACCTGCCGCCATTGATGATTCCGTTTTTTACTTACAGGATTATGGTAGGACTTGGGTTTTACTTTCTATTTATGGCGATTATCGGGCTTTATTTATCAGCGAAAAAGCTTGTGGCAAATACCAGGTGGTACCTCACCTTGCTTTTATTCACTATCCCGCTACCCATTATTGCCAACGAAGTAGGATGGATAGCGGCAGAGGTGGGACGTCAACCCTGGCTTGTCTATCATGAATTAAGAACCGTCGACGGTATCTCGACTGTTGTTGCCCCGGGAGAGGTGCTTTTCTCATTGCTCCTGTTTAGCTTCTTGTACCTGGGTTTATTTTCATTATTTGTTTACCTGCTTCGGAAACGCATTCGCCAGGGACCTGGTGTCGAGCATCATGCATATTAACCTGACTAAACAATTTCGCTAACGAGGGAGGTATTATGGATCTGAATATCATTTGGTTTCTATTGATTGGTTTTTTGTTGGTTGGCTATTCAATACTGGATGGGTATGATTTGGGCACCGGAATACACCATTTTTTTATGAAAAAGGAAAGTGACAAACAGACAATGGTCAAGGTCATTGCACCATTCTGGGATGGCAATGAAGTATGGTTGCTGACAGGCGGGGGTGCCATTTTTGCAGCTTTTCCGCACGTCTATGCGACCGTATTCAGCGGTTTTTACCTGGCCATGATCATGCTGCTGATCGCCTTGATATTTCGGGCATTGTCCATCGAATTTAGAAACGAAGTGGAAAGCAAAATCTGGCAAAGATTCTGGGACAAAGCGTTTGCAGTTTCGAGCCTTCTGGCAGCCTTGTTGATGGGAGTGGCGTTGGGAAATATTTATACCGGCCTGCCTCTTGATGAACAAATGAATTTTACCGGGTCATTTTTTACCTTGCTTCGTCCGCTGCCACTGTGTATCGGTATTAGCGGAGTGCTAATGATGGCTACCCAGGGAGCTGCCTTTCAAGCTTTAAAAACAAGCGGCCAATTACAAAAATCGATGAAGAAAAAAGTCAAGACCAGCTGGTTATTGTATTTGGTAAGTATTACCCTCACCATTATAGTTGTTGCGATCACCGATTTTCAAAAGATTACGATCCTTTTTCTAAATCCATTCGGCTACCTGGCTATGATCTGTTTTGCTGCCGGAGTCATTTCATTGCCTTTCTTTTTAAAGAATGATGCCCTGCTGCAAACGTTTTTGGCTTCATCATTAATTATCATCTCCATGTTTCTGATTGTCGGGGTTACCGTTTTTCCAAACATGGTACCCGCACTGGACCTGGTCAACAGCCTGACCATTTACAATGCGTCGTCCAGTCAGAAAACATTAACCACAATGCTTTACATTGTACTAATTGGTATGCCGATTGTGATATTTTATACAGTGTTCGTTTATCGGGTATTCCGCAAAGGACCAGCCAAATAAGCGGCACTGTTCAAGGGCCATGGAATAACTTCATGGTCCCTTCCACCCTTCCCCCTGGCTGCTTATGAGAAAAAGAAAGATATTCGTTCTCGACACAAACGTTATCCTGCATGATCCCAGCTGTATTTATGAGTTCAGCAACCATGATATCATCCTTCCTATCACTGTTATAGAAGAGCTCGACAATTTTAAAAAAGGGAATGAAACCATAAATTTTCATGCGCGGGAATTTGCCCGGGCCCTGGACAGCATTAGCACTGATAAACCCTTTGAAAAAGGCTTTCGCATTGCCAAGGGAAAAGGTAAAATATTCATCGAGCTGGAGTCCGAGTTCCATACGGATATTGCCAAAAGCTTTTCTTCCCAAAAGCACGACCATCGCATCTTGAATATTGCTTACCATGCCAGGGAGAAATACAGTAAAAATGAAGTCATGCTGGTGACCAAAGATGTCAATCTGCGCATGAAAGCCAAATCCGTGGGCTTACTAGCCAAGGATTACACGACCGACCATGTCAAGGATTTAGGTTCCCTTTATAAAGGCAACAGGATACAGGAAAACGTACCGGGGGAATTGATTGATGAATTGTATCAGGGAGAAGGGCAATTTGACGCTTCCTTTCTGGATGTAGAAACGGATCTCAAGTCACATGAATATATCATCCTTAAGGGAGAAGGTAGGTCCGCCCTTTGTGTCTTTGATCCAATCACTCTTCAGATCAAGCATGTAAAAAAACAGACTGCCTACGGAATTAAACCGAGAAATGCCGAACAAGCCTTTGCCCTGAATGCTCTTACCAACCCGGATATCAAACTGGTTAGTCTCTCCGGTAAAGCGGGCACAGGAAAGACTTTGCTGGCGCTGGCAGCCGGTTTGCATCTTCGTAAAAACTTTCGACAAATCTTTATCGCCAGACCGGTTGTTCCGTTGAGTTATCGCGATATCGGATTTTTACCGGGAGATGTAAAATCCAAACTCGATCCCTACATGCAGCCTTTATTCGACAACCTGGGAGTGATTCAAAATCAATACGGAGAGGCCGACACCAAACATCAGGATATTAAAGACTACCTTGAGTCAGAAAAGCTCGTAGTGTCCCCTCTTGCCTATATTCGGGGACGCAGTCTCGTAAAAGTGTTTTTTATTGTCGATGAGGCACAAAACCTGACACCACACGAAGTAAAAACAATCATTACCAGGGCTGGTGAAGGAACCAAGTTCATATTTACCGGGGATATGTTTCAAATCGATCATCCTTATCTGGACAGCCATGCAAACGGTCTGAGTTATTTGATTGAACGTATGCAGGGGCAAAAAATCTATGCTCACATTAACCTGGAAAAAGGCGAACGATCGGAATTGGCAGAGATAGCTTCGAATTTGTTGTAACATATCGGGAGTTAAGAAAAATGAAAATCAAAGACCTGAGAAAAGTAACCAACTATAAGTTCCTCAACATGTACGAATTGGACTATACGGACATGAAAGGAAACGACAAGTCGTGGCTGTTTGCATCCCGAAACCTCGAACCCAAATGTATCCGTCAAACTTTCTCCGAAGCCGATGCCGTAGTTATTGTCCCGTTTCACAGCAAGTTGAATAGACTGGTGGTGATAGAAGAATTCAGGGTTCCTTTGAGTGGTTACCAATTTGGATTTCCAGCCGGATTGGTGGATCAAGGTGAAAGTATTGCAGAAGCGGGTAGAAGGGAATTAAAGGAAGAGACTGGTCTTGACTTGACAAAAGTACTGAAGCAAAGCCCCCCCGTTTACTCAACTTCAGGCATGACAGATGAATCGGTTTGTATGCTTTATGTGGAATGCGAAGGCCTTGCTGATAACAAACACAATGAAAGTTCGGAAGATATCAAGACACACTTTCTGTCCCAAAAAGAGACGAAAGAGTTACTCCGGGACCATTCAATAAAGTTTGACGTTAAAACCTGGCTGGTGCTCTCCACCTTTGCGCAAACAGGTTCTTTATAATTTATGATTTTAGAATGTAGATTTTAGATTTACAGGTAGTGAAAGCTACGCTTTCGTTTTTAAATTTAAAAATATTCACTAATTGTAGTTGTAGGATGGGTAACTCGTTACCCATGAACCGGAACTAATCTCCAAACGTTAAAAGCCGGAAGCGAATAGACAATGGATCAACAGAAATCTTATGCAATTGGGATCGCCGGTGGATCGGGGTCCGGAAAAACAACAGTGATCAAGAGGATTACCGAAAAGGTCGGCAAAGACAATGTGGTAGTGTTACAACACGATTGGTATTACAAGGACAATCCGCACCTTTCTTTTGAAGAAAGAGCCGGCCTTAACTACGATCACCCGGAAGCTCTTGAAACCACGCTGATTATCACTCATTTAAAGGAACTGGTTGAAGGCAGGCCGGTTACTGCTCCACAATACGACTTCAGCAACCACCTAAGGAAAGATGAGACACACCTGATCAAACCGGCAAAAATCATCATAGTTGATGGAATATTGATCTTCCGGGATGAAGCATTGCGGGATTTAATGGATTTAAAAATCTTTGTGGATGCGGATTCAGATCATCGGTTTATCCGCCGGATGGAACGTGATATAAAAGAAAGGGGTAGAACCAGGGAATCCGTAGTCAAGCAATACCTGGAAACCGTCAAACCAATGCACGATCTGTTTGTGGAAACCAGCAAACGTTACGCGGATATTATCATCCCCCACGGCGGAAAAAACAAGGTGGCGATCAATCTGTTTATTTCAAAGATCGAATCAGTGCTGGCCGAGGCGGCAGGAGAAAAATAGCTAAGCAGCCGATCAAAGACCCGCTTTGCTTGATCCCTTATCCCGGTACGTCCAATAGCCGGTACCTCATATCCGATATCTTTTGGCTGTTTGTTACAGCACGTTCATGCTCGCCACATTCAGCGCCAGAACAAACAATTCGCCGGATAATGGCGGCTTTGCATCTGAAGGAATGGGAAATACCAGGGAAACAGAATCATTCACAGTCACCTGTACCTGGTAGCTTGCTCCCTGAAATCTGCAATCCACAACCTTGCATTCTAATCTCGACTCCTGATCCGATACCGGTTGCTGATCATTCGGAATCCGAATCGATTCAGGTCTCACCAACAGCATTTTTTTTCCGTCGACAGGTTGAACAGGTTTAAAAGAACCGATGGGGGTTTTGATTGTATTGTTCGTTTGGTCGGTAATGGGCACGAGATTTTGAAACCCGAGAAAACGTGCGACAAATTCATTGACAGGATTTTTAAACAGTTCCTCGGGAGTTCCAACCTGTTCAATAAATCCCTGGTTGAACACCGCAATTCTGTCCGCCAGCACAAACGCTTCGTTTTGGTCGTGAGTGACAAACAATGTGGTGACCCCAACTTTTTTCAGAATCTGCCTTAAATCCAGGACCAATCGTTCTCTCAATGCCCGATCCAGTGATCCCATGGGTTCATCCAGCATTAACAGCCTGGGATTTGGAGCAAGACTCCTGGCAAGAGCAACCCGCTGCCTTTCTCCGCCCGACAGATCATTTATATCCCTGGTCTCCATTCCCTGCAAGCCGACCAGTTCTATCATTGTATTGACCCTGCTGTTGACTGATTCATCATCCAGCTTTTGCATACGGAGGCCAAATGCAATATTTTCGTAGACATTCTTATGTGGAAACAGTGCAAATTCCTGAAACATCATGGTGAACTTCCGACGAAAAGGCGGCGTGCTTCCCAATTCTCTGCCATCAAAGCGAACTGCCCCCCGGTCCGCTTTCTCCAATCCGGCAATAATGCGCAACAAGGTGGTTTTTCCGCAGCCGGAGGGCCCTAAAAGGCAAAGGATCTCACTTTGGCGAATAGCCAGATCCACTCCCTTTAAGGTGGATAGATTATCATGGGATTTATGAATGTTTTTTACCTGTAGCAGGTCTGTGTGGATATTCATTTAAAACTCACCAATCCGACGTATTCGTATTTTTTCAAGGAATAAAAAACCCGCGGCTGTCACCATCATCAAGATACTGCTCATGGCCATGGCCTGGCCATAATTCATTTCCCCGGGCTGACTTAAAAACCTGTAGATGGCCAGAGGCATTGTAGGTGCCTGCTCCGTTGCGACAAATACCGACGCTCCAAATTCTCCCAGGCTGACGGTAAAGGCAAACACCGCCCCCACAAGCAGTGCCCTGCTGATGATAGGCAGATCGATCAATAAAAAAGCTTTTAGGGGATTGGCTCCCAGCAGGGAAGCCGCCTCTTTCAGATGGGCGGGAAGGCTTCTAAACGCAGGCAACAGACTGCGGACAACAAATGGAAACGCCACCAGGGTATGGGCTATGGGAACAATGATAAAGGAGGTGCGCAGATTCAACGGTGGTTCATCCAAGGCAATAATGAATCCAAATCCCAGGGTTACGGCTGAAGTCGATAAAGGCAGCATGAAAATTGGATCCAAAATACTGCTCAAGCGATCTCTTTTACCGGAAAGATAAACGGTTGCCAGCAATCCCAAAATAACCGCAAACACTAGTGTCAGCAAAGCATAACCCACGGAATATCCAACTGCTTGAACAGGGGGAATATAAAAAACCGAACGAATGGGATTTTCAAATAATGCTTTGTAGAAATCGAGAGTTACCCCTGTTTCAGACCAAACTGACTGAAATAACAGGGACAGGAGCGGAGCTCCCAGCAAGATCAACACAAACAGGGTATTCAGCGTGATAATCGCCTTTTCCCCGGTAGTCTCCGGTTTTTGTTGTGTGTTGCGAATTGACTCCGGGTTGAGACTGACCGTTGACTGACGTTGAAGTCGGGTATAGGCCCACATCAAAACGAAAGTAAATATAATCTGGACCAATGACAGGGCGGCAGCCATGGGAAGATTAAACATATAGACAGCTTGACGATAAATCTCCACTTCCAGGGTAGAGAACTTTGGTCCGCCCAGGATTAAAATCACCCCAAAAGAAGAAAAACAAAAGATAAAAATCAGAAGCCCGGCTGTGAAAATGGCCGGTTTTAACAATGGCAGCGTGACTTTGAAAAACACCTGTTTCGGAGATGCACCAAGTAAGCTGGCAGCCTCGAACAGTGATGGCTGTAAACCTGCCCAAAAACCTCCGACAATTCTTAAAACAACCGTGTAGTTATAAAACACATGGGCCAGCAAAATAAACCAGATGGTGTAATGAATTTGAATGGGTGGTGACTCAAGACCGAAGAGCTTTATCAACCATTCATTCATCAAACCATTGTCACCCAAAAACGCCTGAAATGCAGCTGCCACCACGACCGTCGGCAGAACAAAGGGAACGGTCGTAAAAGCATGCAACCAGTTTTTACCAAAAAACCT
>JANQLH010000113.1 GCA_028280735.1 SAR324 cluster bacterium | reverse complement strand
GCGTTCTTGCGTTTAAACTGATAATCATCTGAAAAACGCAAGAACGCAAGCCTGACCCCTTCATCAGTTTAAACGCAAGAACGCAAGCCTGACCCCTTCACAAGAACGCAAGCCTGACCCCTTCAAGCCTGACCCCTTCATACTTTGATTTAATAACGTCTATCGACTTTTACTACTTTTGCAATTGATAAAATAGCCTCAACAAATTCGATAGGAGCTTCTTGAGGAAGATTATGACCAGCATTGGGAATAATCCGATGTTCGAAAAAACCAGTGAAATAACCTCGATGATCAGAAGATCCTCCTAAAGGAGCTACCCCATCTTCTTGCCCATCCATTGCAATAACAGGTACGGATATTTTGAGCTGATTGGACAAAAGATTTTCTGTTTCTTCAAAAGCCGGGTCTCCTGATACAAGACCAAATCGATGTCGGTATGAATGCGTTACTACATTTACAAAATCGGGATTGTTAAACGAGTCTGCTGTCTGATTAAATTCTTGATCTGTAAATTTCCAGGTAGGAGACCAGAGTTGCCAAAGAAATCTACAAAAATCAAGTCTGTTTTCGGTTAACCCTGCTTTTCCTCTTTCTGAGTGCAAATAGTATTGGTACCAATAACGATACTCGTTTTCCGGTTTTTGTGGTTCGTATGATTTTGGAATATTTTGGATATTGTATCCTCCCACTGAAACAAGAGCTTGTACCCGCAACGGCCACAATGCAGCAACAATACATGCCGCTCGACCACCCCAATCATAACCTGCAAGTATTGCTTTCGGAATTTTAAGTGCATCCATCATTGAAAGAAGGTCATGAGCAAGCGCTGCCTGTTGACCTGAACGAAGTGTACTGGTACTTACAAACGTTGTTGGTCCATAACCGCGTAAATAGGGAATAACTACACGGAAACCTTTTTCTACCAAAACCGGTGTCACCTCATCATAGGCATGCACATCATACGGAAACCCATGAAGCAGGATTATGGCATTTCCATCTTTTTTTCCAAAATCTAAATAAGCCAGTTTTAATACACCAGTATCGATTTGTCTTAACATATGATTTTTACGATGGATTTATCATGTACCTAACTCATTCTTCAGGCTCATTGCAGGCCCAGCATCCAACAGTGACGGGTATTTTGTTAGACCGCAGACCGGTATACCTTGGCTATTCGGTATTCTTCACAAGGAGGCAAGTGGCTCTCCCAAGTTTTTTAAGATGAATTGCGAGACTCGCAGCAAGAACCTGTGATAAAATGCCCTGTTCTCAGACCCGGCCCAGTCAGTCGTAGCCCAGAGAAAGATGGTGGTGTCCTGCTTACTTGCCAAGACGTATTCAGGACTGCTGCTTTCCAACGTTTGCAAATTGTCAGCTTTGGTTTGAAAAAACCATTGGAAGAGAGTTTAGGGCCGAGAATCGCAACATAAACGGGTTAAACTAAAGTTTATTAATCAATTAAGGATACAAAAGTGAAATAATTATGTTTTGACTGGATATAAATCCGGATTTTGGGAGTTTTGTTCCAAATTCGAACATACATACCTGTTTAACGGTTTTTTTGTATCACGTGAAACATAAGTCTTTAACATACCCAAGGATTTTTATGTACGATTTTTTAACCTGTTTTGTCAGAAGTATTGATAGCATGAGGGTGTGGCTTAGACAAGTTAACAAGGTTCGGGATGCGAGGGATTCTGCCTTTGGGTGTTAATTCAATTGACAGAAGGCGGGAAAAATTTAAAGACTTTTAAATCAAGAAGGTTTTCGGTTTTTTTTGTAACAACGCGCACAAACGCAGTATCCGGAGAGTTTATGGGTATCCAATTTGAAAAGAAAAGAGGGCTGTTTCATCTCACCTCCAACACAACAAGTTACATCCTCAAAAAAACTGATGATGGTGACCTGCTGCATCTGTATTGGGGAGAAAAGCTGAGAGATCCTGATATTGGGTATATACTCAGGCCTTCATTAAGGGCATTTTCCCCGAGTACTCATACCACCAACGCAGAGTTATCCTTTGACACCCTGCCGATGGAGTATCCCTTTCACGGCACCGGGGATTTCAGGAATCCGGGATTTACCGTTCGCTATCATAATGGGGCGGCGGCAACAGAATTAAAATATAAAAAGCATTCGATTTCCAAAGGAAAAGCCATCCTTGAAGGATTGCCTGCCACCTATACCAGGTCGGATGAAGAAGCGGACTCCCTGGTGATTGAAATGGAAGATAACATTACTGGAATCAGTGTTGAACTCCAGTATGCGGTTTTTAACAAAATCGATGCTATTTGCCGTTCTGTAAGGCTGGCGAATCGATCCCGGCAATCGATGTATATCGAAAATGCAATGAGTTGTTCGGTGGATTTTCAGGATTCGGAGTTTGATATGTTGCAACTATCCGGATCATGGATCAGGGAACGGCATATTCATAAAAGGCGATTGCAGCCCGGCTCCCAGTCGATTGAAAGTAAAAGAGGGGTCAGCAGTCACATGCAGAACCCTTTTATTGCACTGGTTCGACCGGATGCTACCGAGTTTCAAGGTGACTGTTACGGAATCTCCCTGGTTTACAGCGGAAGTTTCAAAGCTGAAGCAGAGGTAGAGCAATTCGGTTCTACCAGGGTTACCATGGGGATCAATCCATTCAATTTCTCCTGGAAGTTAAATCCGCAAGATTCCTTTCAAACTCCGGAAGCCGTTCTTGTGTATTCAAACAAAGGATTAAACGGGATGTCGTCCGCTTATCACCAGTTATACAGAAAACAATTGTGCAGGGGATCATTCAGGGAGAAAACTCGACCAGTTCTGGTAAACAACTGGGAGGCAACCTATTTCGATTTTGATGAAACCAAATTACTGGAAATTGCAAAAATTGCCGGCAATTTGGGAATCGAGTTGTTTGTATTGGACGACGGCTGGTTTGGGAAGCGAGATGACGACACCAGCTCACTAGGCGATTGGTTTGAAGATCGCAGGAAGTTACCCGAAGGACTGGACGGACTTGGTAAAAAAATCCGGAAGCTGGGGCTTGATTTTGGACTATGGGTTGAGCCTGAAATGATCTCCAAAAATAGCGAGCTCTACAATGAACATCCCGATTGGTGCCTGAATATTCCGGAAAGACGAAAAACCGAAGCGAGAAACCAGCTGGTTTTGGATCTTTCAAGACCGGAGGTTTGTGATTGGCTGATTGACACCATGAGTAAGGTATTTTCTTCGACGAACCTAGCTTACGTCAAATGGGATATGAACAGAAACCTGACGGAAGTATTTTCTATCGCTTACCCTGCCGATCAGCAGGGCGAAATAGCTCATCGGTACCTGTTGGGTTTGTATCGAGTGCTGGAACATCTTGTAAAAAAATTTCCGGGGATATTGTTTGAAAGCTGTTCCGGTGGCGGAGGCCGTTTTGACCCAGGTATGTTGTTTTATATGCCGCAAACCTGGACCAGTGATGATACCGATGCCTTGGAAAGACTAAAGATTCAGTATGGAACCAGTGTCGTCTATCCGCCTTTTACAATGGGATCCCATGTTTCTGCGGTTCCAAATCATCAGGTCCAGCGCGTAACGCCGCTATTAACCCGCTTGCATACATCCATGTGCGGTAATTTCGGGTTTGAGCTGGATTTGGAACATTTGAGTGATCAGGAAAAAGATATTATTATTCAACATATTAAGCTCTATAAAGAAATCAGGACGTTGATTCAATTCGGGGATTTTTACCGCTTATCCAGTCCTTTTGAAAACAATTTAACGGCCTGGATGTTTGTGGATGACAGGCAATCCGAGGCAGTTTTGTTTTATTGCCGGGCTCTTGCTCAACCTCATGCCCCGCAGGAGGTAATCCGACTTCAGGGATTGGATGCCGATAAAGACTACAAGTTGCTGAATTACGATTCTTTTTTTGAAGTGATGGGGTATAAGGAGATTTATGGAGGGGATGCCTTGATGAAGGCCGGATTTCGGGTTACTCCGATGATCGGTGATTTTCAGAGTGCTTTGTTGCGATTCAAGGCGTAAAGCCTGCAATCGGTCAGCATCGCTCCATAATAAAATACACTCTGCAAGAGCGGAAAGACCGGGTAATACCCGATTCTTCAGGTGATATTCGCAGAAATGATTGATGCCGGGTTGGATTAGACGCTACTGACTGAGGATCATTTTAAATTCATCCAGCATACGTTTTTCGTTTTCGGTGATCGGAGAATCGGCAGCTGCCACTCTTTCTGCAAGTTGGCAGGCTTCCTTTCGCTCTTCAACTGTTTTCAACAGTATGCTGAGCGACTGCAATCCTTTTTTCTGATCGGTCTGCAGGATGCGGGCCTGTTCTTTTGCAGTTCGCTTCAGTTTTTTGACGGGAATGCCCTTTAATTTTTCATGAGATTGAATGATACGGCTGGCCTCTTTCATCTCATTTTCATCTATCACCCGGTCTTCCCTGGCAATAGCCAACATCATGCGAATGGCACCTTCCGGAAAACCTCCTGTTTCCATTAATGACAGCCAACGCTCTTTGTCTTTCCGACTATCTGCTTTGAGTTTTTTCTTGCGTTCTGTTTGATTTTGCTTGTTTTCCGTCTTATTGGGAAGTACCCAATCCCATAGCGGATTCTCATAAATGGCCTTAAAAATGGATTGTTGAGTTTTGTCGCGCATTTCCTGGGCGAGATCCAGCCATTCTTTACCAAACTCGAACCAGTTCTTTTCCAACTGGAGAAAGGGGTTGTCATCCTTGACAGGTGTACGGTTATCCTTAACAATTTTAGCGGCATCTTCAAAACCGCTAAACACGGGATTCTTATCGGAAAAGAACGCTCTTTGAGTTCTGAGTGGATGAAATTGCCTGAAAACTTCTGCTGTTTGTTCATTGGTAAAGAGTTTTACCCAGGGACGAAAAAAAGTCCGATACATCCGGTCATTTAATTCGGATAGCCTGGAAACCCTCCGGAATGAATCATAACTCCCGTCACCATCGCAGTATTTGAGAATATCATCCATTTCCCGTTGTACAAATCTTACCTGGTAGTCATTCATCCAATTTTTGCTTGGAGTTTTGGTAATGACCATTTCATAAAGACCGGGCCAGAGAAAATCGATCAGCTCTATGTTACCGATCATTTCCTGCTGCTCCTTGTTGGCAATGGCGGTGGAAACAAAAATACCAAGATGACCGATCTTTGGATGCACCATGTAGACGATCACCTGCTGTCTGCGTTTAATCTCCTCGACACTGCCGTATACTTTTGGAATCCAGAACAGAGCCTGTTGGGGCGGTGCAATAAAATCTCCTTCTGAGGCAAACACCAGTACAGGGTCATCAATATCTTTCAAATCGATCCTGTTGTCTCCATCCATGAAGAATTGATTTTGCTCCAGTTTGTTGCCGATAAAGAGGTCCCCTGCTATCTGGCAAATCTCTTCGGTGGTTAGTCTGAAATACGCACCGGACCATTTTTCATAATCAAGAAATCGCTTCTCTTCGGTATCGGCCTTTGCATAAAGATTATAGTATTTGGACCAGTAGTTGGCAGTAAAGGTGGCCAGTTCCATGTTCATGACAAGGTTTGCACCATCAAACAGACCATTTCCCAGGTCGCCTGAAAACGAGTTTGCCCAAACACCTCCAACCATGCCTCCAAGGTATCTCATGGCGTTTTTGTGACCGATACCAGCCCAATAGGAAAGGGGTGCCCCGTTCATCAATAAGGGACCAACCAGATCAGGACGATCTGCCGCCAAAATGGCGGAAGCCCATCCGCCCTGGCAATTTCCAACCACGGCGGGCCTTGGTGCGTTTGGATGACGGCGAACTACTTCTTCCAAAAATTGTATTTGAGCGTTTTTGACATCGGATAATGTCTGACCCGGTACCGGATCAATCGAGAAATAGACGAAATAGACATCGTATCCGAAAGAAAGAGCAAGACCAATTTCCGAAGCTTCCTTTGAACCGCCGATTCCTGCCCCATGGCCAGCCCTTGGATCAAAGATAACCAAAGGGCGTTTGGCCTCCTGATCAGTATATTGCTGCTCCAGTGTCAGCGAATCTCTTCGTTCCTTTTTGATCCTGTTCTTTTTTGGGGATGTTTGTCGCCTATCCTTGATTTTGGCTAAAACAAAATTGACAGGTTTTTCAAACTCACGGGCATCCAGAATATTTTCATAATCAAAAATCAAAACAGGTGGTTGACCGTTCTTCAAGTGCTCGTAATATTGATTGCCCCGTTTGCGCAGGATATCCGTAAATAATATGGAACGTTGCCAGGTATCCCTGCCGTAATCAAAAGCGTCTTGCAGGATGGTGAAGGGATTATTTAGCTTTTCAAACGGGTTATGATATTCCATATTACTCTCACTGGCAGAGGCTAAGGGGTGGGTGTGCCGGCTTTTTCGGAATTCACCGGCATCACATCTACTCCGACTTTTTGGTAGATTTTGCTTTTACTGTTGTCGCAACTACAGGCTCTGACAGGTATTCACGAACCTTGTCAAAGTTAGTTGCTACATACTCTTTGTATGTCTCAGTGCTTTGTTTTACATAATCTACCCATTGGGTGTAGCTTTCCCTGGTGTTTTCGGGCAGAAGGGTGTTGTTTTCAAAAACCTGGTCAACCAGCCGCTGGCCTTGTTGTTGGGCAGCATCCAGGAAAGTAAAAGAGTTTTCGAAAAGGGATTTTTGATAATCGACAGCTTGAATGAGTGCTTTATTGTCGTACATGACGGTCTCCTTTGATAAAGATGGCAGTTATTTCTGATTTAAAAGTTCTTCAAGTTTGGCATATCCTTGATCGACAGCCTTTTTGAAATCATCCCTGGCCTTTTTGGCGACAGTGAAAACCTCCTTCATCTGCTGTTTTCCTTCATCAGTCACCCATGGAAATTGCTCCACGTAGCCGTTGATCATGATCTCAGTCTGGTCTTGCGCGGTTGACATGGCAGCAAAGCTGTTATCAAACGCAGTTCTTTGCAACCCTATCATCTGCTTTGCCATTTGAGCTGTATCCATTGTTTTTCTCCTTCTTAGAATTACTCGCGAAATTCTAATCGAATGTGATTTGAAAGTATGAAGTGAAACTAATTCTTTTTGTTTACTTCATACTTCAATTTTAAAAGGCAGAAAAAGTTTGTCAACAAAAAATTGTGCAATGCAGCATTTTTGTTTGGGAGGTATAATATGGTTGTAAATATTGAAATCAAGCTGAAAGCAGCTGGTTTTTAGCGTGTTTCTCAATCAAGAAGCGATAGATTGACAGGAAAAATGCTGCAGTGTAACATCGATATATCAAATCAGCGTAATCCACTATATAAAGTTTTGTTACCAAATATGGGCTCTCAATTGGCACCGACGATCATCATTAAAAAGTATCCTAACCGGCGTTTGTATAATACTAAAGACAGCGCTTATATTACGGCGGAGGATGTTTCCAACCTGATTAAAGAGGGGAA
>JANQLH010000107.1 GCA_028280735.1 SAR324 cluster bacterium | reverse complement strand
AATGAAAGCTTTAAAAGCAGTTTGGCACTTCGAAGTTTAGTGCTTTCAGCATTGGGCGATCAGCTCTCAGTGGGTTTTTGCTTGTAATTCTAATGTCTTAAGCTGAACGCTGACGGCTGACAGCACGTTAATCTTCAAGCTGAATTCCGGTATCGGGCACAAGGCTGGATAAGGAGTTAGCGATTTTCCGTTCAGACGCTAACTTATCAAAGGCATGACTTCTTTGAATAAGCGTTTGCGACCTAAAGGGACGGTGCAGCGGATTACGATAATATCGGATTCCCTGAGATAGTTCTCTGTGAGGCTAGCTACACCGGGTCCAGGTCCGAAATCTAAGACATAGGAAACCTTATTACCGTTAAGCAAAGGATCTATCTGTTTACTCCACATGGCAGGTTTGGTGAAATAAGCGGTCATTACATCCTGAATGACGTCTTTACTTCCTCTTAAGTCCTTTCCCATATCATTAGCCCAGACAGGTACCTTCAAATCAGAGCCGGAGATTTCCAAACCCACGTTTTTCGCATCGGTGGGGGAGGTGTCCAGGGCGTAATTTAGGAACGGGCAATGAGCGGCAATCGTTGAAGGTACGTATTTCCAGGCAGAGTCCTTTCGTTGGGATTGAACAAAATTACGGAATCCGGTCAGATTTTCAGGTAACCCGGCCACGATCCAGCGACCGGGAAAGAGTTCATATGCCGGATGTACAACACCATACTCGGAATAATCCTGAATCAGTTGATTTAGTTCTTCCAAAGGCAATTGAGTGATGCTGGCCATACAACTCGGAGGGCCTTTGACGGAATCGATTTTTTCAGGATCAAGCAAGGGTTTTGAACCAAAGCGATGCATCGATTGTTGACATCGAACACCTTGCCAGAAAAACATGGCCTGTACCTTTAATGCCATATTGCACAACTCATCCAGATCCAGATCCATGGCTGCCAGGATAGCCGCCACCACACCGGTGGAAAAACCTGTAGTACTGTGTGTGTTCGCAATTAACATTTTTGGATCAATGCCTTCTTTGAGAACGGAGATATAATTACTGATCTGGCTTAAAAAAATGAAGGGATGGGATAATGGAGAAGAAGAAAGATAACCGGCATCGGGCGTTTTATCAGGATTCTTGATCCAGACATCGGCACCAAGCCCCTGGGCGAAAAAGCCTGTCTCGGAATCATCATAGGAAGCCGCTTCTTTTTTTACAACTTCTATGGCTTGATGAATAAAATCCTGCATATCAGGCCGGGATTGATAGAGCCTGCGCAGCTCATCGATGTATTTTACACCTTGTCCCGCAAATTGGATGAAAAATGATGGGTTTTCTGTTTGCGCCATTGCTTCCTGTAAATCTTGTTAATCCTGAAAATGCTTGCCCTGTCAAAGGCAGTTTTGCAAATCGTTACGAATAATAAATAGAAAAATCTCCGAAGATTTTGAGACCCTGTCAATAGCTTTACTTAGCTTTTTGGCAAAATTCTGTGGGGAATCAAATCGATAGTAACAGGACCTAAAGCTCCTAAAATCTCCATTTGATTTTATTTACCAAGTATTTCTTTTAAGGCAAGCTCAAAATGCTCGAATTGAAATGTGAATCCGGCATTTAATAATCTTTCGGGTTTACCTCGTTGGCTAAACAGTACCATGGAGCCGAGTTCACCAATCACCATTCGAATGGCAAAGCCCGGAACTGCAAAAAATGACGGACGGTGAAGCAGCTTGCCGATCGTTTTTGACATGTCCTTATTACGGATGGGCTCCGGAGCACATAAATTGAAGGTTCCGCTTAATTCTTTGTTTTCGATCAGGTGCCAGATTGCTTCGATCAAATCGTGAAGATGAACCCAGGGGAAAAACTGGGTACCTTTGCCCAAAGGACCTCCAACAAAAAACTTAAAAGCGGGCAACATCATTTTCATGGCACCCCCGCTTTTATCTGCAACCACACCAAATCTGGCGATAGCGACCCTGGTCTTCTTTTTTTCCCCCCGGAAGGCTTCTTTTTCCCAATCGGCGCATACTTTGGCCAAATAATCAGTGCCGTTCGATTCCTGCTCAGTCAAAATATCATCTCCACGGTCTCCATAGAACCCCAGGGCGGAAGCACTGATCAGCGTCGCATTGTTATCTTCAGGTAAGGCATCCACCAGGTTTTTCGTGGTGAGAATTCGACTGTCGTAAATTGCCTTTTTGTACTTTTTTGTCCAGTAGTTGAAAATGTTGACGCCGGCCAGGTTCACAATGACGTCGGCATGTTTCAGCTCATCCTGCCAGGCACCGGGAATTGTTGTATCTGCAGACAAGTAGCGAAAATTATTATGCGAAGGTTGATCGTTCTTTTTTGAACGGCTGACGGATACAACGCTGCAGCCTTTGTCGAGTAAAAATTTTGTGAGGTGTCGACCGACAAATCCACGCCCTCCGGTAATAAAAACGTTCATAATCTCCTTTTGATTGTATGTAAGGTCACGACCATGTCATTGAACAAAAAAACCATCCGGTTTAGTTAAAACTGCAAAAACTCGGCCTTGGGGTGACTGAGGGCAACAGTTTTCCATATTATTGGCAGATAGTGATTTCCGGTTCTGCATGAAACTGGTCCAGAATTTCTTCCCACAGATCGTTTTCCCTTCCCCGTCGCTCTCTTGGATTGCACAAATAACGAAGTGTTAATACAATTCCTGCAGGTGAAGTTTGTTGAGGTTTCATGTATATTTTTGGGCTGAGATATCGGAAGTGTATCAAGTTATCCCTGTTGTCTTTCAACATTTCCTGCATAGCCGCGGCTTTTTCCCCGGTCTTGTCACCTACCTTTTCATCGGCAATTGTTTGTAATACCTTCCTGGCTTTTTTCCAATCACTGTCAAAAGTAATGCAGATCGATATTTCGTCCCAAATAAAAGGAAAGCTTTTTGTATAGTTAATGACCGGTTGTGAGATGACAAGACTGTTGGGGACTCTGATCAGTCGACCGGTACTTTGTTCTGCGTCAACCCAATGGCCGATTTCAAGGATTGAAAAGTACATAACTCCTAATCCGACAACATCCCCCTTATAGTTGGAAATTTCGATACGATCTCCGACGACAAATACGTCTCTCCAAAGGATCACTACAATTCCGGCCAGATTAGAGACCACTTCCTTTAACGATATTGTCAATCCGACGGCAATAATACCCAGAAATGCCAGGATCGGCTCCAGTCCGTTTAACCAATGACGACCAATGAGAACGATCAACAAAAAAGCAAACATGTATCCTGTAGCCTTTCTCCAGGAATAACGGGTACTCTCATTGTTCGTCTGATGGTTGACAACCTTAAGGATTGAGTATCGGACAATCCACAGAATTAAAATAATAACTAATGATCCTAAAAATTTATCCAGGTAGATATACTCCGTAATTTTGCTGAGATCGAACCATTTTTCGAGAGATGAGAAATTCATGGATTTTAGATAGTGTAGTGTTTATTTAGCCTGGTTTCAGTGTTTGATATATACCCGGTTTCTATGTCGTAAGGAGATACACCAGTTGCCGGGCGGTAATACAAATACTGGTACCAATTCTCGGAAATGTGGAGATGTTCACTCGGAACATGCAGTGATCATAATAGGAATGTCAATAAAAAGCGAATGATTGTAACAGCAGGTGTTTGTCTGCCAAAGGCGCCTCATAAAACTTCAGCAGACAAGTATGATGCAGTGTCGATCAAATAAACAAGTTAAGGTTCGCTCCCGAGGCAAATCCCAGGAAGGCTGCTGCTCCCCCAACTTCTATCTCGTCAAAGAGTTCTTCACGTTTAACTCCCATGACATCCATGGTCATCTGGCATCCGATCATTTTCACACCACCGTCAAAACAAGCTTCGATTAAATCAGGAATGGACATGACGTTGGCTTTACCCATCCAGCTTTTCATCATCATGGTTGCCATGGATGTCATACCCGGCAACATACCGACCATGTTTGGTATCGATACGGGCATGGCAGGATTAGCGATGGAAGGAACTTTCAGCTTTTTATGTTTTTCTTTATGAATAATATCGAGACCATAAAAAGTAAAAAAGATGGATGTGTCCATTTCCATAGCCGATGCAGCAGCACCTAGAATTAGCGGAGGGTAGGCCCAGTCCATGGAACCTTTCGAAGCAATAATGGCGCATTTGTTCGCTTCGCTTTTTTCTGCAAGATAGTGGTTCCACTTCGCTTCCAGTTCACGGTCCAGGATTTCTTTAACCTTTTGTTCAACTTTTGCTTCCAGTTCTTTATCCATTGCTACGGTCCTTAGAAAAATTATGATTTAATATTGTTATTCTCAACTATGATTATATTTAAGTTTAGACATTGGAAAAAGGTAAAAATGTCATTGGTACAAATCTTACCTAAAGAAAACATAGTTTCAGATTTTGTATAACGGGCATAAAAAGTAATACCCTGCTGTTCAGGGTGATTTAGGCCGGTAGGCAAGTGAGGAATAGACGGACTTTAATTCAAAGTGTCAAGATTTAACGAATTACTCAATAGAATTACATTGAATTTGCAGTTTTTAGCAGCAGGTTTTGATTAATCTCCCGAGATATCACGGAAGGAGTCGAAAAGGGTATCTGACACAAACTCAATTAATAATGGAGGATAAAATGAGTTATGAATATTACCAGGTTGAAAAAAAAGCACCCTTGGCGTGGGTTTTTTTGAATAGACCTGAAAAGAAAAATGCCATGCATCCACCGGCATGGACCGAAACAATTCCCATTTTTGAAGATTTGGATGCAGATGATGACATTCGAGTGATAATTATTGCTTCAAGCAGCGAAAACTTCTGCGCGGGAATAGACTTGATGGGTATGACTCCGGAACTGCCGGAACTGATGGATGGCGAACAAAAAGGCGGCATCAAACGAGAGTTGTTAAAAAAAATCTATAAACTGCAGGAAGGTCTGACGATAATCGAAACCTGTCGCAAGCCGGTGATTGCAGCTGTAAATGGTTTTTGTATCGGAGCCGGGCTTGATATGATTACCGCTTGCGACATCAGGTTGTGCAGCAATGATGCAACATTTTCTCTTCGTGAAGCAGCGGTTGGATTTGTTGCTGATGTTGGGGTTTTGCAGCGAATTCCTCATATCGTGGGACAGGGAATCGCCAGAGAACTTGCTTATACTGCGGATGACATCGACGCGAGTCGTGCCAAAGATATTCTGCTTGTCAACAGGGTTTATGATGATAAAGATGCTCTTTTCCAGGGCGCGGAAGAGATGGCGATCCGAATAGCCGAGAATTCGCCCTTGGCGGTTCAGGCCAGCAAAGAAGTGTTAAAACACGGAATCGGCAAATCAGTGGATGACGGCTTGAAATATGTAGCTTCCATGAGCGCGAACATTATCCCTTCACATGACCTTTTTGAAGCGTTCACAGCATTTTCCGAAAAAAGAAAACCCAAATTTACCGGGAAGTAAGAACCAGACCCTTGAGATTTGGGGAAACCAGTTGACAGTTTCTCCAAATCGGGAAGAAACTTATAAATTGCATAATGATTCCAGTAACAGTATTCCATCGGATTGATTCTTTTTATCTCACTGCATGATTGAAATTTTCGGAATTTCCTTCCTCACTACATTTTTTCTGTACATTATATTAAAAAAACCTGTCACCGGACTGCTGGACAAAAGAGGGTGTCCGCCGTATTTCGCTCAATGCGAGACCAACCTTTCATTTAAAGATGATCAGGGCGAAATAAAAATGCTGATTCTGGGTGACTATGGATCAGGCACGGACAATCAGCGGGCTGTGGCAAAGGCTATGGAACAGACAGCCAGCGAAAGGGGTTGTGATCTTGTCCTGCTGGTTGGAGACAATTTCATTCAGAAAGGTATCAGCAGTGTTGAAGATGAGCAATTAAACACCAAGTTTGAATCGATGTATAATCTGCAGGTGCCGTTTTATGCTGTCTTGGGCAATCATGACCTGGCAGGAAACTGGCGTGCCCAGATCGATTATACGGCAATTAGTGAGCGTTGGAACATGCCGGCGACGGATTATGATTTTACTGCAGGTCCTGCCCAGATCTATGCCATCAATACAACCTGCTCGATAAAAACACTCTGGAGACTGTTTAAAAAGACGAACAAACCCTGGCGAATAGGATTGGGACATCATCCCGCAATTTCCAGTGGAAGACATGGAGGCATGACATGGCTGGAGCGAAAAGTTGTTGCTAAATCAGGTATACATTTTTTCATTTCTGGGCACAATCATGCATTGGAACATACATTATACGGTGGATTCGACCAAATTGTATCAGGTGGCGGAGGATCACCTATCCGAAAAGCAAAGAAAAAACCTCTCCCAAACACCAGGTTTCTTTATGAAGATTACGGATATGTTTGGGCTCGGTTCACACCAGCTCGGGCCTCCTTTCATTATTTTGATAATAGTGGTAAAGAGGTATATACCTTTTCACGGCAAAATGCCGGATCAGAGATCCAATAACCAGATCAAGACTTAATGAAATATATCTTAAAAGTAGGCAGATTCGTATTTCGGTACAAAATACAAGCAACCTTCAGTATTTTGTTCATGCTCTCCTACTCAGTTTTTACCGTTGCTCCTGCCCACTACATCAAAACGGTAATGGACTATCAGATTGAGGCGGTCAAATCCCAGGAAACCATTGAAATTGAACGTTACGTACTGGTTGGTCTGGCGATGATGCTGATACTGGTTTTTCAAGGTGTTTCTTTCTTTCTGCAGAACTACCTGATGGGATCCCTGGCGCAAAAAACCATCCGTATTTTGCGGGAAAAGCTCTACGAACGAATCATTTACATGCCCATCAGTTTTTTTAACAAGAGACCTTCCGGTGAGCTCATTTCCCGTTTTACCGTGGACTTCGTAACTCTGAACGAAGCCATCGTCGTCGGCATTGTTGGTCCTCTCAGGGATATTCCGACCATAATATTCCTGTTCGTTATCATGTTTGATCGCAGCTGGAAGTTAATGCTGCTGACGTTAATCTTATTGCCGTTTGTCTCTAAACTGATCTCTTTTTTCGGTCAACAAAGCAATAAAGCAGCTACCAAAAGACTGAATCAATTCGGTGAGTTGTCCATGTTATTGTCCGAAACCATAACAGGGATCAGGGTCGTGAAGGCTTTTATCATGGAGAAATATGAAACTTCACGTTTTGCCGAGAAAAACCAAAAGTTGTACAAACACTTCATGGAATCAATTTTCATCAGCTCCTATTCCTTTCCTTTGCTCCAAATCACAGCCGGGGTGTTTTTCGTCTTTGTGTTTATCTTTGGTGGTCATTTAATCAATACCCAACAGATAACAGTGGGTGATTTTACCTCGTTTATCATGTCTTTTGCGATGTTAAATATGCCTTTGAAACAATTGAACGGCATTAATTTAAAGATTCAGGAAGGAGTTGCGGCAGCGAAAAGGATATTTGACGTTCTGGAAAGCGATGAAAAAATCGAGGAAGTCCCTAATGCCAGAAGAATTCCTCCCATTCAAAAAAAGATTCAAATTAAAATCGATCGATTTGCTTATGAGGATGCCGAGGTTTTAAAGAACATAGATCTCACTCTTAAAGCCGGAACTATCACCGCCCTGGTCGGTAGCAGCGGCAGCGGGAAATCCACCCTGGCCAACCTGATTCCTCGTTTTTATGATGTTCCTCCTGAAAGCGGTAAAATAACCATTGATGGTATGGATATCAGGGAAGCGACCCTCTACTCCCTGCGCAATCAGATGGCAACTGTTACCCAGGAGATCGTGCTGTTCAATGATACTATTCGCAACAATATTTCCTATGGTAACGTGGATTGCTCATCCATAAAGCAGGATACCGTCTTCGGCCAATTGGATTGTTCCGATGAAGCACTGACCGAAGCCGCGAAAGCAGCTTATGCGTATGATTTTATTATGCAGCTTCCCAACCAGTTTGATCAGGAAATTGGTGAAAAAGGAGTGATGCTTTCCGGGGGGCAGCGTCAACGGATTGCCATTTCCAGGGCTCTCATCAAAAACGCACCGATCCTGATACTGGATGAAGCAACCAGCGCATTAGATACGGAGTCGGAAAAAGAGGTACAGGCTGCCATAGAAAACCTCATGAAGAACCGCACTTCCCTTGTTATCGCCCACCGTCTTTCCACTATTAAACACGCTGATGTCATTCATGTCTTAAAAGACGGTCAAATAATCGAATCCGGTAACCATACCGAACTGCTCGAGAGAAAGGGTGAATACAAAAGACTGTATGATCTGCAGTTCAAGGACCCCAACTAAAGGCCGGTTTTACCTTACATTTTAAAATCCCTAAAATACTGCAATCAGGGTACCTGGCGTTTCGTTTTAATAATGATGATATAATCGACTTGCCGGTAACCTGTGTGAGCAAGGTAGTGACGAAACCGGGTTGCACATGTAAATTGCTTGTTAGTGATTCACACCGTTTAAAAACAGCTCAATAGATTCTCCTTTCGGCAATCAACCAAACAAGAATGATCAGTCTAAAAGGCATCAATAAATCCTATCATACCGGCGCTAACCGATTACATGTCTTAAAAGGTGTGAATCTTGATGTCAAGGAGGGCGAACTAATCTCCATCATGGGATCATCGGGCTCCGGTAAATCGACCCTGCTGAATATTCTGGGAATTCTGGATTCGTATGATACCGGCGAATACCACTTGAATGGTACTCTAATCAAAGATATGAGCGAAACCAGGGCGGCAAAATATCGCAACAACTACCTTGGTTTCGTATTTCAGGCGTTTAACTTGATTTCATTTAAAAACGCGATGGAAAATGTTGCCCTGCCCCTATACTACCGGAATGTAGCCCGAAAAAAGAGAAACAGGATTGCTTTGGATTACCTGGAAAAAATGGGACTGGCGGATAGAGCCCATCATTTTCCTAATGAGCTGTCCGGTGGGGAAAAACAAAGAGTTGCCATTGCCAGGGCAATGATTACCGAACCGAAAATCATCCTCGCGGATGAACCAACCGGCGCCCTGGACAGCCAAACCTCGCTTGATGTCATGAACCTGTTTCAAGAGATCAACCAAGCCGGTATCACCATTGTCATCATCACGCATGAAAATGATATTGCCGCTCAAACAGAACGTATTATCCGTATCAGGGATGGTAAAATCGAATAACAGGGCAATATGATAGTGAATCCGGACAAATATGAAGAAATCTTTGCCCATATCATGCAGAACAAGCTGCGTACCCTGTTGACCTGTTTTAGCGTTTCCTGGGGAATTTTCATGCTGGTTTTGCTCCTGGGTACCGGTAACGGCCTGGAAAATGGGGTTCGAAAAGATTTTGAAAAAGATGCCACCAACAGCATCCGGTTTAGTCCCGGCCAGACAAGTATCCCATACCAGGGCCTGGAGCAGGGAAGAAGGCTGCGTTTCACCAACCGGGATTACGAACTCACCAAATCCCAAACCAAAGGTATTGAGTATATATCTGCCCGTTATTTCAAATGGAGCAACAATACTATCGTCTACGGAAGAGAAACCGGAAGTTACGGTATCTGGGCGGTACACTCCGATCACCGGTATATCGAACGCTCTCTTCCTCAATCAGGCAGAATGTTTAATCAATCTGATATTGATCAATATAAAAAAGTCGCCCTGATCGGAAAAGACATCGAAAAGGAGCTGTTCGCAGGAAAGTCGGCAGTAGGTGAATATTTCCAGATCAACGGATTGATGTTCCGGGTGGTTGGAGTGTTTTCAGATCCGGGAGATCAAAGACAGGAAAGAATTATTTATATTCCCATTTCAACGTCACAACGTGTTTTCAGCGGAGGTAACAGAATACATAATTTTGTGATGACGGTTGACGAAGCCGAAGTTAGCGATAGCAAGAGCATAGAACACTCCATTAAAAAAGAGATGTCGGTCAGGCACAGGTTTGACCCGGGGGATGATCGAGCATTGTATATCAGAAACAACCTGGAACGGTTTCAAAAGATTACAAACCTGTTTTCCAACATCAGGGCTTTTGTCTGGATTATAGGCATAGGTTCGATTATCGCTGGAATCGTCGGGGTCAGCAATATCATGCTGATTGCCGTAAAAGAACGGACCAAGGAAATTGGTATTCGCAAGGCCCTGGGGGCCAGTCCCTGGTCGATTGTGGATATGATTATCACCGAGTCGGTCATTTTGACATCAATATCCGGATATGTTGGGATGATTTTCGGTATTATCACGTTAGAACTAATGGCAAAAGTTATCAAAGGAGTAGATTACTTTTCCAATCCGGAAGTGGATTTGAAAGTTGCATTCGGAGCGATTATCCTGCTTGTGATTACCGGAACGCTGGCAGGATATTTTCCGGCAAGAAAGGCTGCAGCCATTGAACCGGTGGAGGCACTTCGCGATGAGTGAGTTATGATTCTGGATAAGGACAGTCTGCAGGAGATTTTGATCACCCTGAAAAAGAACAAGCTGCGTTCCTTTCTTACTGCTTTTGGTGTGTTCTGGGGAATATTTATGCTGGTGATCATGCTGGGTGCAGGTCGTGGATTGCAAAATGGCGTGACCGGCGATTTTTCCAAGTTAGCCAGCAACGCTGTTTTCATGTGGACCAGGTCCACATCGATTCCATACCAAGGATTGCCTAAAGGTCGTCGATTTCGCATGAATACGGATGATGCGGAAGCAATTAAAAGGTCAATTCCTGAAGTCGATAAAATCGCTCCAAGAATAGAGCTGGCAAATTCGGAAGGGATGAATAACGTTACCCGGGGATTGAAAACAGGCACCTTTGACGTTTTCGGGGATTATCCCGACTATATTCATATCCGTTTGATGGACATGACCAAAGGTCGTTTCCTGAACAACCTGGACATGGAGCGACGGAGAAAAGTGGCAGTCATAGGAAACAGGGTCTATCAAGAACTGTATGAAGCGAGTGAAGATCCCCTGGGAACATATATCGAGATCAATGGAGTTTATTTTCAGGTGGTGGGGGTTTTTAATATTGATGACCTGGGAGAGGAAGACCAGGATGATTTAAAAAGAGTCTATGTCCCGCTGACAACCTTTCAGCAGTCATTTAATTACGGTCGAAACATCGGCTGGTTGTCCTTAACCGCAAAGCCGGGAATCCCGGTCTCGGAAGTCAAGGATGAGGTGGTAAAGCTGCTCTCGATCAGGCATAAAATATCACCGGAAGATACCAGGGCCTTTGGTTATTGGAACACTGAACAGGAGTTTAACAAAGTAACAATGCTGTTTACCGGTATCAACTTTTTAATCTGGTTTGTGGGAACATTTACCTTGATTGCCGGGGTAATAGGTGTCAGCAATATTATGCTGATCGTCGTAAAAGAGCGCACCAAGGAGATCGGCATTCGCAGGGCTGTTGGAGCAACGCCTTCCCGGATTATGAGGCAAATCATTTCGGAATCGGTCCTGCTGACTTCTTTTTCAGGATACTGGGGATTAACTTTTGGAGTGGTGACTCTGGAAGGTGTTTCAAGATTTCTTGGAAAAGGTAATTCCGGTCAAACCATGTTTACGAATCCCACAGTCGATTTCAACATTGCCCTGGTGGCTCTGGGTGTGCTTATTCTTTCAGGTATTGTCGCGGGTTTAATCCCAGCCAGGAGGGCTGTGGCGGTGAAGCCCGTTGATGCTATTCGTATTGAATAGCGGTTTTTGTTTTTTGTCCATATTGTCATGAAAAGAATAATCAAGTTTGGTATTATAGCTTTAGTTGCTGTTGTCTTTATCGGAACCCTGGTATTTTTATACCAGAAGTCAAGAAAGCCGCCGGTTGTATTTGAAATCGGCGAGCCATTTATAACCGATATCATTAAAAAGACGGTAGTAACGGGAACGGTGATTCCTCGAAAAGAGGTTGAGATCAAACCACAGATCATTGGGATAATCGATGAAGTTTACGTCAATGCCGGTGATCTTGTCGAGAAAGACGATCTTATTGCTAAAATCAGGGTAACACCCAACATGGTCACGCTCAATAATGCCGAAACCCGGTTCAATCAAGCCAAAATTGCATTGGAGGATGCCAGGGTCACTTTTGAACGCGAGAAAAAATTCTACCAAAGCTCATTTAACGATGGAGATTTGGTAGTTCAAAGCAGTAATCCCGTTATGATCAAATTAAATTCCGCTTTGTTCAGTCTGGAAAATGCAAAACTTGATCTGGAAGATGCGGAATCTGAATTTGCCAATCAAAACAGTCTTTTGAGCAAAGGTTTTACCTCTTCGGATGAATATCAAAACGCCAAACTCAGTTTGAAAAAAGCGCAATCAGATTACAAGGAGGCAATTGAAAACCATCAACTGGTAAAAGAGGAAACCCTGGAAACGGTAGAACAGGAGTTTCAAAAAGCCAAATTGGGGCTTAACAAAGCGCAGGAAGAATACGTTGCCGCAAAAAACAACCTCAATTTGATCAAAGACGGCGTTTCTGAGGACAAAGCCGAGCGAGCCAATACCCTGATTCGTTCAACAACGGATGGCATGGTGTTGGATGTGGCGGTGAAAGAGGGCAACCTGGTAATTGAAAGCAGTACCTCCAATGTTGGTACCACCGTAGCAACGGTTGCCGATATGGATGACATGATTTTTGAAGGCAGCATTGATGAGTCAGAGGTGGGGAAGATCAAAGAGGGCATGGAACTGATTTTATCGATCGGTGCTATTGAAAAAGAAACCTTTAAAGCGACGATTGAGTATATATCACCCAAAGGTAAAAAGGTTAGCGGTGCTGTTCAATTTGATATCAGGGCCAAACTGATTCTGAAAGATTCTGTATTTGTCCGGGCAGGATACAGTGCCAATGCCGACATTGTTCTTGATAAAAGATCCCGGGTATTGGCTATTGAGGAACGCTGGCTTCAATTCGATAAGGACAAGCCATTTGTGGAAGTGGAACAGAAATCCCCGGCATTCAAGAAATCACCTCTTGAGGTTGGTTTATCAGATGGGCTGAAAATAGAAGTTCTATCAGGAGTGACGCAGGACGATCGAATAAAGGTACCGAATTAGAAACCGTATTGGGATTTTTAAAAACTAACAACCCAGGCTTTTTATGGACTATCTACAAGTCACTGATTTCTGGTTTGACGAAATCGATCGAAAAAAATGGTGGAAAAAAGATCAAGCATTTGACCAATTGATCAAAGATCGCTTTGGAGGAATTCACAAGGCTGCCTCCAGATGTGAACTGAGTGCCTGGCGTGAGGATTCATTAGGAAGGCTGGCAGAAATCATCGTTTTAGATCAATTTTCCCGTAATATATTCAGAGGTCTGTCCCAGGCGTTTGCACAGGATACGCTTGCCCTTGCCCTGGCTCAAGAAGCTTTGGCAAACAGAGCAGATAAAGCGGTGGATTCTGATCAACGCTTCTTTTTTTATATGCCGTTTATGCACAGCGAATCTGCAGCTATCCATGAGCAAGCGGTGAGACTGTTTTCTGAAAAAGGTATGGAGTCAAGCCTGGATTACGAACTCAAACACAAGGCCATCATCGATAAATTTGGTCGCTACCCTCATCGCAACGAAGCACTGGGCCGGGATTCAACACCAGAGGAACTTGAATTTTTAAAGCAACCCGGGTCTTCATTCTGACAATTGACCTGCTTTCCACACATTCCGAATTTTCGATTCCGATCACACGATGATTACCCCAATCCGGATCATATTCCTTCCCGGGTACTTAAAGGCCCCACAAGGCCTCAATCCGGCAGGACAATTCAGGCGTTTTTCCGGATGATTCAAAAACATTCTTATACTATACTTAGTTTCCGCGACATGAGTTATCTGTATGTGCTTGTACTATCAGTCTGATTTAGCTAATTTGCAATTAGCTTGACTATTGATGTCGTGAAACGTTTTTCGATGCGTTCAATTCAGAAGGTCCGATCTGTTCTAAAAAAAAACTTTAATCCGTCATAATGTTTACTGGGTTCAAACATATCATTCTAATTGCGCTGTTGCTTTGCAGTACCCCGTTATGTGCCGCGGAGGGTAGGGCTTCACGGCCAAAGGCGATAAATGGTGTTTTAGATCTGAGAAACTGGGATTTCGATAAAGATGGATCTGTAAAACTGGAAGGAGAATGGGACTTTTACTGGCAGAAACTTTTGACAATTGAGGACTTTACCGAGGGTACTGCTCCTGAAAAGTCGGGAGTTATAAAGGTTCCCCGTACATGGAACAAGTTTGAACTGGATGGAAAAGAGTTGGGAAGCGAAGGATACGGCACCTTTGTTTTAAAAATTCTACTGAAGGAACAAAACCAGGAACTGGCAATAAAAACCTCTAAAGTTGGAACTGCATTTAACCTTTTTGTTGGTGGGGACAAAATCGGTTCAAACGGAATTGTCGGTACATCGAAGCAGGACTCTGCACCAAAGGTTCAACCTTTGATTTGTGAGTTTTATCCGGATAAAGATGAAATCATCCTCATTCTCCAGATATCCAACTTTTTTCATCTCAAAGGAGGTCCCCGCAAGCCTTTTCACTTGGGATCGGCAAATCTTCTGGCTGATGACAGAGAGACCACACAGATTCTGGATATGTTTTTGTTTGGCAGTCTGTTTATTATCGGGTTGTACTATTTTGGTTTTTTTTCCGTCAGAACAAAAGAGAAAGCTGCCCTGTTTTTCGGGCTATTTTGTTTAATTGTTTCCGTCCGGGTGCTGATAAATGGTGAAATGCCGATATTTGCCCTTTCAACGGAGATTCCTTGGGGAATTGTTCATAGATTGGAGTATCTGACTATCTACCTGGGAGCGCCATTCTTTTGTAGTTTTGTTGGCGGGCTTTTTCCTCAACAATTTTCAACCAAATTTCTTCGGGCTATACAGGCAATCAGCGTTGTTTTTTTTGTAACCACCATCCTCACACCGTCTTCATTTTATTCCTCCATCTTATTTATTTATCATCTCGTCACAATTATCTGTTGTTTATACCTTTTTTTCGTTCTTATCCTGGCGGTTAAATCAGATTATCCCAATGTGCGTTTGTTCATCGGCGGATTCGTAGTCTTGTTTCTCACAGTCTTGAATGACATTCTATCGGTTAGAGGTTACATACATACCGGACGCCTGACACATATGGGACTATTCGTGTTTATCCTGACGCAGGCTTATATTTTAACCAGGCAGTACGCAGGAGCATTTACCGAAGTGGAGGAACTGACACTCCAACTGGAGAAGAAAAACATTAAACTGCATAACTACGGACTGCAATTGGAGGAAACGGTTAAGGCCAGAACTGCCGAACTGGAACGTGCCCTGGAGCAGACAGAAGAATCAAAAAAAATCGCAGAGAAAGCAAACAATGCCAAATCCGAATTCCTGGCAAATATGAGCCATGAGCTTAGAACGCCCATGCATGGAATCTTGGGGTTTTCAAAGCTTGGTATTTCCAAGTTGGATCCATCTAATGTCGATAAACTTGGCAACTATTTTAAACAGATACACAGCAGTGGCAATAAACTGTTAACGCTCCTGAACGACCTGCTCGATCTTTCCAAACTTGAAGCGGGGATGATGGTCTACGAATACAATAAAATCAGTCTTACCAACCTGGTTAATTCTGTGATTGATGAGTTGCAGGCATTGGCGGCGGAAAAGAGAATCGTTATCCAATTTGAACATCCTACCGGCGGTGATGAGATTGAAGCCGATATGATAAGGTTGTCCCAAGTGGTCCGCAATCTTATTTCAAACGCATTGCGTTACAGCCGGGAAGGCGAAAAAATAAACATAGAAATCAAAAATGAAGATTCCAATCTGACTGTAGCTGTGCGGGATTATGGCGTGGGAATACCTGAAAATGAAACGGAAGCTATCTTTGATAAGTTTATTCAGAGCAGCAACACAAAAAGTAAATCCGGAGGAACAGGCCTGGGTTTGTCAATTTCCCAACAGATTATCAAAGACCACAATGGTCGTATTTGGGCCGAAAACAATACTGATAGAGGTGTCACCTTTTATTTTTCGATTCCCAAATAGCTGAACGGTTGCCGCTTTTTCCCGATAAGACACTGCTTTCCTTCTAATGCTTCAAGAGACTTATTTATATTTAGCTGGCCTTTACAACTCAATTAGTGGGTTAGCTTGTGCCCGGTTCAGAATTTAGCGGAAGTCGGATAGTGAATTCTGTGCCTTCACCTTCTTGACTCTTGACTGAGATAGTGCCGTTGTGGTTGTCAATGAATTCCTTGCATAACAACAACCCTAATCCGGTACCTTTCTCATTAGCCGTTCCGACTGTACTGAAAATAGAATCTATCCTGAACAATCGATCGATTAGTTCCTTGGAGATCCCAACCCCGGTATCCCTAACTAAAATTTCTATTTCACTGTTTGCATGCTCTGCCTGAACAATGACCTCACCCCCGGGTTGAGTGTATTTAATAGCATTTGATAACAGGTTTCTAAAGACAGTGGAAAGCATTTCATGACTGGCATTGATCTTTAGATCGGCGTCGATTTCATTCCTGATCTCAATATCCTTTTTTTTTGCATTCACTTCCAATAATGAAATAACGCTGCTTACCAACGCTTGAAGCCGGATCTCTTTCAATGTCCAACTTAAGGTTCCCATTTGTGACCGAGCCCAGGTTAAGAGATTTCCCAGCATACTAAAGGCTTCCTTGGAACTGATATTGATTCGTTCAATGGCTCTAAGGATTCTCTTTTCATCCAACTTGTCAAATTGTTGTAGCAATAAATCGGAGTACCCGATTAAGGAGTTAAACGGAGAACGCAAGTCATGTGCGATGATGGAGAACAGCTTGTCTTTTGTGGCATTCAGTTCTCTAAGCTGTTTTTCTTGCCTTTGGATGGTCAAATGTGCTGCTACGCGGGCAATCACTTCTTCTTGCTGAAAAGGTTTTGTAATATAATCCACCGCTCCACCCTCAAATCCTCTCACTTTATGTTCAGTCTGGCTGAGGGCGCTCATGTAGATGACTGGAATCTGTCTGGTTTTTTCGTCCGCTTTTAATTTCGCCAAAGTATCAAAACCGTCCATACCGGGCATCATAATATCAAGCAAAATCAGATCAGGCTGCTCTGACAAGGCGATTTCGCAGCAAGCTTCTCCACTTTCCGCGGAGACGACTCTAAACCCTGCAGTATCAAGATGTTCCTTAAGCACAAGCAGATTAACCGCGCTATCATCAACAATCAGTATTTTTGGTGCCGAATCTGAGTCAATAGTCATGGGAATGCATCGTCCTTGTCTAAATAAATAGGATAACGAGCTTTATCAATATTAAAATATTGGAAATTGATAAGCAAGCAATTTAAAAAAGTGACGATTTTTGTGATTTGACAGAGTTAAAGCCGACTCAACGGTCCGGGCCAGACTAGAGACAGGCTTGGTATGTTCGGGAAGAGAGTGAGATTGGTTAAATATCCGGGAACTATTCAGGACAATATGGCAGAACAAAGGCAAATTCTGCCCCTCCTGCTTCAAGATTTTGGGACCAGATTTGACCCCCGTGGGCCGTTACAATTTCTTCGCAAATGGCCAGTCCGATACCGGACCCTCCACATCCTGTATTCGTGCGGCTGCTTTGAGTAAACCTTTTGAATAAGTATTGAAGTTCATTTTCTGGTATTCCCGGTCCTTGATCTTGGATAGACACCAAAATTGCCGTGGATTTCTTGAAATCCTTCACCAATGCTTTTCCAGATTGGGTGGCAGGTTTAAATTGAAGAGATATTTTCCTTTGGGGAGGGCTGAACTTGATAGCATTGGAAAGCAAATTCCGCAGCAGATCAATAATCTTTTGCTCATCACAGTTCACTGGTCTAAGGCCTTTCGATTCAACAAAAAACACCTCCAGCTGTTTTTGTTCCAGAAGGCATTTGAATTCATCGACGGTTTTTCTGGCTATTTCAACGATATCTTTAGGTTCAATCAAGAGTTTGACAAGGCCTGCATCATAGTCCAACAATGTCAATAAATTAGACAAGAGCTTCATCATTCTCTTCGAGGATGACTGGATCTGGAGGAAATAATGGAGGAGTTTCTCCCGACCGGCGCTTTTATGGCGATGAACTCCGAATTTGGTGTAGTTGATGATGGCATGCATGGGAGTTCGCAGTTCATGACTCATGTTTGCCATAAATTCTATTTTAGCCTCATTGGCTATTTCCGCCTTTTTTACCGTGAATTCAAGCTTTCTCTCCAGCTCCTGAATCTTGAACTCCAATTCTTCATATGATGGCTTGTTCTTCATAATAATGGAGATTATCCTCTAAATCTCTTTTTTTTCCCGGTTTCAGGAATCGACGGAATCGTATGCCTATTCCATGGCAATCAGGTGCGATCGCAGGTTGACCTTGGTATTTCTGATTCCCAGTTTTTTACGAATGTTGTTCCGGTGAAACTCGACAGTTCCAGCAGATAGACTTAACAAACGGGCCATCTCCTTAGTCGTCTTTCCCTCTTTCACTAAACCGGCAATCCGGAACTCCATGGAGGTCAAATCTGAATACCTGGATGATAACTCGCTGTAGAAGGGCGAAATTATTTCATTTAACTGGGATTTCAGCAGGTCGATATATTCCTTCTGAATATCTGTGAGGTTGGCCGTGTTTTGGAGTTTGCCAAGATGGGGGAAGATAATTTCTTTTATATTCAGTATGATAGACTCTTCCATGTCTTTCTGGTTTTTCTTGGCCTGCTTAAGAATTACCTTATGAAAATTCTTTTGTTCGTCCAGATCCTTTTTAAGCTTTTCAATCTCCAGGTCTTTTTGAACCAACTGTCTATCGAAATGGGCTTGCGCCGAATCATCTTCCACAAATCCTGCAATTTTTAATGGAGTTCCCTTGTCGTTTTTCGCAATACAGGCAGTAATGTTTACCGGAATAACGTCACCCCTGGTGGATTGGAGACTGGAATTAACCCTGGTAATCCCGTCTTTATACAACTCATCGATGATGTTTTTTTGAATCGAATCTTCACAACGGAATTCGTCGGGGATTAATCCAACCACGCTTGAATCTTTCAATTCGTCGAACGAGGGGTAATTCAATAAACCCAAAAAGGCAGAATTGGCATCCTGCAGTTTAAAATCCAGGTCGGTGATAACAATGCCGAAAGGACAATTATTAAAAATGATCTGGTACCAATCAGTTCGGTCAATGAGTATTGTAGCCAGTTGTCTTAGCTGAATAACTTCATTTTCCAAATCCTTGGATTTTTTAAGGAGTTTGTTCTTAGTGACGCGTCTACTCATCCAATCCCTTGCTATATTAATAGAAACAACATTTCCGATACTGTCGGAATCTAAAGCCACCAAACTTCACAAATGTGTTTGCTTTTCCTAAGGAAAAACACGATTCAGATGTCCTCACTTTCGTGAGTATATTAGATCGGATTCCAATGGTGTTTGTTTAATAATTACACTATTTCAGGGTTTTAACGTCATTTGTTTAGGATATCGGGGTGGTGATTGTAAGTTCCCGATGAATCATAACCTATTTAAGATGTATATTGAAAAATAAGTCGTATACCATAGGGTAAAAACCTATGATAATCGACGTAAACCAGCTTCTATCATACATCTCAAAGTATTTGACAAATAAAGCCCAAACATCTCGTTCTGGTGCCGGGAGCACCATTTATGAATAATTATTCAAACAAACTAAATGCTCGCAAACATTGAAACTTGAAGGTGGTGATATAGGGGGGTTGCCTTCATGTAACGTCTTTTAATCTCTCGAATATACTCAAGATATGAATCAGTATAACACAATTGAAATGCGAATTTGAACCAATGTGTCTGCTATCAATGAATACCGAGAGCTTATGTAACGAACTGCGCCTTTAGATACTGCTTGTTGGGGAAGTATTTTAAGAAAACATCGGATAGGAAAAAAATGCGACATCAGTGGCAAATGCCTAAGGGATAATTAATTTAACCCGTACCAATGAAGCTAATGAAGGGGCTTGGATCTTTCGATTTTTCAAAGCTTCTACATTCTGCTTAAAGTGTTCATCGATCAGCAGCTTCTGTTCAGTTCCAGTAGATAGTTGATTGTCAGTATCAATAAAGATCGCCTCATAGCTTCCTTGAAAGAGATGCCCGGCTCTCGTCTCTCATTTATTGATCCAATGTGTATACCGAAAGACAGATTCCGATGATCTTCGAGAGTGGGATTTCGGCCACTTCAACTGCCGTGTGAACATAGTCTGGAAACCAACAGCACCCAAGAACTTGATGATTAAACCACTTGACACTTCTGCTGCCACCTGGTCGAAGATTGTATAATCCCTCGGTTTTAAAACAGCTTATTTACCATAACCGCGAAGCATTAGGTGATATACGACATCAGTGAAACAAGTTCCGGGTTTGTCTACCAAGGACTCATCTTGGAATTGAAACGGGGTTGGATAAAAAATCAATGTAATAATAGTTCATTACCAACAAAAATCCAAAGATCCAAGCCTGACCCCTTCATGACCCCCTTCACTGACCCTTTCACCCCTTCACAGATCAAGAAGTATTTACAGAATAATTGTTCACAATAAATATAAAGAAATGTCTGAAGCTGTGCTGCAATTTAATTCTCATTATACATATTCATTGATTAATATTTGAGTGTTTCAGGTAGGTGTCCCAAAAAAGACATAAAGTAGATTGAGGTCTAGTTTTTATAGAGGGCAATTTGGTCGGTTTGGCAAAAAATCCATTAAAACAAGGCCCGGCTAGGCGGCTGTTGATGCTTAGCGTTCACAGAGAAAAGGATAATTTCTAAATTATGAATGCTAAATATCAAGACATTTTTTTCCTCATTTATTTATACTGCAATAAATTGAATACATCTTGATTTGGACAGAAAAACGATTTCTTCAATAGTTTACCTATACACCTTTATAAAATTTCAAGAGAATTGGTTCATTATGATAGTTTCACATATTAAATTAAAAAACTGGCGGAATTTCTCAACAGTGGATGTTCCCGTTCGTCAAAGACAGTTTATTGTTGGGCCTAATGCTTCAGGGAAATCAAACTTATTGGATGTTTTTCGATTTTTAAGGGATATCGCTAAATCTGAAGGTGGCGGTCTTCAAAAAGCAGTTAAAAAGCGCGGTGGTCTATCAAAAATAAGATGTTTAGCAGCGCGTCGTGATCCGGAAGTATCCATAGAAATTGCGCTTTCAAATAATGTAGATGAAAAACCATTTTGGCGGTACGCTATTGGAATAAAACAAGAAACCAGAGGTTATAGACAACCATATCTTTCATTTGAAAAAGTCTGGTATCAAGATAAAAGAATTCTATCAAGACCAGATAGGGAAGATAAGAAGGACCCAGACAGATTAAAGCAAACCTATCTAGAACAAGTCAATACTAACGCTGAATTCAGAGAAATCTTTCGATATTTGGAATCGGTTAATTATATACATCTTGTTCCCCAACTGTTGCGCTTCGCAGAGATTATTCAAGGTGGGATGTTAGAAGATGATCCATTTGGACAGGGATTTCTTGTAAAAATCTCAAAAACAACTTCTCGTATACAAAAATCCAGACTTGCAAAAATTGAAGAAGCCTTAAAAATAGCTGTTCCCCAACTTCAACAACTTCGATTCGAAAGAGATAAAGATACAGGGCAACCGCATCTTGCAGCTTTGTACACTCATTGGCGTCCAAATGCCGGTTGGCAGAGGGAAGATCAATTTTCAGATGGAACACTACGTTTAGTTGGATTACTTTGGGCACTTCTAGATAGCGATTCGCTTCTTTTATTGGAGGAACCTGAGCTTTCCCTGAATAACGGGATCGTTTCCCATTTAAGCCCTCTCATTTATCGGATGCAACGCCAACGTAAAAGACAAGTTTTTATTAGTACTCATAGTGAGTCTTTACTAAGCGATGGGGGAATAGATGGTCGTGAGGTACTACTTTTAAGTCCAAGCCCTGAAGGTTCATCTGTTATTGTAGCGTCAGCAATTGAAGAGGTAAAACCACTCTTAGATGCTGGATTGTCTGTTGGCGAAGTTGTCTTACCTCGCAATATACCCCAGGATATTGAAGAGTTGGGTAATTATGAATAACATTTATATCACTCTTGCAGTAGAAGATCGTCTAAGTGAGGCCGTTGCAAAAAAAATTCTCCAACAAATTGATCCAAGATTTCATGTAATCCAATGTCTTTGTAAGGGTGGGCAAGGATATTTAAAAACCAATATTAATGCATTTAATAAAGCGGCAAATTCTCTACCTTTTTTTGTATTAACCGATCAAGACAGAGGGTGTCCTCCTAACACTATTTCAAAATGGTTGAAGCATAAAGCAAACAGATATCTAATTTTTCGAATAGCAGTGATGGAAATTGAATCATGGATTCTTGCACATCGAGATGCTTTTGCCGATTTTTTATCTGTTTCCTCCACGCTGATTCCTGGCAACACAGATACTATCAAAGATCCGAAACAGCTCCTGTTATCTATAGCAAGTCGTTCACGCTTGACTCGGTTGAAATCCGACATTATCCCCGTTTCCGGGTCAACTGCTCAAATAGGTCCCGACTACAATAACCGATTATCTCAATTTGTAAAGGATCATTGGAATGCATTCGATGCTAAAACAAATTCAGATAGTTTAAACAGGACCATAAAACGGATACAACAGTTCAAAGAACATTTCAAATAGATGGAATACATTAGCTGCGAACATGCGTATACAGAGCAGTCAAGTAAGACCAAGCTTTTGAGCGACAAACAGAAGACACATTTCAGAAAAAAGCCTTCAATTTCTGAAGGGGTCAGGCTTGGATCTTTGGATTTTTAATTGTGTAGTGAAAATAACCAGCCCGTTATATTTAATCCTCCCCCTGTTTAGGTGTTCGGGCGCCCTGCCCTCACTAATATAAGGTTGCGGCAAAGCCGCGTTTTATGTCGAAAGCGCCCGCTGAAAAATCCCCGTTTTATTGCTTGCTTGAAGCTAGTATGCAGGTTATGAACGCTCCATTGCGCTTTTTGCCCGGTATATTTGAGTTGTAAACCAGCTAACGCCGGTACAACTCAAATATACCTCTTTAATAAGGGAGATAAGAACAAATCATCATCTTTTTAATCGGCTGAAATCCGTTTATTACCTTCAATATGAAAGACAATCCAGGTAAGTAATTGAATCCAAAAACCGACTATTTACCTATTTTCTAATTCCAGCGCTTCTTGGGCTATTAATGGCAATTCAATAAAAATGAAATATGGTTCCGGGTAAAGGTAGTCCTCGCCAGATTCATCGATTACCCTCAAATAGCCATCTTTTTCTGCTTTTTTATCGTCCAATATCTTGTAGACTTTTCGAACTTACAAATCATCACACTCTTTGTTGTTAATACAAAGGGCGTATCGTTCTCGTGACTTCATAATCGTTAACCCAATATATGTTTGATTTTCATTTTCTTCTAGCCTATTCCATGAGCTTCATACCAATGAACTTCGGCTTTTACCAGTCGCGGAATCGAGGTCGGATCAGTGCTGTGGGCGGCAAACAGGGAAAAACTCTCTGAAATAAGGGCTTATGGTGCCTTAGAACCCTCTTGTTGAACCCAAAAAATAGCCTTCTATGAATTCCAGCCTATTATATTTAATCCTCCTCGCTTGCACAAAACGCTAGGTCCGCATCGAAAAGTACAGCGACTATTCCGGGATCACTTCGTAACTTTTATAAGGAAGCAACTGGTATCGAATGGATGTTTTCTGCCAAAGGTAAAG
>JANQLH010000045.1 GCA_028280735.1 SAR324 cluster bacterium | reverse complement strand
ATAATCTTCCCTTACAGGGAAGTGTGTAATTTTGCATTATCAACTTAGCGCTTATGGGGCTTGACCCGGAATCTATTGATGATGTCAGAACCGTAGGATGGGTAACTCCGTTACCCATCGGGTGGAATGTGATCAAAAGCCATTTATAAAGCGTTGATGGGTAACAAGTTACCCATCCTACATTCTGGGTAGGCTGTGAGAACTTCTTATATTTTATATTTTAGATTGATGATTTTAGATTTTCTGTACTGTGAAAGCATAGCTTTCGTTTCATATTTAAACAATATTATTCAACTGCTGGGTAGGCTTAAGAACTTTGTATATTTTAGATTTTCTGTACTGTGAAAGCGGAGCTTTCGTTTCATGTTTAAACAATATTTTTTACTGCTGGGTACTTTGTAAATTTTAGATTTTAGATTGATGGTTTTAGATTTTCTGTACTGTGAAAGCATAGCTTTCGTTTCATATTTAAACAATATTTTTCAACTGCTTGGTAGGCTGGAGAACTTTTTATATTTTAGATTGATGATGTTCGATTTTCTGTAATATGAAAACATAGCTTTTACGAGGGGGTAGTTGACGGAAATCAATAAAAAAGTTAGTTTAAAGCTAACGAATTAATTAACGTTCAAAAGGGGTTATGGATAGACGAGAATTGGTTTTACATGCGGTTTCAAAAATCACGGGGTTAACCAAGGAATGTAATCTTGAGTTATCCCAGAGCTTGGGAATGGCAGAATTGCAGCTAAATCAAATACATTATCTGCAGATTATCAATCGAACAGTGGGGTTAACGTTCGGTCAGTTTGCAGACATACTGAAGGTCAGTAAACCGTCTGTGACTGAAATTGTAAACAAGCTGATCAAGGTGGATTGTGTCAGGAAAGTGCGATGTCAGAAAGACGGGCGGATGTATTACATAGAGTTGACTGAAAAAGGTAAAAACATTTCCCAGGTCCGTAACCTGGCAGAACAAAAGCTGGTGGATATCATTCTAAGGAATCTTGACGATCAAGAGATAGAAACCTTCGTATTATTAGTACGAAAGCTATAAATTGTAAATTTTTTGGAAAAAAGTTAGTTAAATATAAACTAATAGCTTATAATGTGAGTAAAACGTTTCGACATCGGGTGTATGAGTCAGTTGAAAATTAGTTCGGGTTAGCCGAAAGAAACGCACCGTTAGGGGTAAGGGTGCAGATAAATATAACATGGGGGAAAGCGGAGGTAACTGATCAGGCAGTATCTGGCGAAAGGTCAGCAGGTAGCTTAATAACAGGAACCTTGGAACAAATGGAACATAATCATGGAGAAAAAAATGGATCAACTCCCCAATAAAACACAACTCAGTATTATTCCCCTGACGCAAACCGTTTTATTTCCGGAAGTTAAGAGTGAGATTCGGTTAAATAAAAGGACAGGTGAAGCGATTGTCAAACATCTGGAAGAGGATGACAGTTTTGCCATCGGACTGGCGATAAAGGAAGGCGGCGAATCCAATCCGCCTCCGGACGAGAAGTTTCATAAAATCGGTGCTTTGGTAAAAGTAAAATCCCAGCGTTTGCATCGAGGGGGTTATCATTTTCAAATTCAGGCTATTGAGCGTGTTGAGGTTAGCAATATTCAACAAATCAACAAATTTCATGTGGCGGATTACAAACCGGTGTATGATATCAACGATCTGAATGAGCTGGATGCCTCTAAAATGCTGGATTACATGAAAGAAATTACTTATGAAATCAGTAAACACATTAAAGGCTCCGATCCTTATGTTAAGGCTGTGGAAAGCTTCAATACCATTCCCCAGTTGATGGGCTACCTGATGCCCTTTTTAAACTCGTCTTTACAAGAAAAGCAGACCTTGCTTGAGATCAGTTCCTTAAGGGAAAGGGGTATCAAATTTATGGATTTACTTCTGCAGCAGAAGGAATCCATAAAACTGCAGATGGAGATGGCGCAAAAGTTCTCCGAAGAATCCAACAAGAACTACCGAAAAGCCTTCTTAAGAGAACAACTGAAAGCCATCCAAGAGGAGCTGAATGAAGGCAATGAAGGTGGTTCCAAGAAAAAAGATTATCGTGCCGAAATTGAAGCTGCCGGAATGCCCGATGATGTGGAAACCGTGGCGCTGGAGGAATTAGACAAGCTTGAGTCACAAGGACCGGGCAGCCATGAAAGTCATGTGATACGCAGCTATCTGGATTTGTTGATCGCTTTGCCCTGGAGACCATCCACAAAGGTCGATATCGACATCAATAAAGCCAGGGATATTCTCAATGATCAGCATTTCGGGCTCGATAAAGTGAAAGAGCGAATCCTTCAACATCTGGCCGTGATGAAACTGAAAAAGGAAAAACAGGGTTCAATCTTGTTGCTGGTCGGACCCCCGGGTACCGGTAAAACCAGTCTTGGCAAAAGCATTGCGGAGGCCTTGGAGCGCAAGTATGTGCGAATCAGTCTTGGTGGTGTTCGAGATGAAGCTGAAATCAGGGGTCACCGAAGAACCTATGTCGGTGCCTTGCCTGGAAGAATTATCCAGGGAATGAAAAAAGCAGGTGAACGTAATCCCGTGTTTGTTCTGGACGAGGTGGATAAAATCATGGCTGCTTACCAGGGAGATCCAGCCAGTGCGTTGCTGGAAGTATTAGATCCCGAACAGAATAATTCCTTTTCCGATCACTACCTGGAAGTCCCCTACGACCTTTCCGATGTCTTTTTCGTAGCCACGGCCAACACCACCCGCACCATACCCGGTCCGCTGCTGGACAGGATGGAGGTCATAGAACTCTCCAGCTATACGGCGACTGAGAAGTTTCATATTGGTAAAGATCATTTGATCGATCTGGTATTGGAAGAGCATGGATTGACCAGGGACCAGATTCACATTGAAGAAGAGGCGATTAAATCGATCATCGATAAATACACACAGGAAGCCGGGGTCAGGGGCTTGAGAAAGCAGTTGACCAAGCTCGCCAGGGTGGTTTCGGAAAAGATTGTTTCGGCTAAAGTTGAAACTCCTTTTGTGATAAACAATGGAAATATTGAGGATCTGCTCGGCAACCAGGTCACCAGGCACGATATGGCCCAGGTTGACAATCCGCCGGGTGTGGTTACGGGATTGGCATGGACACCTGTTGGAGGAGAGATTTTGTTTGTGGAAGCCATGAATATGGAAGGAACAGGTCAATTAACCTTAACCGGGCAGTTGGGTGACGTGATGAAGGAGTCGGCCAAGATATCCTTGAGCCTGGTTCGTTCCAGGCTGGCATTCAATCTTAATGGTATCGACTTTAAGAAGAGCGATCTTCATATTCATGTTCCTTCCGGATCAATGCCCAAAGACGGTCCTTCAGCGGGCGTCGCCCTTTTTGCATCAGTCGCATCTTTATTGATGAAGAGAAAAATTGATCCGCAACTGGCAATGACCGGAGAGATAACCCTGCGAGGTTCAATCCTGCCTGTTGGCGGCATTAAGGAGAAGGTGCTGGCTGCTCATAGGGCCGAGATTAAAAAGATTATTCTTCCCAAGGAGAACAAGAAAGATCTCAAGGATGTACCCGACGACGTTCAGGAGCAACTATCCTTTGTCTTCATCGATACTATTGAAGACTTAATAAAGGAAACTCTTGATATCGAGCTTCCCAAGCAGGAAGCCGTGGTGATCAATCATTCAAATGAAGCGGGTGTGAGCAGTCGCTGACAATAAAGGGTAATCGGCACCCTTTATTTGAAGAGACTGCATTCAGTTGCAGAGCTACAGTGTTTGTGACATCCCTCATCCAGTTTCGGATTTGTGACCTGGTTGTTGCATTTTTCGCAAATCCGAACCGGATCATCTTTAAAAAACTCGATCACAGTTCCGCAAGTCAGACATGTCACGTCAAAAATATCATCAAATGTCCAATACCTGCTGTCTTGTCCGGGGCATTTCATGATGTATCGCCTACTGCTTTATTTACGCATTTTGATCGCTGTTTAAATCGATCAGGGAATCTCTTCTTTTTGCATAAAAAGGAAAAGAAAGCTTGCGGCAAAATCGATCAAATCCACGATACCTCCTGCACAACCATTGGGATAGTTTAAATCCTCCATAGACTGCCGCCACAAAAAACAGGAAATATCGTAAGCGATCCGTAAAGGGCATCTGGTCATCTCCCATGGCAACCAGTAAAACAAGCCCCAGCACCCCAAGCATGATCAGAATCGGAGTGAAATCGAGCTCGTCGAAGAAAGGCACGATCTTCAACGATTTGTCCTCTTCAATGATGAATTTGCAAAGGCATTGGTCGCATTTGTATGCCCCGGGTTTAGGTCGAGGATGTTCTTTTTCGCAATCCGGGCAGTTGATGGTGTTTGCGGAAGGTTTCCTAGTTTCTTCAATTTCCGGAATATCGGTTTCTTCGGTCATGGTATCTTTTA
>JANQLH010000041.1 GCA_028280735.1 SAR324 cluster bacterium | reverse complement strand
GTCTGGATCATATCGTAAAGGTAACATGATGAGCCGTGTACGGGCCCGTACGCACGGTTCTGTGGGCAGTCGGGAGCGTCAGCTCCCACTGACCCGATGAATGAGATTACAAGTCCTTTTGATCCATTTGATGGGTAACAAGTTACCCATCCTACATTCTAAGGTGTTTTCCGCTATAACAACAATGAATTGCGCTTAACGCTGAAAGCGTTCATTAAGTTAGCCTATGGTCAGCGAGCTTGCGAGCGCCACAATAGGTCAGATAACACCTCTGTTTCAGAACGCTGAAGGCGTTCAATAAAGAAGGTTTCAGAAATCTCAACATGAACTCCTTTTGACTGGGCAACCCGGAATCCACTCATGATTTCCGCATGTCACACGATGGATTCCGGGTTATGAGATGCGAAGCTTGCAGCATCTATCGGGGTGACAAGTGTGACGTTTCGTCTATTAAAATAGAAAAACAATAAGTTTTACTATTGTGACACAGTCTGTTTGGCGAGGATGACGGACCCTTGATTATTTGCTAGATTTTTACTCAAGTTTTACCTCGAAGGCCTGTATTGCCCCAATTATCCTTTTACGCCGGCAATCAGAAGAATTCAGGAACATCAACACAGAAGGAGCTACTTTCAACAATTAACCATCGATCCTTTAACCGGTGAATCACTTCATATGGAGAAGTCATGGCTAAAAACGTAGAGTTCTTTTTTGATTATATCAGCCCGGCAACCTATTTTGCCCACATGGTACTTCCGGATATTGCCGAAAGAACAGGAGCGGAAGTCATCTACCGGCCCTTTTTGCTTGGCGGAGTATTCCATGCGACGGGAAACAGCCCCCCGCTGTCAATTCCGGCAAAAGGTAAGTGGTTGATTGATGATTTGGAGCGTTTTGCCAAACGATACAACCTTCCTTTCGCACTCAATCCCAGCTTTCCCTTTAAAACACTCAATCTGATGCGAGGTGCTGTCTGGCTCCAAAAACATGGAGACTTGAAATCCTATTCCGATGCAATGTTCAAGGCCATCTGGGCTGAAAAGAAAAATCTGGCCGACGAAAAAGAAGTTGATCGCATTTTACAAAGTCTTTCCATCAATCCTGAAGAATTCAAAACAGCGGTTTCCCTCCAGGAGATCAAGGACGAATTGCGCTCAAATACGGAAGAGGCTGTTCAAAGAGGTGCATTTGGGGCGCCTACTATGTTTGTCGGTGAAGAACTGTTTTGGGGGCAGGATCGCCTGGATTTCGTTGAAGAAGCTTTAAGTTAGGAATAACATGGCCCTGATACCCAATCTGTACAACGAAACTCTTGCCTCTCTATCCTTTAAGGATCTGGCAGAAAGGCTCCGGCAAGACCTGTCCGATGTTGAAATCATGGAAACGGAGTTGATGCGTCAGGTTAAATACAATGAACTAAAAGCTGATTTATGGAAAATTGCCGCTGATGAAAGAAATTCCGGGGTGGATCTTATCAATCACTTGTTGGAATTGACGGGAAGGATGGTCGATGTTTCAAAGGTCACTTACAATGAACTCCAAGCTTCCGAAGATTCATTCAGGCAGATAGTTCAGTGGGTTAAGCCGGGACTCTCGGCCACTCAATCGATTTTGATCTCAGCTCTGTTTGCCGGGGACTATTTTCAGCAGGAAAAAATTGCAATCCCAAGCGATCTGGAACCCGAACACAAAACACAGATCCGGCTAAACATGGAGCAAACAGGAGACAGATCCATCCTCATTGTTCCCTTCAGGGACGAAATCGGTGAACCTAACCGATTTGTTTCCTTTTGCGAGCATGAATCGACCAGGGAATGGGATGAATTTGATGTGTCGATTTTACAGGAGCTTGTTCAGATTATTTCCCAACAGATCAGGGAATACAGAAAAAATCTTGCACTGGAAACCAATATAAAAAAATACCAGGCCTATGTGGAGCAATCCAATAATATCATCTACACGATTTCACCGGACGGTATTGTGACTTATGTTTCCCCCACCTGGACCGAAGAGCTGGGGTATTACCCTGAAGAGGTAATAGGTCAACCTTTTACCTTGTTTCTGCATCAGGACGATATCAGCGGATCTTGGGAAACACTCACATCGATTTTGAACTCCGGTTTAAAACAAACCCAGGGCACCTTTCGAATCAAACGTAAAGATGGACTATGGCGATGGTATGCAACGAACTCCACTGTTTTCCGGGACGAATATGACAAATCGATCTCACTGCTAGGGGTCGCTCATGATATTACTGAACGCATTGAGAATGAACAGCTGTTGATTCGGGAAAGAAAACGGTTTTTTGGTTTAATTGAGAATATTCCAACGGTGGTAATGGAGATAAGTGACGCAGGGATTATCAACTTCGTCAACCAAAGGGTGGAAACCGAAGCCGGATTTGCCGCCGGCGACCTGGTAGGGAAACACTACCTGGAAGCCGGGCTGATAGTCCCCGAATACCACAAAGAGCTGGTTAATGCTTTCGAGGAACTGCAAACCGGTGGGGAGGTGCAAGGGTTGGAAATTGTGATGCTTTCAAAAGATGAAGAAGAAATGTTCTTTGAAATCAACGCCATTCCCCTGGAAAATAGAATTTTAGCGGCAATCACCAATATCACGGAAATCAAGCTTGCCTCCCAAAAGCTGAAAAAAGCCTATGATGAACTGGAAGTTCGGATACAAGATCGAACCCGGCAGCTTCAGGATAAAAACCTGGAATTGAACCAGGAAATTACGGAACGAAAAAAAATCGAAGAAGAACTGCGTGACTCCCGACAAAAACTTCATCTTGTGTTCGATACCATTCCCCATTCAATTTTTTGGAAAGACCGGCAATCCGTATACCAGGGTTGTAACAGGAATTTTGCCGACATAGCCGGTCTCAGATCTCCGGAGGGGGTCATTGGCAAAACGGATCTTGATCTTCCCTGGACCAAAGAGCAGGCTGAATCGTTCATTCAGCTTGATCAGCAAGTGATGGACAACAACAAATCTGAATCGCATATAATCGAGCAATTGTTAAAAGCCGACGGAAGCACAGCCTGGACCAACACGACCAAGACCCCGCTGCTTAATACCGAAGGGAACGTTATTGGTATGCTGGGCACCCTTGAAGACATAACCGAGGAACTGGAAATCAGAAAACAGGAAAAAGTCAGGGAACAACAACTGGTTAAAGCCGATAAGATGATATCCTTGGGAATACTGGTTGCAGGTGTTGCACATGAAATAAACAACCCAAATCAGTTCATCATGTCGCACATTTCGCCTTTAAAGCGTGTCTGTGATGAAGTCATGCCGATTCTGGAAAAGTATAGCACAGAATACGGAGATTTCAGATTGGCAGGGATGAACTACTCGCAAATGAAGCAACGGCTTCCCACCATATTTGCCAACCTGATGTCCGGCTCACAGCGAATTAAGAATATTGTTGAAGAACTCAGGGAATACATCAGGGAATATCCTTCCGAACATATTGAATCGATTCAATTTAACAGTGTCGTCGAGTCCGCCCTGACCCTGCTGGAAAACCTGATTAAAAAATCAACAACAGTCTTTCGGGTGGACTATGGCAAAGATTTACCGTTTATTAAAGGACATTACCAACAACTTGAGCAGGTTATTATCAACCTGGTTCAAAACGCCTGTCAGGCCCTGACCTCAAACGATGAAGGTATATTTATCAGCACCTCGTATGATAAAACCGAAAATACCATACTATTCACCGTAGAAGACGAGGGCACAGGAATACCTGAAGAACAACTGGACCGGGTGACCGACCTTTTTTTTACAACCAAACGAGATATTGGCGGTATCGGCCTTGGATTAGCCATTTCTTCGAAAATAATTCTGGAACATGAAGGGAAAATGACCTTCTCATCAGGTAAAAAGAAAGGCACACAAGCGACTATTGCCCTGCCTCTTGAAAGACAGGAATCCGGTAAAGCTGAACTACCAAAGCTTTCTGCCAAACTATTCACCTGAAATCAGCACATAGCATGAATATGGAAGAAATTTTATACCCTGAACACCCTATTCTCCTTGTCGATGATGAAAAGGAGATCCTGGAAGGCTGCTGTTTCATGTTTGAAACCAACGGTATTAATAACATTGTGACTTGTCAGGATAGCCGTGAGGTATTGTCCCTGGTCCAAAATCAGAAGTTTCTCGTTATCCTGCTGGACCTGATGATGCCCCATGTAACAGGAAAAGAACTGCTGGAGCAGATCAAACAATCACAACCTGAACTGGAGGTTCTGGTTTTAACCGGATTAAATGATATCAACACCGCTGTTTCTTGCATGAAACTGGGTGCTTTTGACTATTTGGTAAAACCGGTGGAAGAACAACGCTTGGTGAGCACCATCAAAAGAGCCATTGAAAGGCAGGAGGAAAAAACCGAGTTTCAAACCTTCAAACAGCTTGTTCTCAATGATGAATTGCGCCATCCGGAGGCCTTTGCAGATATCATAACCAATAATAAATCCATTCGGTCTATCTTCCAATATGTGGAAGCTATCTCCCGCTCTAACAAATCGGTCCTGATTACCGGGGCCTCAGGGGTTGGGAAGGAAGCAATGGCCAAAGCGGTTCACAAGTTAAGCCGACCTGGTTCTCCTTTTGTCTCCGTCAACATTGCCGGATTGGATGACAACCTGTTTTCAGACACCTTGTTCGGTCACGTCAAAGGTGCGTTTACCGGGGCTGATTCCAACAGGCAAGGGTTGATAGAGCGTGCAACGGGCGGAACTCTCTTCCTGGATGAAATCGGTGATCTAAATGTAGCCAGCCAGATAAAACTATTGAGGTTGCTGGAAGACGGCGAATACTTTCCGGTCGGTTCCGACATGCCGAAAGAATCTACCGCAAGAATCGTTACGGCGACCAACCGGGATCTGCAATCCTTGAGAGAAAAAGGCGACTTTCGAACAGATCTTTACTACAGGCTGCAGACCCACCAAATCCACCTTCCCAATTTAAACGAACGCTTTGATGACCTGCCGATTTTGGTAGATCACTTTCTGGATGAAGCAGCTAAAACCCTGGGCAAGAAAAAGCCAACCCCACCCAAAGAGCTGATTCCGTTGCTGGCAACCTACCATTTCCCGGGTAACATCCGGGAGTTGCAATCCGTTTTGTTTGATGCGGTCAGTCACCACCAGGCCAAGGTACTCTCCCTCGATCGCATAAAAAGCCATATCGAAAAGCACCGCAATCCTTCTCTGCCGAATCAAACTTCGGTGGAAAGGTCCCCTGCCCGTTTCAATGTTTTTGACCAAATCCCCACCCTGAAAGAAGCCCGAATGCTTTTAGTTAGTGAGGCTATGGAAAGAAGCAAGGGGAATATATCAATTGCCTCCCAAATGTTGGGGATTTCCCGTTCCGGTCTCAGCAAACTATTGAAAAGAACCGATAGTTCCGACTTGGAAGACTAAATTCGCTTGATCTTTAATTATTCGGACGGTGACAAAAGTCACTCCGGGACATTTGTCAAGTTCGACGATTCCGCTTCTCAATAAGACTTTAAACCGTTTTCCGACTGCATCTGCGTGACGTTTGTCACAGGAGTTAGCAAAAAGAACACTTTTAATTTATTACATAATTACAGATAGTTACACCAAAAACACTACGTGGCATATCTTTAGCAGAATAGCTGTTGCCATTGATAATGAATTCCCAAATATTTTCTCCTGTTTTGTAGTAAGCTCGCAATTCGTGCGATAGATTCTAACTGTCATTTGCAAATGGTTGAAGTTCTAAAAGACGAAAATACTGTTCTGTTAAAAACACCCTCTTCGCAAAACGGAGTCGGTTCGGTCATTACAGCATTCTCGGACTATTTAAAACAACAAGGCATTTCCGATCACTCGATAAACAGGGCTATTATTGTTCTTAGAGAATTATTGGTAAATGCTATCCAGCATGGCAATAAACATAACGCTGCTTACCCGGTAACTATCGGCGTCCGTAAATTGGAACAAAACAAGGTAAAAATTCTTGTAAAGGATTATGGGCGCGGATTTGATTATCGTTCCTTAGATACCAGACTCCCGGAAAATCCCAGAAAGATTCATACCAGGGGATACCGATTGATCAAAGCGTTTTGTGATTCCTTCGAGTTCAACAGAGAAGGAAATGAAGTAACCGCATATGTTTCCATTAGTTTGGCATCAAAAAGCAAATACTGATGATTTGCAATCCACTTGAACGGAGAATAACCATGAAAAAAAATATCATAACTTTAGTAACCATGTTTTCACTTGTCCTGTTTGGAATGGTGACAACCGGTTGTTCATCATCCTCCAAAACTGTTGCTTCAACAAAGAAAACAAACTGCATCACAACCAAACCATCCAAAACCGGATTTTTAAAATACGTTTCGTGCGGATTTTCCAGAAGATAATATCAAAGCTTGTTTGTAGCAAATGGAGAATGGTCGATGTTTTGGAAAACAGTTCTGACCGGATTAATTAAAAGCAGGTTGAGTTCCGGTGAACCGGATTTTGAGCGATTAGCAGAAGATTTGAGTCTTGACTACTTCAAAAACTTCCTAAGTGATTGCATGTCCTGCCCAACAGCCGGTCTTTCGTTAAATGAGTGCAAAGAATATGAATAATTCGGTAAAAAAACTTGTAGAGGCCGTGTCTGTCGATAAACTTAAAGCGGATATGATCATCATTGCCTATACGGGATTTAGTAATCAATATCGGAATATAAATCCCCGGGTTTGTGGCTTTTTGAAACTAAACTTTGCCGGATCAAAAACGGTGGTTTTGCGTGACAACGTTAAAATCGAAGTCCCGATTGAAGCCATCAGAATGGGAGATTCCATTCTCAAAATCTTTTCGTTTCCAAACTCAATAGAAAAACTCACGCGGGTGAATCATAAGTTGATAGCAGCTCTTAAAAAAAGAGGCATGCTTTCTTTCAGCGTCATAAAGCCGAACTGCACCAAAATTACAAACACGGGGAAAGAGAACAATCAGCGTGCTCTTCGTTCCATCTTACCTAAAAAAGACAGGCAGCGACTAGCACACGGAGTTGAGCTTTCCAATAAATTGGTGGAAAGAGTCCGCTCGTGTAAACTTCAGCATGATCAAGGTACCTCTATTGTCGAAAATTTGATGGACAAGGCGCGAAGCGGCCAAGTCTGCATTCAGGAGATCGAAAACTACGTGGAAACCGTGGTTCGGAATTCGTCGACCGAAGCAATGTCGGCCATCATCAACTTGAGAGCCAGCGATCAGACCTATAGTCACTGCATCGATGTGGGAGTGCTTTTCCAGCATCTGTATTTCACCCATATAGAGCAAAAAAAGAAGCGCTCGATTTTCCAGACAAAAAACCAGGCTTTACTGGGAGCTTTTTTGCACGACTTTGGCAAATCCCAGCTGCCGAAAGAAATCTTGGACAGTAAGGTACGTTTTGGTTCCGACAGCAAAGAGATGCAAATGATGCGCTCCCATCCTTATTTTGGGGCAAAGCTGCTAAAGACGATGAACATGCCCGATAGCATTATCAACATGAGTCTTTGCCACCACATTAAAATGGATCAGTCACTAAATACCAGTTATCCTTCAAAGATTTCCTATAGTGATTTGAATTTGGAATCCCGTTTACTGGCACTGGTGGATATTTACCAGGCTTTGGTTGGTAAGCGTAATTACAAACGGTCATGGACACCTCCCCAGGCAATGAGATATTTATCAGCCCTGGTTGGCATCGAATACACTCCTGAAATCTGGAATCTTTTTTTTAGGTTAATGGGTGAATATCCCATCGGCTCACTGGTTGTGCTTAGTGATGATTCGATGGGCTTTGTCATGAATGTCCCGAAGGAAGAGGAAGACCTGTTAAGACCTTTGGTCGCTTTAATTAGAAACGCCGAAGGAAAAAATCTAAAAAACAATACCCTGGTGGACTTGCAAATTGAAAATAACCTCAGCATTAAAAGCGACCTGGATGTCCTGGATATCTTAAACAACAATGCCCTGAATGAATTTTCCGAACTGAAAATAGTCGCTTAACACGTACACTTTGCGGTTTAGCCTAGCTTTATTTACAAGCATAGGCTTTTGTTGCAGTTTTGGATTTCATTAGCGGTCATCAGCCGTTAGCTATCAGCTTATGAGCCAGTTGCCCAATACCCGACCAATAATAATATTGTCTACCCTGCCTCTTGATCGAACTCCATAAAATCAAACCAGACACCGGAACCTATTGCGCTTGAAATTTCTGCCTGAATGATGGCTTCATGGCTTTCTTCAATCTGCAAAAATCCTTCAAACAAGGCACGATCGGGAGCCGGCAGTTCTTGAATTAATTGCTTGTAAAAAGCCGATATTTCCAACTCCAGTTTTTGGGCTTTTTTAAACACTTCGACTTCATCATTCACATCTGCCTGGTCGTTAATTTTTGTTAACTCTTCTATTCGATTTTGAATCAGGTCTTTATCAGGGATAACAGAATCCAAGGTTTCCGAATCGATCTCCCCGGTTTCCAGCCATTTTTCATAACGTCTTTTTAAATAATCCACATGACCCTGCTCCTCTTCTGCCAGTGTGTGAAATATTTTTGAAGCTATCTTGGATTTGAACGTCGACGCGTTTTTTTGATAAAATGCCTGAACATTTTCTTCCATTTCAATTGCGGTTTTTAATGCCTCTTCCAATTTCATATCAGGATTCCTTACTCAGTTGTTATCGAAATCAGTTGCTCTAATAGTGGATTCGATTAAAGCTGTTTCAGGCACAGTCTGATAAAATTAACCGTTAAAGTAAAGACCGATCAATCGAACAATACCAGGCGGACTGATTTGTTAAACCTCATTTCCTGGCAATCCGCGGCATAATCTAATAAAATTAACTTGTGATTCGCAGGGTCATAATCACAATTCTGTCACAAGTGTAAAAACTGTTAAGAGGGATAAATGTTCCACCGGAGTAGACAGCGATGAATCAACTGATAAAAAAGCTTTTGTTTGTAAAACTGGGTGCCGGCTTGGTGACTACGGCCTTTGCGTATCGAAAAAAATACCAGGCCATTGATGCAATCGAACAATCAGACTTCTATAAAATCATGCAACGACTGATTCATCACCCAAAAACCAGAAGAAGGGATGGATTCTATAAAATCAGCTACCAATTCTCGGAATCCTTTGGGGAAGGATCTTCTGTTGAAGCAACAGCGGAAAAGTATCGCCCGGATGACGACATTACAGTCAACGATACCCTGGATATTTCCCTCCAAACCGGTTCGGAAAAGATACACATTCGTCAGTCGATCAGGTCCAGGCCTTTACTTGACAAGTTAAAGCTGCCGCCATTCCTTGAAAAAGGTGTATTTGGCATGTTTCATGTTGAAAACACCGGAAGCAAGCCCGATGTTGAGCGAGCTGTTAGCACCCTGGATCGCATTCTAGGCATCCGGGAAGATACTACTTTTTTTCTCGAGGAAGGAAAAACTTGATTGTGGCCCCTTCGGGATTGTACAAAGACCAAATTCTACCCTTGTGATCACCGATAATATTCCTGCAAATTGGCAGTCCCAGGCCAGTGCCCCCGGCCCCGGTTTTTGTTTTGGAGCTTTGTAAAAACGGCTCGAATATTAGCTCCAATTCATCTTCCGGAATGGGAATCCCTTTGTTTGTGACTGTCGTGGTAATTCTTGTCTTGGATTGGTTGAATGTGACAAAAATGGTGGAACCGGTATCGGAAAACTTGATCGCGTTATTAAACAGGTTGGACATCACCTGCTTGATCTTTCCTTTATCAAACGGAATCACCAGATCGTCTTTCTCCTGAATTTCAAGCTCCAGCGCTTTTTCCCTCAGCAAAATGGCCAGCTCTTCCTTGATTTCCAGAAATACCAGTCGTAAATCATTGTCTGCGATTCGATATTCCATTTTGTTTGCCTGCAAACGACTTAGGTCCAGCAAACCGTCCAACAAGTTCAGCAAACGCTTTCCCGCTGAATTGATGTTATTAAAATAGTGAAGGATCTTTTCCTTTGATCTGATTTCGATTTTCGTAATTCCAAAACGTGAATAGCTTAAGATTGCATGCATGGGGGTACGCAATTCATGGCTGATATTGGCAAGAAACTCACTTTTAAGCTGGTTGGCAGTCTCCGCTTTTTCTTTCTCAATGCGCAACTCGGCCGTACGCTCCTCGATCTTATCCTCCAGTAGCTCCTGATGTTGTTGCAGAGCCAGCTCGGCCGCTTTTCTTTCCGTGATATCAAGGGCAATTACATTTGCACCCCAAACTCTTCCCAGCTTTTTAATGACCTCAATTTCCAGGTTGACCCACAGAATCTCTCCATTTTTTTTAACAACCTGGTAATCTATGTTTTTGGAAAGCTGATTGCCTTCGGCATAATCTAACAATCGAGCTGAGAATCGTTGAACATCCTGCTCCGATCTCAACAGGTCGGCAGCATTCATGTTAAGCAACTCATCACGGGAGTATCCCAAAAACTCGACAATTGTGTCGCTGACTTCCAAAAAGCGCGGGGGATCACTGAACTTAATTTTATACATTCCCAGCTTCGCTTTTCTCACCAGGGTTCTGAGGCTCATTTCACTGTTGCGAAGAGCCGTTTCCGCAACTTTTAGGTCGGTCATATCTTTAAAGGTGCTTAAAATACAGGGACTAAGGTTAACATTGATAATCGTTGAAGCAATTAAACAATCTCTTGTTCCCGTCTTTCCTTCAAGCGAAACCTCCATATCACGCACGTATCCTTCGGACTTGATTTTTTTGATGAACTCTTCCCGATGACGAAAATCGCTGTAAAGATTTAACTCCTTAACCGTTTTTCCGATAACATCGTTCTTACTCAATCCAAAAAACTTTACAAATGCAGGGTTTACATCAATGAAATTATTGGTTCCCAGATCTACCAATGCCAACGGATCAGAAAAATATTGGAAAATCTTGGCAAACTTTTCCTCCGATTCGATTAATGCATTTTCAATCCTTCGTTTTTCGGTGACATCCTTGATAATTCCCTTGAACCCGTTGATCGTATTGTTTTCGTCATACTTCAGAAGAATGGAGCCCTCCATGGTTTTACGAACACCCTGCTTGGTTATAGCCTCCCAATTAAACTCGGGAAGCATCAGACCGGTTTTATACACATTGTTAAATTTTTTAAAGACAGCTTCCGCATTTTCCTTATCCATAAAGGACCGATAATTAAGTCCCTGCAGCTCAGCCTTTGAATACCCTAATAAAGCGCTGGTGGCGTCGTTTGCAAAAGTCAGGTTTCCTTTTAAATCGGCCTCAAAATAAGCTTCGTAAATGCTTTCCAGAATATTACGATACCGTTGCTCAGTTTTGTGAGATTTCTCAGCGGAGTTTTTTAAATGATCAATTTCTCTGGACAATACCCGCCAGCAATAGATGAACAAAACCATCACGATGACCGCAGAAACGGTAATAAAAATGATCTCCGCATTGCTGTATTCACCTTTACCCAATGAAACACCAAGGCATCCCACACCAAATGACATCAATACGGTGATCAACAACAGGATGATGATTTTTAGCTTAATTGCATTATCGCGGGAGTTCATGATTGATCAAATGGGATCAAGACTGATAAGTCATTGTATACTCTGCCGACGGATTAACCAAATGTTAGTCCGTGCATATTTAATGCCTTGCCGGGTTTAAATTGCCTGTTTGGGATAACACCTTGATTTCTTGGAAAACCAGGTATTTGATATGGTATTTAGATCTTTGAACAAATTGCTACTTTTGCCCCTGAGCTTGCCGCTAGGTAAACTATTCCTTTCAGGTATCGTCTGTTTAACTGTTTATGTTCAGGATATTACTGCCGATACAGGTGAAAAGGGCAAAATGGCCAAAGAGCCAATTTTTGGCGGTACTGTTTATATTGAAGAACACGGCAGGCAAAATGAACTGACCCTGGTACTGGTTCACGGTACCGGCGAACTTGGAGCCACCATTTGGGATGCAACCATCGCTGAACTAAAAGAGTCGTTTCATATTCTGACATTCGACTTACCCGGATTTGGCAGATCCGGGAAAAATAACCAGCTCTATTCTCCCGCCAAATACGCTCGATTTTTAGATTGGGCAATTAGCAAACATACATCCAAACCGGTCTACCTGGTTGGTCATTCCCTTGGAGGTGCCATTTCACTTTATTACGCAGGT
>JANQLH010000001.1 GCA_028280735.1 SAR324 cluster bacterium | reverse complement strand
TGTCTTCTTTGGATTTTCCTTTATTGACGATCTCGGTGTCGGCATAGTTGAGAACCGCCAGGGCCGCTTGGTTATCCACGGTGGTGTCACCGGCGTTGATCACCTCTGACGCCGTATTCGTCATGAGCAGGCCGGATTCATGGTTGACGTTGCCTTGAGCCGATTGGGTGATCCCAAACAATGAGGTATTGGCCAGCAACACACCCGCCAGGTTACTTAGGATGCCTCCCGCTGCCTGCTTGACCAGCCCTGCTGCGACATTTACCAGGTTGCCGCCGGCCGTACTGATCGTGGCCAGTGTCGCCAGACCGAGGATGGTCACCAGGGATTGATGGGTGATACCGTTCCCGGCTTTAATTTCCACCCCTTCTTTGGCGGTGATATACTGGGCAGTGGAGCGGACGGACATGTCCTTGGTCACATCGATGTTCAGATTATTGTTGACGTCAATGGTCATATCTTTTTTAGCGATGATTTCCAAGCATTCATGATCCGGCTTATCAGCAAAGATCACCTGGTTGGCATCCGGTTGATGGGAGTTTTTGATGATACTGTCAAACGGTTTCCCACTTGGGGCAAAAGGAGGCGGATTGTTTTTGGAATAGACGCTTCCGATGAGATAAGGCTTGTCCGGATTACCGTCTTCAAAATCAACAACTACCTCTTCTCCGATCCTAGGATTAAAGAGGATTCCTCGCTCTTCACCTGCCGAAGGCATCGCCACTCTCAGGTAGGCCGATGTCCTGCTTGAGCCTTTGGGTGAGTGATGATCCCAACGAAACCTGACTTTCACGCGACCCAGTCGATCTGTCTGGATACTACCAGGATTTCCTTCCCCTACGACAACGGCTGTTTGCGGTCCGGCAATCCTGGGCCGTTTTCCATTGTTGAGACGGGCAGGATAATAGGGGGTTTTCGCCGGAAGGACAATCAATGAATTGAGGTATGAGCGGTCCGTGGCTTCGATACGTAAGGATTTAACCAAAAAGGAGTCACCATGCTCCGGCACCATGGGAGCATTCAGCCGGAAAATAGATCCGGAAGCCAAGGCCCTGATGGTCGATTCTCCCTCGTATCGCTGTTGCTTGCCCTCAATGGCTAAACCATGCTTCCCGACTTTGGTTTCCCCTTCCTCTCGCTTTTGATAAAGACCGGTATAGACATAATGCTTCAAACGGCTCTGTTGACCGGTGATTCCTGTTCGTACTCTTTTAACAGGGGGATGCTCCCAGTCAAAAGCCGCTTCCGTGATGTCGGACACCGGCACCAAGGCCTCTTTTCTGCAAAAGCGCTGCATCGAGTCGGTCGCTGCAAGATCCTGGTCTGATATCACGGGAAAGCTTGTGGTATCGTCGCTAATCACCAAGACATGCTTGCCTTCGGAGTGTTCAAAGTTCCAAACCAGGCTCTCGTCTCTCAAAAGGCGTTTGATGAACTCACTAATGGATTCGTTGTATAAAACAACATACTCTTTCCTGGGAAGATTGCCAGAGATCTTGGTGCGAAAATCATAAAGGTCATACTCTCGTAACAGCTCTTTGATCAGTTGGAGGCTGGTATTTCCGGCTTTTTGAAAGATGCGACAATCCTTGATAAAATCCAATTGTCTGAACCAAGACCCGATTTCCAGCTCGTATTCCCAAATATCGGGCAGCAAGGGTGAACGACTCATACCGAGTTCATCCAGTGCATAGACCAATCCGTTGATATAGCGAGACTTCTGCTGAAAGGTTTTGTCCGTATAGGCAATGACAATGTTCAGAGAATCGCCCATCAATTGCCGTATTTCCTCATCGGTCAGTCGTTCCAGAGAGCTTAATCGGAGGTGAAATGAAAAGTCCCGACAAAGACCTTCTTCTCCAACCAAGGACTGGATGCTGAACTTTCTTTCCCGTTTTACCGACTCATCAAGTGAAGACCGGATTGTTAAGTAAGGCTTTACCATTTTAGATGTATGATTTTAGATTTACGATGTTTTATTCTGTGCAGCTACGCTGCAGTTGTTTTTTTTGTAACTATCCACCACAAAGACACGGAGCTCTGGTTTCAAAACACTTCGCGTCCTTCGTGGTGAATAAATGCATTCTATTCGTTGATGACCATTTCGCCTTTGTCTTTGACCATAAGCGCTTTGGTGGCTGACTCGCTCTCAAAGGTATTGGTTTCGGTTTGGGTATTGGTCAGGATGGCCAAATCGGCTTTTTGTCCCACCTGGTTGCCGGCTGAATTTTCGATCAGCTCCATGGCGGTATTCGCCACAATCAAACCGATATTTTTTACCCCACCCTTGCCTTTGGTGTCGATGCTGCCTGCTGTTGTGTTAAAGATGATCGGTGCGGCCGAGATCGTCTGAGCGCCCGATGAACTATTCACAGTACCGAGAGCCGCATTGATTCCATTGGCACCGGCCTTGTTTAATGCCAGACCGCCCACGATATTCGCGACCATTAAACCCGTAGTGTTGGAGATACTATCACCGGCAATGGAGGTGATATCACCGCCGCATAGGGTGATGATATTTCCGGTCAGTACAGAGCCATCGGCTCGTATGTCCAGGTTATCCGCCATTATCGTGATATCCTCATCGACGTTGATGGTGAGATCCGCACCAACCTTAACGGCCATGTCTTTTTTAGCGTTAATCTCAAGATTCTCGGCTCCGGGTTTGTCATCGAAGAGAATGCTGTTGGCATTTTTCCCGTTTCGGGGATGGATGGTACTTTGCTCCGGTCTGTTTTCCGGTTTGACCGGGGTACGCTGATTGGCCGAATAAACCTTTCCAATGATCAGGGGCCTGTCAGGATCACCGTTTTCAAAGGCCACAACAACTTCGTCTCCGACTACAGGATTAAAGATAAACCCTCTTCTGGCACCTGCGGCGGGCATGACGTTTCTGATAAACGCTGATCCGCTTCCGGCAGGAGAATGCCTGTCCCAATGAAAGCGAACCATCACCCTGCCCTGGCTGTCCGTATGCACACCTGATGCTGTCTTGGCGCCGGTAACCACGGCGGTTTGATTCCCGATGATGCTTGGCTTGCTGATTCGATTTTCCGGGGAATAATAGAACGGTTCTTTTGCCGGCCAAGCGACAAATCTATTCTCGTAAGCAACCGGAGTGGCCTCTATACAAAGGGTTTGAATGATAAATGACTGGTCGTCAACCTCAGGCAGCAGGGGCGATACCATGCGAAAGCTTTTTCCGGCCTCCAACACCCTGATGCCGGAGGTACCGTGATACGCCAACTCATCGCTGCGATAGACCGATTTCAACCTGCGAATCTTTTCTTCACCGTCCTCCCTGGCAGAAAAGTTCCCCGGGTATTCAAAATGGCGAAAGCGGGATTGTCCCGGTTTTCCTACCAGTTTTTCCGGTGGGTTGTCGTACTCAAGATCGGTGGCCTGGCAACCATCCAGGGGGTTATACCGACTGCGCCGGGAAAAACCGGTCATGCGATCCGCCCCGATCCAGGAGGCGGTATCGATTTCCGGCAGGGAGCTGCTATCATCGGAAAACACCAGGGTGTGACGCTTAGCCGTGTGCTCAAATCGCCAGATAATCCCGTCCTCCTGAAGCAAACGAATGATAAACTCGTAATAGGACTCGTTATAGATCGTTACATAGTCCCGTTTCGGAAGGGTCCGTTTGGTGTCATTGCGAACATCCATCATTCCCAGTTCGGTAAGCAGCTCCGTCACAATGCTCAGATTGGTATGGTAGCTCTTTTGGAAGATGCGGCATTCCTTGGCATAGGAAAGTTGTTTAAACCACGAGCCAATCTCCAGCCGGTATTGCCAGACATCCGGTAACAGGGGCGCCCTGCTCATACCCAGCTCGCGAAGATTGAACACCACCCCGTTGATATAGCGGAACGCAGGTTTGTCATTCAGATTGTATCCGAGCTGAACCGTGATGGGGTGCCCGACCAAGCTCTCAATCTCGTCTTCGGTCAACCGTTCCGGGGTGGCGACTTCCAGCTCGTATGAGAAGTCCCCGCAGAGGGCTTCCTCTCCTTTGAGCTGCAAGAGGTTGAATTTATAGCCTCGTTTGACCGATTGATCCAAGGGGGTGTTCAGGGTCAGATAGGATGCGCGGTTTGTTATTATCCTGTTTTCTGCATTCATTGTTGTATTTTTTCGCTCTAAGGTTGTGGGATTACGAGAGGTGTAGCATTTTCAATCGGTTTCGCCGGTATCGCTACTATTGCCATTCTTTCCAGGTTAGTCGGTCATGCCATGGTTCTCTCGATTCCTGAATATTTAGACGATTTTTTGATAATGTTTTTTGTATCGTACGATTCAAAAATCTATCTTTTACAAAAGAAATTGTTCAATCCAGCCGGGTCTCTATCATTTTGCGCTGATCAGGAGGGGCGTTTCTGCTCCCTATACACAAACATTGAAATTCCAGTTCCGGTTTTCCCCAAGTTTTGGCAGGGCAGAACCGGCAATTGTAGACTGATTTATCATTTTTACGACGCTTGTGATCTTTGCGCTCTTCCGCGAGATAGCGAAAGGGGATGATATAATCTTTGGGAAATTGATTGCAGATCCGTTGAAATAGTCCGCCTGGTTTAGGATACTGGGACATTGTATCACCAGTGCGTTTCCCGCCTACCTGACCGGTGTGACTGGGTACCAGATCGATCGATTCCATGATATCCGCCCATTCCCTGTTGTGATACCTCTTCCTTGGCGGTGAATAAAACTCATGCTGGTAGAGGTGGACCATATTATGGGTCAAAACCTCCAGAATCTTTTGTTTATCTCCCTTCTCCAGCAAAAGAGGATTCAAACAGATCTCATGCTTTTGATTCACGCCATCCGACCACGAATCGGGGGTGAAATATCCATCCGTTTTACTACTCCTCTTGGTAAATCTTAACATGCAATCCGGGAGTTTATTATCAAACAGAGATTTATTCAGATAACCATAGATGGTCTCAAAGGCTTGAGACTGCAGGATTGTAGGTTTCATAACAGGTTTACGAGTTTGGAAGTGATATCTATGAATTCAACTTGTGTTTTTCAATTTTATTTACTTGTTCGTCAGTAACATGCAGTCATTTTTTTTAAAAATATAATGAAAATTCTTGTTTTTTGTTCTTTGTAAATGTTTTTCAATAATTGTTTTTTCCGTTTTCGATTTTTCTTTCCTGATCGGTATCGATCAACCTGATAAAGGCCTTTCAGTGTTGCCCTGGATATTACCGAACTAATTTTTTTTGTCAATCAAAACCTTTATATCCATCCTTACTATCAAATTATTAGGGCTTTCCCTGTAATTAAAAAATTATTTATGAAAGCAGATTTAAAAAAATTACCGAAGCGATATATAGATAATCTCGTTTGATTAATTTTTCCCTGTTTTCCAATTCCGTTCAGCCTCTCTTTGAAGCTTTGGCAACAGGTAGCAAGAAGTTTGAACGGTCGCTGATGAAAATTCAAGAAAAAAACAATTCGGCGATTTTAGTATGCTTCGCTTAGTTGGCGTTTACGGTGTTGAGCAGGGGGTCTGTTTTTTTTCCAGACGGTCCTTTGCCCGGGGTGGGATTGTTTTCAACATTGATTTCCGATCCGATCGGATCGGTCAATGAAAAATCAGGTCCACTGCCGAAAATTCTGGCAAACGGCGTTCGTCCTTATCATTCCAGGTTTTGCGGAAACAATGACGTTTTTTTACAACACCGGTTTCCCAGACAAAAGATCAACACGGAAAATCGGAGGGGAAAAAATCGATCCGGAAAAAATTTAAAAAGGAATTATGACCCGGGGGAGGCGGAAGCTTTATACTGATGAGCGTGGAAATATCTCGAAAGAAGGGTAACAAACCGCCTTCACTTAATAAACAGCCCCGGGAAGGTTCCGGGGCCGAAAGGCTTATGAAGCGTAGATGGATACTTTGCGGATATTGGTTGCTGCTTCCTGCAATGCTTCGGCAAAGGTCGGATGACCGTGAATGGTTCGCGCAATATCTTCAGAGCTGGCTGAGAATTCCATGGCGATACCACTTTCCGCAATCATATCCGATGCCCTTGGGCCGATAATATGGACACCCAGCACCCTGTCGGTTTTGGCTTGTGAGATAAGTTTTACAAATCCGTCTTTTTCACCCATGCATCGAGCCCGACCTGTTCCGGAAAAAGGATAGGTTCCGATGTTATATTCAATGCCTCGTTCTTTTACCTGCTCTTCTGTCAATCCCACACTGGCGACTTCGGGCCAGGTGTAAACAATAGCCGGGATCACATCATAGTTCACCTCTCCCGGCAATCCGGCCATGGTCTCTACGGCAGCAACACCTTCGGCTGACGCTTTATGAGCAAGCATCGGACCGGCAATCAGATCACCAATCGCGAAAATACCTCCAACCGAAGTCTGGTAATTCTCATCAACCTCTATGTGCCCGGTTTTCTCATCGGTCCGGATTCCCAGCTTCTCCAGGCCCAATCCTTCGGTTAACGGCCGACGACCAATGGCGACCAGCAACCGATCAAAGGTTTTACTTTCTTTTTTACCTCCGGTTTCAAGCTCTACCTTCACACCCGATTTGGTTTTTTTGGCAGAGGCTACTTTGGTATTGAGCTTAAAATTCATCCCCTGGCTTTTGAGAACCCTTTCCAGGGCTCGATTAACCTGTCCGTCCAGGTTGGCCGCTATTTTCGGCAGCATTTCTATCACACTGACTTCAGATCCCAGCCGGCTCCATACCGAACCCAATTCCAGTCCGATATATCCGCCTCCAACGATTCCCAGTTTTTTTGGGACCGATTTAAACGACAATGCTTCCGTTGAGCTGACAATCCTATCACCATCAAATTCAATACCGGGAACGGATATAGGTTTACTGCCTGTGGCCAGCAGGATGTTTTTTCCTTCCAATTCGGTGCCGGTGGTTTTCTTGCCGGAGTTCGCGGTAACTTTAACAACCCCTCGTTCGAGCAGTTCAGCCGATCCCTCTACAATTGTTATGTTGTTCCCCTTTAAAAGGGTGCGAACCTGGTCCGTGAGGTCGTTAACCACTTCTTCCTTTCGCTTCATCATTTTGGAAAGGTTTAATTTTACGTCAGCTATTTCAATCCCATGATCGGTGAAATGACTTTTTGCCAGGTGATAATATTCGCTGGAATCCAGCAACGCTTTACTCGGAATACAGCCTACGTTCAGGCAAACACCCCCCAGGCGTTTTTCTTTTTCGATGCAGGCGACTTTCATTCCCAATTGAGTGGCTCTGACTGCTGCAACATATCCACCGGGCCCTGTACCAATCACGATCAGATCGAATTTTTCTCGTTCACTCATGGTTTACACCTCCATCAATATTCTTTCCGGGTTTTCGACACATTCCTTGATGCGTTTCAAAAAAGTTACCGCCTCCTTGCCATCCACTATACGGTGGTCATAACTAAGCGCCACATACATCATGGGTCGGATCACTATTTCATCATCCACCACCACCGGGCGTTTCTCTATTTTGTGCATGCCCAGAATAGCACTTTGTGGCGAGTTTAAGATTGGTGTACTGAGAAGAGAACCAAAGACACCTCCGTTGGTGATGGTAAAAGTACCCCCTGCCATATCGGCAAGTTCCAGTCGGTTCTCCTTAATTTTTGCCACATAATCGATGATAGCCTGTTCAATTCCGGCAAAGCTGAGTTGATCAGCATGACGAATAACCGGGACCACCAGACCTTTTGGTGATCCGACAGCAACACCGACGTGGTAGTAGTTGTGAAAAAGGATGTCTTTTTGATCAATAAAGGCATTGATTTGAGGGATCTCTTTTAGTGCCTGAACCGATGCTTTAACAAAAAACGACATAAATCCCAATCCAACATCGTGTCGCTTTTTGAATTGCTCCTTGAATCGGGACCTCAGGTTCATGGCCGTACTCATGTCAATTTCATTAAATGTCGTCAGCATGGCAGTGTTGTGTTTAGCTGCCAGCAAATGTTCGGCGATCTTTTGCCGAATAGGCGACATTGGCTTTCTTTCGGTTTCCTCCTGCAAAGCGGGTTTTACTGCCGCAACAGGTGCCGCTGCAGGCGGAGCATTCTCAGCCTTCTCCAGATGTTCAAAAACATCCGCCTTGGTCACCCGTCCACCCGGGCCACTTCCTTGTAACAGGCTGGTATCAACGTTTTTCTGAGCTGCCAGCCTTCTAACGGAAGGTGAAAGCATGGGCTCCCTTTCACGATTTGTTTTGACAGTTTCGGTACCTTCGGCAATTGGAGGTAGTGGCGCAGGTGAAGGTATGGTCGGCTCTTCTGCTTGCTTTGGCTCCGGCCCGGTCTTTTCAGACTGGGAGGGTGCCGCAGTCGCTTCCCCATCGATAAATCCGATCGTCTCATCAATGGCGACTGTGTCGCCAATCTTGGCTTTGGTTGAAAGCACTCCCGAAGTTTCTGCCGTAACTTCCAGGGTGACTTTATCGGTTTCGATGAGAAACAGGATGTCATCTTTTTGAACGCTGTCTCCATCTTGCTTAAACCATTCGACTAGTATTGCTTCTTTGACTGATTCTCCGACGCTGGGGACCTTCACTTCGGTTTTCATCCGTTTGATCTCCTTTTTGGAATTAATTCGCTCGATTAATTTTATTTTTGAACGCATCGCTCGATACAGCGGTTTGTTCCTGTCGATATATATTGTGAAATCCGGTTGCGGGACTGGACGCCGCTTTACGCCCCACGTAATGAACAGGTTTTTTCAACAGCTTTTCGAGCCTCGGTTTTATAAACACATAGGCTCCCATGTTTTCCGGCTCTTCCTGAACCCAAATCCATTCCGTAGCCGATTTGTAGTTGCTCAAAATTGGTTGAAGCTGCTTTTCCGGAAAAGGATAAAGCTGTTCGAGCCTTATGATTGCGACATCATTCAGTTCATGAGTTTGTCGATATTGATAAAGCTCGTAGTACAGTTTTCCACTGGTTAAAATCACGCGGTTGATTGTTTTTGCTGCTTGATCATCATCCAACACTTCATTGAAATTGTCTGTAGTAAACTGATTTATATTGGAAATCGCCAAAGGATTTCTCAACAGGCTTTTAGGAGTCATAACAATCAAAGGTTTCCTGTAGGGAGCCAAAACCTGCCTGCGCAACAAATGAAAATACTGCGCGGGTGTGGATGGGTAGGATACTATCATGTTGTCATCGGCACAAAGCTGTAAAAAACGTTCCAGACGGGCACTGGAATGTTCCGGTCCTAATCCTTCCCAGCCGTGCGGCAACAACATGACCAGTCCGCTTAAACGCTGCCATTTTGCCTGTCCTGCGGCAATATAAAGATCGATCATGCTTTGGGCATTGTTTACAAAATCGCCGAATTGGGCTTCCCATAAAACCAAATCTTTCGGTCGAACAATGGAATATCCGTATTCAAAGCCCACCACGGCCATTTCAGAGAGGGAACTGTTGTAAACCTCAAACTTACCATCGTCTTTTGCCTGGCTGTTGATCGGTGTATAAGAATTTCCTGTCTGAGAGTCGAAAATAACCGCATGCCTCTGGCTGAAGGTCCCGCGCCCACTATCCTGTCCGCTTAGCCTGATCTTGATCCCTTCAGCAACCAATGAAGCAAAGGCCAGGCTTTCAGCATTGGCCCAATCGATTCCTTCTCCGTTTTCGATCGTTTCCTGACGTTGGTTAAGAATTCGGCTCAACTTGCGATGGCGGACAAAGTTTTCAGGCACCTGGTTAAGACCTTTTGCCAGGCGTTTCAAATCATTTTCGGAAACAGCTGTTTTTACAGGTTTATGGGAATACTCCCCGCTAAATTCGTCCCAATCATCAAAAAACCTTGGTTTGGGAAATATCCTGGGAGTTTTTTGCTCCTCATTGAACTGGTCGGTCAGACACTGGTTGGTTTCCCGGATAATGCCATCAACCAACTCCTTCGATACCTCCCCGGATTCTATCAGTTCATCCGCGTAAAGCTTGTTGATTGAAGGACGAGATTTAATGCGGCTGTACATCTCGGGTTGCGTGAAATAGGGTTCGTCTCCTTCATTATGACCGTGCCGACGATAGCAGACCAGGTCGATCACTACATCCTTTTTAAATTCCTGTCTGTAGTCATATGCCAACTTCATCACATGAACCAACGCCTCGGGGTTTTCTCCATGAATATGGAATATCGGTACCATCAACATCTTGGCGACATCGGTAGAGTATCGAGTGGAGCGGGCATGTTCGGGTAAAGTTGTATACCCGATCTGGTTGTTAATGATAATGTGGACGGTTCCCTGGGTTGCATACCCATCCAGCTGGGACAGGTTGAGCGTTTCAGTTACCACTCCCTGCCCTGCAAATGCCGCATCACCGTGTATTACCACCGGCAATACCCGGTTACGCTTTTCGTCAGGCAGTTTGTCCTGCAAACCTCTGCAAACCCCTTCCACTACGGGATCAACCGATTCCAGATGACTGGGATTATTCACCAGCAGCATGCGGATATTTCGATTCCCCGGTAAAACAACGTTGGAAAGGTATCCGTTGTGATACTTCACATCTCCTGCTCCAACAATACTGGCCGGATCATAGGTATTGGCAAATTCCTGAAAAACTTCCAAGTAAGGTTTTTGAAGGATGTTAACCAGGACATTGAGTCTTCCCCGGTGGGCCATACCAAACACGATATCGGAGCATCCCTGGTCAGCAGCCCTGACAACTAAAGCATCCAGCATGGGAATCAGCGATTCGGCTCCTTCCAGGGAAAATCTTGTTTGCCCGGGATATTTCTTATTCAATAATGTTTCAAAAAGGGCTGCGTGATGCAATCTTTTCAGGATGACGATTTTTTCGTCACGACCCAGGTTAGGACGATTGTAGCTCAACTCCATCCGTTCCTGGAGCCATTTTCTTTCCACCGGGTCCTGCAAATGAAGATACTCAACACCGATAGACCTGCAATAGGTTTCCTTTAAGGCAGAGACTATCTCCTGTAAAGTACCTTTTTTCATGTCGCCAAAGCGTGTCGAAAAGATTTGGCCCAGGTCATCATTCGACAACCCGAACTGCTCAAGTTCCAGCAGTGGATGACTCGTAGGGCAGACAGTCAACGGGTCCAGGCAAGCCAGCAAATGGCCGATATCCCGATACCTGTATTGCAGTCGCTCCACGTTCGCTTGTTTGGGCGCACTGTAATCTCCCGTGATTGCGGCCTCTGCTTCAACACCACCTGTTCGACCCAGTTCAAATCCCTGGAAATAAAATTGCCAATCTTTGGAAACGCTTTGCGGATCCGACTGCCACTTCGTGTATTGTTCTTCGATAAAAGTAGCCCCGTAAGTCTGCTCGATATTCATTTCGCCCCTTGCTTACTAACGTTAATCAATCCCTTATAAATGCCGGCCAGAACAATTCGCTACAAGACCGGCAACGTGAGTTCGGTGAGTTTCCCGGAATCAGGTTTCTACCCGGCTGGTAAAGTGTATCTGACCTGTTTGTCTCAATTCTTCTATTTTCGTTTCACCTAACAATCCTGAGACATCCAGCTCGGAGAATCGTCCTGCCAGTGCACATACAGCGCTAACTTCCGGTGTCTCGGATGTTGTCAGTATAGATATGGCTGCTTCCATACTATGTCCGGCTAAGCCTATATTTTCAACACCATAATGTTTTAGTTCTTGATTCGCAAGCTTCATCTCATTGACATGTTTGGAGTAGGTCGTTTCAGCAAAGTCCCCCCGGCTCTGACCTGTGACTCCTCTTCCTCCCAAAATCCATCACATGTTACGGCAGGTTTGGTTATATTCTGCACATTTGACTCCAAAATAGTAAATACAAAAGAAAAAGCAGCTCCTTGAGATCAAAAACCTTCTGAAATATGATTTAAATCTTGTTTTTCTTAGTAGAAAATGAATTTTGGGTGGGCAGCCGGTTGCCCATCGGGAGGGATTGGAGTGAAGCAAGCTTAAGCTCGAATTAAAACAATCATGATTAAACAACCGAATTCTCTTCTTTTCCGGATCAGCCAGATGGGCAACGCGTTGCCCATCCTACAGGTGCGTCAGTGAAAACAGAGGATTGGGTATGAATCATTCCGCTAAAAGAGCTGCTTTCCAGGCAAAATCCTGGTTGCCTTGCTGCAAAGCGGTTTGTGCGGATTCCTGAATTTTCTGATTTGCCAGGGGGTGGCGCTCGTTTTTCAAGCGCAAACCAATAGCCAGCATTTTTTGAAAATGCTTCTGATGTTTCGCCCTTCCAAACGATCTGAGAAGATCCAGGTTTTCGTCCAGCTGTTCAGTGGCGATTATTTGCTGCGCCAGTTCTTTCACTTCAAGGGACGAAGGGATTTCTTCCGAATTTCCAAATCGTGCCAGGTCGTTACCGGTAAAGACGGAAGACAGTCTCATGTGTTCGGGGAGTTGATCATAACCAATTCCTTTGGTCAGCAATGGTTTTTCAACTTCAAACAATGCTTCTTGATTCGCCCTGGTATAATAATTGGAGCCGTTTCGTCCTACCAGGTCAAGTTTGTAAGGATTCAAGACTTTTCCATCCAACATCGATTCATCGACATGAAATTTTAGGATTTCACAAAGCATCAGATTCCCTGAACCCTTGCCGTCCCCCAGGTAAATGACCTGATCCAGCCTGCATTCCATCTGCACCGGTGATTCCTTTACTCGCGGAGGTGCAACCAGGTCCGATTTAACCGGGGTTAACCCGCTCTTCACAAACTCATCGATTCCCGGGTCATATTCGGTCGAAGCCAGGCTTGCCTGCTCCACCATATCAAAGGTGACTACCTGAACCGTGCATTCCCTTGTGCGCTCCAAATTATAGTAAGTGTCCTTCCTGCTGCCATCTCGAACACGGCAGGAGGGCGAAAAGCCGATCATGGGAGGATTGGCACCAAAAGCATTAAAAAACGAAAAAGGAGCCAGGTTGGGATTACCATTTTCAGAGATGGTGGCCACCAGGGCGATAGGTCTGGGGTGAATAGCCCCGGTTAAGAGTGAGAATATTTGCTGCGTTGTTATTTCTTTTGGATCGAATTGGATCATGGAGTTTAGGTTTTTATATTGTTTGAATTTGTCGAGGTACTGTTTGTTATCTAACCTAGGGTGACGTTCGCAAGCTCGCTGACCCTAGGCTAATTTAATGAACGCTTTCAGCGTTAAGCGCCGTTCATTGTTGTTATACCGGAAAACAACTTAGAATGTAGGATGGGTAACTTGTTACCCGTCAACTCTTGATATATGGCTATTAATCACATTCCACCCGATGGGTAACGGAGTTACCCATCCTACGGTTCTTCACCTACAGGGAAGGGTGTGATTTTTCGTTATCGACTTAGCGCTTATGGGGCTTGACCCGACATCTTAAACCGGTTTATCTGCATCGGCCAATCCAGCCATTAGTGATGCCGTGTTACCGCCTTAAATCAATTCCGGCTTTTACTACGGTTTATATTCCCTAATCTCCTGCTCAATACTTCCAAACACATTCTCGTTACTTGCATTCAGCATTTCGATTTTTACTTTGTCCCCAAATTGTAAAAATGACGTCCGGGGTTTTCCCTGCTCGATAATCTCAAGCATTCTGCGTTCCGCGATGCAGGATGAGCCTTTGGATCGATCCTGGTTGGATATGGTTCCGGAGCCAATGATAGAACCAGCGGTTAGCTTTCTGGATTTTGCCGCATGTTCGATCAACCGGGCGAAATTAAAGGTCATGTCCACACCGGCATTGGGTTTTCCAAATAGAGATCCGTTTAAATAGGAATACAAGGGCAAAGTCACTTTATATTCCTGCCAGTCCCGGCCAAGCTCGTCAGGGGTTACGGCTACGGGAGTGAAGCTTGTGGTTGGTTTGCTTTGCAGAAAACCAAACCCTTTTTTAAGTTCTCCCGGGATTAAATTGCGCAAACTGATATCATTCAATAAAACCAGCAACTTAATATGCTGACAGGCCTTCTCCTCTTTGACACCCATTGGTACATCATCGGTTATCACGCCGATTTCCGCCTCGAAATCAATGCCCCAGGATTCATCTTCGACGAATACAGGATCATTGGCGCCCAAAAACTGGTCCGAGACTCCCTGGTACATGAGGGGATCTGTCCAGAAATCTTCCGGCATTTCCGCCCCTCTTGCCTTGCGTACGAGTTCCACATGGTTAACATAGGCACTGCCGTCCACCCATTGATAGCTTCTGGGCAAGGGAGCCATCAATTGGTTTGTATCCGGATCAAAGCTGCCAGTGATGGTTGATTGTTGCAGCTTGTTATAAACGTCAATCAAAGCCCCTTCAACCTCATGCCAGCGATCCAGGGCATCCTGCATGGTTTTGGCGATACCCGGGACTTTGACGGCTTTTTCCAGATTCTTGTTGATCACAATTAAGGTTCCATCACGGGAACCGTCTTTCAGGGTTGCTAGTTTCATGTTTAGTTAGGTCATCTGTTATATGGATTACAATTCATGTAATATCTTCAATAAATTGCAGGGTGGATCGGACGAAGCGGATTCACCACGTGCATTTGTATCCGACGGCCTTTTTTTAGTCGGTTGATGGGTAACGAATTACCCATTCTACATTCTTGCGTTTTAGACGTTCCCGGTGGGCAGGCTGCGTCGGTCCACCCTGCAAACTGGTCTTGAATCCTATTCAAGCCAGGAGCGATAGTAATCCTCCACCATGGTACTTTGCACATGCCTGGTGAGTTTCAACGGTGCAAAGGTATCGATCATCACCGCTACCTCGTCGGTTTTTTCCTTACCCAGGGATGCCTCGGTTTTTCCTGGTTGCGGTCCATGGGGAATTCCCATGGGATGCAGAGTAATTGACCCTTCCGTGATCCCTTTTCTGGAGGTGAAATTACCGCTGACGTAATACAAAACCTCATCGCAATCCACATTTGAATGAAAATAGGGCGCGGGAATTGAGTCGGGATGAAAATCCAGCAGTCGGGGGACAAAATTACAGATCACAAACCGCGGGGTGGAAAATACCGAATGAACCGGGGGCGGCTGATGGATTTTACCCACGATGGGAGCGTAATCATTGATATTAAAAGTAAAGGGGAAATGGTAACCATCCCAGCCCACAACATCAAACGGATGATGATCCAGCAGGTAGGAATGAAAGCGCTCTCCTTTTTTCACATCCAGTTGGTAATCATTATAATCAGTAAATACCCCGTGTAAAACCGGGGTTTTAAAATCCCTCTCTGAATACGGAGCATGCTCCAGCATTTGCCCGAACTCGTTGCGGTATTTCCCGGGAATCTCGAAAGGAGATTGTGATTCCACCACCAATAATTTGACCCTTTCCGGATCTTCAAACTGAAGCTGGTAAATAGTTCCCTTCGGTAAAACCAGGTAATCCCCTTCAACAATATCCAAGCTTCCAAACTGGCTCAGACACGCTCCTGAACCATGATGAACAAAAATTAGCTCGTGAGCACCGGCGTTTTTATAAAAATGGTCGGAGTTTTCCGTGGGTTTCGCTGTGGAAATCGTGAGATCCGAGTTAGTCAGATACTCAATTCTTGCAAGATGTTGAGCTCCTTCAATTCTTTTTTCCCCGGTGATAAAATGGAAATACTCAAAAGGAGCTTCCTCCCAAACTTCCGCCGGAGAGTGACTCATGGGACGAATTTCCTTTACCCGTGTCGGGGGATTTGCATGATACAGTGTGGAATAAACACCGGAAAATCCCTTGGAACTCATCAATTCTTCCCGATAAAGCTTTGATTGCCCTTCCTGGTAGAAGGTAAGGTGTTTTTTACCAGGGATTTCTCCCTGCCTTTGATAAAATGACATGTCCCTCCTGATTAGCGATCCAGATTTCCCCTTCTTGCCTGTTCCTTTTCTATGGATTCAAAAAGTGCCTGAAAGTTGCCCTGGCCAAAGCCTTCTGCCCCGTTTCGCCGTTGGATAATCTCGAAAAAAAAGGTTGGACGATCCCCAATGGGCTGGGTAAACAACTGAAGCAAATAGCCCGAACTCTCCATATCACATAAAATACCCAATTCTTCAATTTCCTCCAGGTTTTCGGTAATTTTTGCAGCCCCGGGTAATCCATCGTTTTTTTGTCTTAAGGTCTCATAGTATGCCTTGGGAATTTCCAGAAACTGAATACCGTTTTGCCGCAAAGAACGGATGGCAGTGACAATGTTATCGGTTAACAGGGCTATGTGTTGTACGCCGGTGCCGTGGTATTCGTTTATGTATTCCTCTATCTGCGAAACCTTTAGTCCCTCGAACGGCTCATTGATAGGATTCTTGACCAGGTTGTCCTTGCTCCGAACCACTTTTGAAAGCAACGCTGAATAGCGGGTGCTGATGTCTCCGGGACCAAAATCCACAAAAGTTTCAAAATCCATGGCTCGATTCAGATAGGTTGCCCATTGATCCATTTCATTCACACGCACGTTGCCGACAATATGATCAATGCACAGCAGATTTGGTCTGGCGGCATTGGACTTGATGCGAACTCTCGGTTCTTCGAATCCCGGTTTGAAAACTCCCGGGTAATTATCATAATTACTAAACACCAGTTCGGTATCATCATATAGTCGAATGGCAGCCTGCTCAACATAACCGGAATCATCCTCGATTCTGCGGGGTATGGTGATGGGAATTGCATTGTTGTGGACAGCATCCTCAAAAACCTTTGCCACATCTTCCACCAACAGTGACCAGCGTTTAGCCCCGTCTCCATGCCGTTGGACAAATGATCCGACGTCATGATTGGCAGGTGTGGTTGAGGATGTTATCACAAATTTCAGGTTGTTCTGAGTCAGGTAGTAAGAAACCCGATCGGACACACCGGTTTCCGGACCGGCATACCCTGTGTGCTCCATGCCCAATGCATTCACAAACCAATATGCTGTTGACTTGGCGGAGCCCACATAGAACTCCACGTAATCATAGCTGACAATTCCTCTTGTATTCGTCATAAGTGGCCTCGAATCTTGGGTTTGTTTAGTTTCTGCTTAATCGTTCTTCATTGAGGCCGTTCCAGAAAGCCGCCACCCCATCCAGCATTTCGTATCCCGACTGAACAAACCTTTCTTCATCAAAATCGTGAGGGCCGAAAAACAATTGTTTCAACTCCTCGTAAGTGTGTGCTTTATGCTGATCCTCGACTTTGTCATGCCAGGTAAAAAAGCCCAGTTTCAATTCGGGCACATAAGTGGCTTTGAATCGCCTCAGGCCGGCAATCAATTGCTTCCAGAATCCTGCCGCCGCCCAGTTTTCCACTGCAAAGCTGGCTCCCGCAGACTCACTGAATTCGTCGCTGCCATAAATTCGAATTAACTCATCACAGAAAAACAGGGTGCTGTCGCTGCCGAATTTGCGTTTCCCCATATTTTCAAAGCCCAAACCAAGGGGTTTGGCAAAGTTTAACAGCCATTCAAAATGCGCGGCCTTGAAGCGAAATGTACCTCCATCCACTGTGCCTTCGGTGTTGACAAGATCCACATCCCCTTCGTCATCAGGATTATCAAGGCGACGTTGCTTGCTTTCAGCCGATTCTTCAACCCGCCTGTTAAAAATACATCCAATTTCATTGGCCAGGATCTCCTTGGCGGCATGCATCTCTTCCAGATCCACAGCGTTAATTGTTTTATAAAGCTGGGCGACTAAAAAAAGGTTGGAAAAAACGGAGAATTGTTGGGTGAAAAAACGAACATCCTCCAGGGAAAGGTCTGCTTCAGCAAACCATTTACAGTATTGATTATCCGTTATTACCGGGTGGGTCATCAGTTCGCTTAGCAATCGTTGTTCGAAACGCTCAAAGTCAGCGGGGGATTTTGTGTTCATGGAGCACTCCGTATCTGAGGATTACCAGCATTTCCAAAAGATTCCTGACTAGCCGATGTACAGACTTCCGATCCCCGAGTTTTCCTGCGAAATTCGTTTGACTCGTCCTTCCAAAACCATGGGATCTTGCACTATCACTGGGTTCAGGATTCGATACCAATACACCGGTTTACTGCCAGAAACATACCAATGACACTTTGGTTTGAAGTGTTTTCAAGGCCAGTTATCATGCAAACTGGTAAACTCGGTTCCGGTGATCAGAATCTTCATGACCGCCACCACATGGCTTTTTTCAATGTCCACTATCTCCTGCAAAATTTTGTTTTCGCCAACTACGTCCAAGATAGCCCTGTAGAAATTCATGACGGATTTCTCGAATTCGAAGAGTTCCAATAGCAGCCGATCACGACTTTCCGGTTTTTTTCTCTGCTGCTGATAACCAGTAAACTCAGTTATTGAGCGTGATAACGACATCGCTTTTAAATAATCCTCATCCTCTTCACTTAGATCCATTTGCGATTCTCGAACGAGACCCAATAACTTTTCAAACTGTTCCTTATGCATCGCCTCATCTTTCGAGAGGGTCCTGAACAATCTCGAAATTTCTTCATCATCTACATAGTCATTGGCCAGACGATTGTAATACAGGGTCATCTCATCTTCCGTATTTATTGCGAACTTCACCAACTTCTCAAGCATTGAACTCTCAGCCATAGAACCTCCTGATTTTTGGGGTTATATTTAGTTATTTTAACGCCAGAATCATGCCAACAGCCCGGGATATCGATATGATTAATTTTAACAGGCACTTCAAACCAGGTTGTCCTAAAAATCCCGGGCTTTTGGGGTGCACCAAAAAAAAAGGGATTTACGACAACCGTTTTTATCAATGTTTTGCGCTTAACGCTGAAAGCGTTATTTAAATTAGCCTATGGGCAGCGAGCTTGCGAGCGCCACCATAGGTCAGATAACACCTCAGTTTCAGAACGCTGAAAGCGTTCATGAAAGAAGTTTTCGGAAAACTCATCATGAACTCCTTCAGAGTTCTTATCTATTTTTAAACCATACCTAGGGTGACGTTCGCAAGCTCACTTACCCTAGGCTGTTATAATCTTCCCTTATAGGGAAGCTTGTGATTTTGTACTATCAACCCAGCGCTCATGGGGCTCGACCCGGAACCTATCATGTAGCATACTGAAATCGTGGGAAGAATGTAGGATGGGTAACTTGTTACCCATCAACTCTTTATATATATGGCTTTTGATCACATCCCACCCGATGGGTAACTACGTTACCCATCCTACGGTTCATGGAAAAATCATAGATTTTTTCATTATGACACAGTCTGTTAGCTTTGGAAGCAGTTTGTTCACCATTGATAGATTGGAAACTTTGCCATAAAAGAGCCCTTTCCGGAGTTCCGCAGGAGCGGTAAATGAAGTCCCGCAGGGACGACCAGAAACTCAAATGATTAAAACTTAGTGCTCGGCATAGTGTTGACTTTAAAAAGCGTCTCCGATTTTTTTTGGAACACCCGACGTTTGCTGAAGCTTGGAAAATTTTGTAACCATACCACAAAAATCGGTAAATCCAATATTAGTTTCTGCCAAAATGGAACAGTTTACGCAGATCGACCTCTGTCTTTTCATCACCCAAAGAAGCAAAAAACTTTAGGCAATAAATGGGGATAAAATGAGTGATTCTGTAAACCCGATTCCGGAGCGTTGTGGTGCGGTGACTCCTTATCTGATTATCAAAAACGCATCCCGGGCTTTGGAGTTTTATAAGACTGCGTTTGATGCTGAAGTAATGATGGTTTTAGACGATCCTTCCGGTATGATTGGACATGCAGAAATCAGGATCGGGGACTCTGTAGTCATGTTGGCTGATGAGTATCCCGATATGGGTTTTTACGGACCCGAAGGTACGGGAGATTCTCCGGTATCGATCATGCTTTACGTGGAAGAGGTGGATAAAGTATTCGCCAAAGCGATTGCGGCAGGAGCTGAAGAAACGAGACCAATTGAAGACAAGTTTTATGGAGATCGTATGGGGAGTTTAAAAGACCCCTATGGTCACTCCTGGCATATCGCAACTCAAAAAGAGCTGCTTTCCGTCGATGAAATCAAGGAACGCATGGCTGCCGAATTTAAATGATTCTTATCGGTGTTTTGCCAAGGAGGTAATGAATCAAGAAGAAACATCGATCCTACCTCCTTTGTATCAAGCCCTATGTATTCAGCTGGTTAGCTGAGACGTTGTTCATCCACCTGTTCAATTGTCTCATGATACACAGGTGTATACCTGATACAAGCTGTGATCTCTCATGAACAAAGGATACCGGCTTCACCTCACACTACCCGGCCTGAAGGTCTTTGATCAAGGCACTTAGGAATCTGGCCCCCTCTCCACCGGTCACTGCCCGATGATCAAAACTCAAAGACAATGGGAGTTTTTTCAATTGTTTGGGCTGTCCCTCAACCAGGTCCGTTTCCGTGTGTGAACGTCCGACTCCTAAAATACAAACCATGGGCGGCACTACCATCGGTGTGGCATAGCGGCCTCCAATTCCACCGAAATTTGAAAGAATCAGGGTGGCTCCTTTAAGGTCATCCTGAAGGAATGATTTTTTTTTGGCTTTGCTCTTGAAACGATCGATGATTTCCCTGGTTTGTTGTGGTTTTATCTGCCCTGCGTTCCTGAGAACCGGGACATACAATCCATCGGGAGTGTCCACTGCAATTCCCAGGTTTACTTCGTCGAATGTTTTCACAGAGAGGGAATCATGATCATAATGCACATTTAAAGTCGGCTCAGCCTTACAAGCCATGACCACTGCCCGCACCATTCGCGCAGTGAGATCCGTTTCCTTGCTCCAGTGGGTGATGTCCGCATCATCCGACAAGGTAACTTGGGCAACTTCAGCATGCGATTTGGCCATATTCAGAGCCATGCTGCGCCTGGCACGTTTCAAGGGTTCCCCGTCAAAAGTTGGTGATTTTGAAACGGCATTTGATGGTTGTGCAATGGTTTTTTCGAGGTACTTCGCCGGACTCAAACCATTGGTCGCCGCATGTTCAACATCCGGTTTTGTAATAGTACCCTTGGGGCCGGTTCCCTCAATTCCGTTGATATCCACTCCCATTCTGGTTGCAAATGCACGCACAGCCGGGGTGGCCCGAACGATTTTTGCCTTTGTGACAGCCGTGGGTCGGTTTCCGGAAGAAACATTCTCAAGCATTTCCGCACCGGTCTCCAATTTGCCCACCACGGTTCCCGCGTCTTCCATTGCGGTATCTTTCGGGGCATCTTCCCCGTCAAATTCAACCAGCGGATTACCAACTTTTATGATATCACCCGGATATCCATGAAGTTTGGTAATTTTTCCCTTGTATGGACTGGGTATTTCCACGTTCGCCTTGTCTGTTTCGATAATCAGAATGATCTGGTCTGCTTCCACCACATCGCCGACCTGAACATTCCATTGAACAATCTCGGCTTCTTGCAGACCTTCCCCTACATCCGGCAGATTAAACTGTTTCATACATACTCCATAATGCTGTCCACTGCGTTCAATATTCGGTCAACGTTAGGCAAATGGTACTTCTCCAGCTGCAAATAGGGTACGACCACATCAAACCCGGTAACCCTTTTAACTGGTGCCAGCAGGGACATTAATCCTTTTTCGGCAATCTGGGCGGCAATTTCGGCTCCAACACCGCAAGTCCGTGCTGCTTCATGGATAATTACACAGCGACCCGTTTTTTCCACCGAGTTTAGAATTGTTCCCATTTCCAGAGGTTTGACGGTAGCCAGGTCGATAACTTCCGCTTCCACACCCTCTGTTGATAGTTTTTTGGCGCTCAGCAAGGTTTCGTGAATCATGGCTCCCCAGCTGACCAGGGTGATATCGCTTCCCTCACGAAGAATGAAACTACGATCAAGGGGAAGAGCTTCACCGTTATCCGGTACCGGTTGTTTGTGCATGCGGTAGATTCGCTTGGGTTCGAGGAAAATGACCGGATCAGGATTTCTTATGGAGGCCAGCATCAAGCCGTAAGCACGAGCAGGAGAGGAAGGGATGACAACCCGTAAACCCGGAATATGGGCGAACAGGGCTTCGGTGCTCTCGGAATGGTGTTCGGGAGCATGAATCCCCGCGCCATAAGGAGCCCGATAAACAACGGGACAGTGCAACCTTCCGCGGGTTCTATTTCTTAAGCGAGACGCGTGGTTGATAATTTGATCAAATCCCGGGTAGATAAATCCTAGAAATTGAAACTCCGCTACAGGTTTAAGCCCTTGCGCCGCCATACCAACCGCCATTCCGCTGATCATCTGTTCGGAAAGCGGTGTGTCGATCACCCGGTCTTTTCCAAACTTTTCATTCAACCCGACAGTTGCGCGGAAAACGCCACCGTTAATCCCGACATCTTCTCCCAGCACTACAACATCTTCATCCCTGGCCATTTCGTAATGCAATGCCTGGTTGACTGCTTCGATTAAGGTTATTTCTTTCATAACTAATTCCTGTTATCGGGTTGCAGGAATAACTCCAGTTCCTCCTTCTGCTCGAGCAGGGCTTCAGGAAGGTTTTCATACTGATAATCAAAAATTGATTCCGGCGGCTGAGGGGTTAAACTGAGATATTCCTCCACAGCCTGATTCACCTCAGCCTGGTTTGACTTTTCAAGTTCCTGCTCTTGTTCAGGACTGAGCCGGCCCTTGGAAAGCAAGTATGACTTAAGTCGTTTTACAGGTTCCGTTTGCCAGGCTTTATCCAAATCCTCCTTATCGACATACCTGCCGGCATCGTCTGCTGTCGTATGATCGCATAACCGATACGAAAGGGCTTCAATCAAGGTCGGGCCTCCTCCATCCCTCGCTTTGTCCAGTGCTTCGCCGACTACCTCCTTTACGGCAATTACGTCATTGCCATCCACCTGCAGGCAGTCTATTCCGGCTGCAATCCCCTTTTGAGCCAAGGTTTTCGCTTTGGTCTGGATCTTCCGGGAGACCGATATCGCCCATTGATTATTGTTGATCACAAAAACAAGGGGCAGGTTCCACGTCCCTGCCCCATTTAACGCTGTATAAAAATCTCCTTCCGAAGTGCCGCCGTCACCACAGGTACTCAACACCGCCCTGTTTTGCTTTCGCAGTTTGACGGCGTAAGCCGCACCAACCGCATGCACCAGTTGAGTGGCTATGGGAATGGCTATGGGAAAATCCTCCTTGTTACCAATAAAGTGGCTTCCCCTTTCATCTCCACCCCAAAACTGCATCACTTCCAACAGTTTGACGTTCCGCTGCACCAGGACTCCCTGGTCACGATAATACGGAAAAAACAGGTCTGTTTGTTTCAAAGCCCGGCCAATCCCTACAGATACTGCTTCCTGGCCCAGTGACGAGGCAAATGTTCCCATTTGCCCGGTTCGCTGCATGGAAACCACTTTGGCGTCAAACTTCCTTACCAGTGTCATCAGGCGATATAATTCAAGGAGTTCATCATACTTCTTTGCGAAGTCCGGTAACGATGAGACAGGCCTCCCGTTTTCATCCAGGTAGCGAATGAAGCTGATAGCTATTTTAGAATTTGTTGTCATTTTTCGCCTTTAATATTAGTGAGATAATGGTTTAGGGAAAAGAGAACAACCCGGTTTAAGTGCGTGAGAATTCAGTTGTGTTTTTGTTTTTTTGATTTAGGGATGTAAAGGTCGGTTATAGTGCCTTCAAAAAGTTCGGCGGCCATGGAGAGTGATTCGGAAAGGGTGGGATGCGGGTGGATGGTCAGGCTCAAATCCTGGGCTTCGCAACCCATTTCGATAGACAGTGCCATTTGAGAAATCAGCTCGCTGGCGTTTGGTCCTACTATTCCGGCACCCATCACAATATTGGATTCTTTGTCGAATATAATTTTGGTTCGACCTTCTTTTCTTCCCATGGTTAAAGAGCGTCCACTGGCCGACCAGGGGAACACTGCCTTCTCGAAATCGATGCCCCGGGCAATAGCTTGTTTCTCCGTGACCCCAACCCATGCAACTTCAGGATCTGTATAAGCCACAAAAGGGATCACGGTGGCGTCAAAAGCGGATTGTTGTCCACATGCTACTTCAGCCGCAATTTTACCCTCGTACGAGGCTTTATGAGCCAGCATGGGTTCACCGACGATATCACCAATGGCAAAAATCTGCTCAGCCGTGGTTCTCTGTTGACGATCCACCTGAATGTATCCCATATCATCAACGGCAACTCCTGCATTTTCCAGTCCCAGGCCCCTGCTGTTAGGTCTTCTGCCAACAGCGACCAGCACCATATCAAACTCTGCAGGTTCGATTTCCCGATCTGCAGCAAATGTGGCCAAAATCCCGGTGTTTTGTTCAGTTAAAGAGGATACCCTGGTGTTTAGGTAAATCTGTTGATAGCGTTTGGAAACATAGTTATGCAAAGGCTTGATCAAATCCGCATCTACTGTCGGAATCAGGCTTTTGTCAGCTTCAACCACCGTCACACCGGACCCCAAGGCATGATAGACGGTCGCCATTTCCAGACCCACCACCCCACCACCGATTATCAGCAGGCGATCCGGTATTTGATTCAGTTCCAGGGCACCCGTTGAATTGACAATGCGTTTATCCTCGGGAAAGCTGTCTAACCCGGTAGCCGTTGACCCGGCGGCTATAATCGCTTTTTTATAGGTTATTTTACGGATTGAGGAATCCTTCGTAACTTCAAGCTCATGAGAAGACTTGAACCGGGCAACTCCCTGGACGACAGTTAAATTGCGTTGCTTGGCAAGACTGGATAACCCATCTGTTAATTGCGAGACAATACCCGCTTTCCAGTTCCTCATTTTTTCCAGATCCAGTTTAATCGGGCCAAATCTGACACCATACCTTTGGGCTTCAATGGATTCGTCCACTACCTTTGCAATATGCAGCATCACTTTGGAAGGAATGCATCCCACGTTGAGGCAGACCCCGCCAATGTTGGAATACTTCTCAACCAAAACCACCCGTTTTCCCAGGTCGGCGGCTCGAAACGCAGCAGTGTATCCCCCGGGACCGCCACCAATCACCACAATGTCGGTCTCGATATCTTTGTTTGGATAAATGATTGGAGTAGGGTCCGGACCAGGATTAGCTTCGGGAGATTGAGAAGGAGAGGCCGGCCGAAAGGCCGGTTTTTCCTCTTCCGGCAGCACCCCGACAGCCAGGCTGGCGAGCAGGGTGTCGTTCGACACCGTTTGCCCTAATTCGACGAATATTTCCTTAATCATACCACTTTCCGGAGAGGAGACATCCATCAGCCCGTAACCCAGGTCCAGACGGAACGCTGATTTTCCTTTCCCAACATAGCTGCCGGCAGAAACAATAATCTGCTTCACCGTGACTTTGCTGACGTCGCCAATGTTCGGGACACGAATTTCTGCAAAGTTTTCCATTTTCTTCCTTACTATTGGTTCTTCATAAACACTCAAAAATCCAACAACTGCCTACTGACATATTGTTAAAGCGGATTTTATATCTTTCTGCAACAACAGTTCCCAAAAAAGCAAATTCACAGCTTGTGTTTTTATGGAAGGCAGCCGGGATGGAAAATGAGTAGTTTTTGCAGGACCTTAGTCGGTGCCGAGCCGAGAAAATTAAATACCCAACAGGCAATGGCAAGCTTTAAAGGCATCCGGGATCTTCGGCATGACTTCGATTGCCTTTCGGGACACCTGTTTCAGTTTTAGGGGATAGTGAAAAGGTAAAGAGGGTAGGTCAATGTGCTATTTGCAAATATTAAAAAAAAAATGGAGAAACTATTCTAAAAGTCAAATGTCAACTTTTCAACTACGTCCCCTGCTACAAACATCTGATTTTTGGCCCGATCAACCTGCTAGGATTTCTTAAAAGGCGGTTTTTGGCGGTAAAAAGTAGGTTCTAAGGCCTCAAAAGGTCCTTATTTTATGGACTTTTTCCCTGCTTATCGCCCAACGCGCTGGTCCGACCCGATTCCCCGCGATTCCCTTCGTTACGAAGGTTACCTACATCGGATAGATAAATATTTTTTCAAAAACATTGTCTTTAAAATTTTCATCTTTTTTCTTTGGTTTAGCGTATACCCGAATTGCAAATGCTGAAATTGAATAGTCTTTTGCTGAATAATAATTCTTTATATTAACATTTTTGATCGTGAATCTCGTACTCTTTTTTGGTTGTAGCGAAATATATTTGGTTCCCCCAAAAGAACGGTTCCATACCCAAACGGGTTTATTGGATATACTTTTTAGTTCTTGGTACTTATCGTTGATTGCAGGATATTTTAATCCATCTCTTTCGCTTAATAAATAAAAAAGTGCCGAATAGGCTCTGAATCTGGCTTTTCTATTTTTTAAGTTCTGAACCTTAATTTCTATATTCACAGTTTCAGGTTTTGACCAATAATCTCCATCGTTGAATTTTATCAGTTCACGTTCTACAGGCTTTTTGGGATCAGTCTTATCATCTAGGTATGTTATCTTTACTATCTCAATTTTAATATCATCAGCAAAAAGTGTACTGTTGAAATTAAAGAGAATAAAAAGGGGAATGAAAACCTTGATTGCATATTTCATAAAATTCCTTTCTATTAATATTCTATTATTCTGCCCATCCAGCATGTAGATGACCACCATGACCAGCAGCATTAGTAGTCCCTTCAATGAAAGAATTCCCACCGGCTGAATAGATTCGAGTACATCCCTTTTCAATTAACTTTTTAACAAATGCATTCATTCTATTTACATCTGCATTTTGTGAATTATTGGTAGGTTGTCCATCAGAGTCCATATAGCGACAATCTACGTCATTTCCGGCATCGTGCGTTGTATGCCCCAAGTTCACATCTGGGTCATAAGCGGAAAAGTCGTTATAACATAGAGGTACATCATTTATGTAAGCAGGGTTTGAATCGATATATTCCTGAACTGCATTGTAAACGGCTGCAGCAAATTTTGGTGTTACCCAGTTGTCACCATGAGCGCCATTTCCCATTTCTGGCATATCTGGAATCGAATAGGTGTCTATATTTCCCTGGCCATAGCGAGATATTCCTCTTCCAGATTCAGGAAATCGAACAAGATCATATTCGTTGATTTCATAAACAGTTGTTCCTTCTGGAGTATGAATTATTAAAGATTCCTCAGTGTACTCTGCATAGTAACCACCTGAGAACAACCTCTTCAAATGCTGTACAAACGCAATCGGGTGGAAGTACCAGAGTTTTTCGTTTTCGGT
>JANQLH010000493.1 GCA_028280735.1 SAR324 cluster bacterium | reverse complement strand
GTTTAATAGGGAATCCTGTGAAAATCAGGAACGGGCCCGCCGCTGTAATCAGGGACCAACATCGGAATTTGCCACTGTTTTAAAAAAAATGGGAAGGCTCGATAGTCAAGCTGAGTCAGTAAATTGTAACTCAGCTTGAATTTGGTAAGATCTGAAAGTCAGAAAACCTGCCTGAACAAATTGCAACCTATTCTCGTGGACAAAGAATGTTGCAATGGAAAATATCTATCGGATTGAAACGCGCCACTGCCCGGTTTGGCCCATTTTCCTCAAGGGAGGACACATCTCTTTGCAGACTTAATCCGCCACCTGTCATGGACCACAAAATGAGCAGAATTCATTGTGAGCGTATTTTTTATTGGAAATGATTCTTAGGTATTTAGACGTTTTTCCGCCAGTGTTAAGCATTGCGAGCACATCTGCGATCAGAACCGTCTTGTAGGGGTGGTTGTTTTGTTATCCAGGCAGTTCTTTGGAATTGACCGTTTCTTAGTCCGGTCGAATATACATCAACGCGATTTTCATGCAATGGACTGTATTTTGTTCACATTATTGAAGCCTATCAAACCGGCAGTAGGGAATTGCGGGATAGTTTATGATCTTAGAATTCGTTAACCTGTATTTTTTATTTCTGAGTGACAATTGAAATCAAAAATAGACTTCAGAATGTAAGTTATCAGGTGGGAGGCCATGGTCTCCAAGAATATCATACACATCGCAGATCATATCGCTGTTGCCGCATACATAGCATAAGGTGTCGGGCGCTACTCTGTTTCGTAGCAGGTAGTCGGTAACCCTTCCGTGGTAGTGCTCGGTTTTTTCGCCTGAGATACAGCGAACCAGGCGAGAAGGTTGATAGCTTTCCGGATCATACAGTTCCTCTGACCAGCGTACGCCATAAATCAAGCGGTAGTCGATTCCGGGATAACTTTTGACAAAACAGTGCAGGGGAGCGATTCCGGTTCCGGACCCAACAAACAGAAAACGTTTATTCAAGTCTTTCTCCCTGACAATAAAAGATCCCAGCGGTCCCTTCAGTATTACCGTGTCTCCTTTTCTCAATTTCCTGAACCGGGGAGACATGTCTCCGCCCTTTACTTCTTTGATCAGCAATTCCAGAAAATCATCCTGCAACCCCGAGTAAACCGAATACTCCCGCATGTCGAAATCCCCCGGGAATCCGAGTTTGACGTATTGTCCCGGAAGGAATTTGAAATCGTTGCGTTCCAAGCGGAGTACAAAGACGGTTGGGGATAACACGCGAATCATTGTGACTTGGGTAGTTACTGTTTCAACTAAGTTTTTCTTTGACATTAGACTTTTATAGGTTAATACTCCTGTTGCTTTTATATTTTTTTTGCGAACAGGATGAGATGATAAAAAATAACTTTAAAATGGGAGTGGATTATCTGGTTTAAGTTGTTGCAGAAATTCCTCGACAGGGATGCACAGGATGTTTTTGTGAATAATCTTTTCTGTTCCTCGGTAAAGCAGGCATGGTGCTGCCTCAGGATAATCTGCAACAAATGCTGTCAGCCCGTTCAAGTCCTTTGGATGGATTCTTTGTGAATTCTTCACTTCTATAGCATAAAAATATTTGCTTCCATAAATGATAAAATCGACTTCGTTGCCGGATTTTGTGCGCCAGAAATAAATCTGATGATCATTACCTGAATAGGCTATCCAAGCTCTCAAATGCTGAGCGACCAATCCTTCCAAAGTAAGACCGTCTATTTCATTTGGAGAGTCGATAATTCCTTTTGGGCGTAACGATCGAAATACACCAGCATCAAAAAAGTAAAACTTGGGATGGGACGATAAAATTCGTTTTGCTCTTTTGGTAAACACCTGCAACCGGAATGAAAGCAATAGATCTTCCAAAACATCGAAATATCCTTCAACGGTTTTTCTGTTTATCTGGCATTCTCTGGATACTTCGGCAATATTTAAGACCGACCCATGAGAAAAACTAGCAGATTCCAGAAACCGACTAAAACCGCCAATATCACGAACTATGCCCTCCTGCTGAACTTCTTCCTTTAAATAGAGTGTCATATATGCCTGTTGCGTTTCATCCCGGTCCTGTGAATTCCATATTAACGGAACCAGTCCCCAAGTCATTGCGTCTTTAAGATCGAAATGATCCCCTAATTCCGATGCCATAAACGGATACATGTTTTTGACAACCGCTCTTCCTGCCATCAGGTCAACTCCTGAGCGTTTCAGCTTTCTGGAACTCGAACCGGTTAAAATAAATTGTAGTTTCTTGTTCTCTTCAATTAACTGATGAACAACATCAAGTAATTCCGGCACTTTCTGAATTTCGTCAATTATTATGAGTTGATGCTGCTGAGATGTTTGCACAATCTCCTTTAACCTTTCCGGCTTTGCAATATATTCACGATAAGAATCAGGGGATAGTAAATCGATGAATTGCGTATACCTGGTGTGCTGTTTGATCCAGGTTGATTTTCCGGTACCGCGTGCACCAAATAGAAAAAAACTCTGTGATGAACCCTGGAAAAATCTCTCTATTATTTCCATTTTTGCTTCCTTTTTGGAGTTAACAAGTAAATTTTTCCATCAAATTGCACCTCCGTCAAGCAAGACATTGTGAACGGTTTGAATCAATGCAGTATGATTTTATAATATCGTACAAAAACTCAAAGGATTCTAAAAGGGTATCCTTTTTGGAACGATGCCTTGAGACATCGAGAATTCTATCTTCAAGAGTCTTTTTCTTTTTGGGAATATGCTGTGTAATGGCTGCGATAAACTCCTCTGCAGAATAGACCACAAAATCCTTTTTATTCTTCCCTTTCTGCATTCGCGACCGATATAAAACTTTACCAGTTTTCTCGATGCAGGAAAACTGAAGGAGAAATTCGTGAGCACAGTGCAGATCATTTCGCTGTTGCCGCATATATAGCAGAAAGTGTCGGGCGCTACTCTGTTTCGCAGCAGATAGTCGGTCATCCTTCCGTAGAAGTGCTCGGTTTTTTCGCCTGAGATACAACGAACCAGGCAAGAAGGTTGATGGCTTTCCAGATCATACAGTTCTTCTGACCAGCGTACGCCATGAATCAAGCGGTAGTCGATTCCGGGATGACTTTTGACAAAACAGTGCAGGGGAGCGATGCCGGTTCCGGACCCAACAAACAGAAAACGCTTATTTAAGTCTTTCTCCCTGATAATAAAAGACCCCAGCGGTCCTTCCAGTGTTACTGTATCTCCTTTTCTCAGTTTCCTGAGCCTGGAGACATGTCTCCGCCCTTTACTTCTTTGATCAGCAATTCCAGAAAATCATCCTGCAATCCCGAGTAAACCGAATACTCCCGCATATAGAGTTGGTTTCAATGCCTGTCGTTAAAGCAACCGGCATTGACATATAGCCTTTTCAGGGTAACAGTCGGCATAATCTGAATAAGGCTGCTAATCATCAATGGTCAGATTCGTTTTTCTTTTTTTTCTGCACTTGAAACCAACAATCATTAAAGCAACAACTGAAAATCCTGCACATCTATACCCACAAGCTGATCCGCAACCTCCAGTGCTGCATAACCCTCCAGCTGTATTTCCCAATGAAAAAACTGTTGTAACACCTGCTGCAATAAGACCGTTGATCCAGTTATTGAATTTGTTATAAAACTGGCTAATTTTAACATTCATTTTCATTTTGAAGCTCCGGAATTAGTCACCAGTCTCAGCAATAGGCTTTTCGGTGACTGGTGAAAGGATGTTTGAAGGCTTGCTTACAAATCCGTGATCGCCTCTACCATATGACAGTGCTTCTTCAGGACAGGCATGGGTGCATTGCTCACAGGTAATGCAGTGAAGAACATTATAAACAATGGCCTTTTCTTCTTTTATTTTTTCCAGTGATCCCATGGGACATTCCTCAACACATTTACCGCAATTGTTGCAGTTGTTTGTTGCCAGTTTTAGCTTGTAAGTCCATGGTAGTTTTCGACCCAAAAAATGAAAAAAACTTTGAACAGCACCAACAGGACATAGGAAGTTACAGTAACCCCGTCCTCCTTTAGTAAAGACACCAAATACCAACAGCCACAATACAGCTGTTAATATTGCAGTTGAGCTAACCATTACCATCTCTGCCCAAAATCCCGCATTTAACATTTTTTCAAGGAAGGTATAATTGCAGTATGCACAATTTAGACTTCCGGTGACCGATGGAGCAATAACAAATCCAGCTAGAAAGCCGAATCTTAGTGGTACCGGGTCAACGTATTTTGTCCAATCTATCTTTAGACGTTTCGGGACATAACGGCTTAAAAGTTCGGATAATCCGCCTGCCGGACAGAGCTTTCCACAGAAAAAGGGACCAAAAATGACGGCAGAGATTATTAATAAGAATAAACTCATTCCCCAGACGGAAAAAAACTCAACCCAGGTTCCGGATAGAATTCGTTGAATGGGTATTCGGAAGCAGGTATCATGAATATCTGCATCATAGGTTTTGCCTAAAATAAAGGCCATCCCTCTTGAATAAAGTGCAAAAGGTGCATAAAAAAGGATGAAACCAAAAGCGTACCACTGCATTCTTTGCCAAAAATGTTTATGAGCCTTTTTTTTATATGCTGATTCTTTCATTATGAGATCCTCCCGCCTTTAATAATTTCAATAGCAATAGTTCCAACAAGTTCACTATTTTGATTGATGTCTTTTATTAGTAAATGTCCTCTCCAATCACCCTTTTCGTAACCATCTTTGGAAATATTTAAATAAAGATTGAAATTTGCTTTTGCTCCAGCTGCAAGCTCAAAGGTCTCCTCCTGGATATCGAATGGTTTAGAATTAATTTTGAAACTTAGCTTTTCTTTTTTGTCATCGGTATTCAGTGCAAACTTTAAATCCATCGCCTTATTGCTAGTGTTATGAAGCTTTCGGATACGCAAATATAGTTTCCGAGGCTGTCCGATTTTCTTAAAAATTCCCTGTTTATCCAGATCCATTTTTAATGTTTCCAATTCTGCAGATGGCAAGGGTGCATGTATGGTTATATACTCATTTTCGTAATACTTGTTTTTCAGGGTACCTAGTAACAATGCAATGGCTATAGACATTATTGCTAAAGGCACTATCATGATTTTTGATTTCTTTAATTTCATACTTCTCCTTTTAAAAGCTTCTGATTAAAAATGATTGACATCGCAATTTGGAAATTTTTTGAGTCCGGGTTTATGCCTATAAAAAATCTCCATGCCGGTAAGAAGCTCCGTAGGAGCGGCATATAGTAGCCAGCAGTTTTAACTGCTGGTAGATCAATCACCCACTTTCAAGAGTTCCGGAGGAACGACACAAGAAATGAATTTGGCGGAAATTTTGTGTCGTCCCTACAGGACTCTGGCTGAAGGATTTAATTCTTTTCCAGTGGTTTTCACCACTGGCTACTGTCTGTCGCTCCCCTGGAGCTTTATTATGCGCCAAACACCGGCACATCAGTTCAGGTTGTGGCGAATCGTACGTGCAGCTGCCACCATGTTTGTCAAGGCCGGTTTTACTTCCTCCCATTTCCTTGTTTTCAGACCACAATCCGGGTTGATCCACAATTGCTGGTGTGGTAAGACCTCCATTCGTAACTGAATCTGTTGAACAAATTCGTCTACAGATGGGACACGTGGGGAATGGATGTCGTAAACTCCTGGTCCAACCTGGTTTTTATAAGCGGAATCTTTAAAGATTTTAAGCAGCTTATTTCCGCTTCTAGCAGTTTCTATACTGATCACATCTGCATCCAGATTTTCAATGGTTTTGATGATGTCGTTAAAGTCGCTGTAACACATGTGAGTATGGATCTGTGTTTTCATGCCGATCTTGCTGACAGCCAGCTTAAAGGCTTTAACGGCCCAATCTTCATAAGTGCCTATGTTTTTAGACCTAAGCGGATAACCTTCCTTAAAAGCAGCTTCATCTACCTGGATGACTTTAATTCCCGCTTTTTCCAGGTCTTCAATTTCTTCGCTAAGTGCCAGCGCGATTTGTTTAGCTACTTCAAATCGTGGTTTGTCATCTCTGACAAAAGACCAATTTAGAATTGTTACAGGTCCGGTCAGCATGCCCTTCATTATTTTTTGGGTTTTGGATTGGGCATAGGTAATCCATTTTACGGTCATTGGGGCTGGTCTGTTCACATCCCCATATATCACAGGAGGTTTTACGCACCTGCTGCCGTAACTCTGCACCCATCCATTCTCAGTAAAGTG
>JANQLH010000429.1 GCA_028280735.1 SAR324 cluster bacterium | reverse complement strand
ATCCCCTGGCTCTCACTTAAAACTCCCCTATTATACAAATGAGCCATCAAACGAATGCTGCAAAACGAGCCTTGGCAGGATCCCTTGCCAACACGACTACGAAGTCCAATTGCCGTGATATTCTTATGTCCGTTATCATGCCCGCCGTTTTTCAGAATACTGTCGATGGCTTTTTTTGACACCATTTCGCATTCACACAGCAACATATCGTCCTGTTCATGGTGGCGCAACCAGACTTTTGGTGACATACCGGGATAGGTCCAGCTGGTTGAAGAAGCCACATCCAGATGAACCCGGGCAGTTGTGCAAGGCTTGTCTATTGAAAGCTTTTGGCATACCAGGTCGGCAGTCTTCTCAGCCATATATCGATAAGTAGTCAGCTTACCACCGGTAATCGTCACGAAGTTCTCCACGCCGTCTTTCGAATGATCAAACAATTCAAACTCACGGCTGGCTGTGCGATCGCTATCATAACCATCCTCCTGCATAATCAATGGTCGCACCCCGGCATAAGCTCTTATGCAGCGGGTATTCTCAAGTATGGGAACAACAGGGGTAAGCTCATCAACAATGTAATCCACCTCGGGTACACGAGGCCAGTAGTCTTTCAAGGAATCTATTCTCGTTGAAGTGGTACCTAAAATCGATACGGTCCCACCGGGAACCACTATGTCGGCATCAGAGGGAGGGCGAAGACGATTGATCACCTGACCGGTTAACCTGTAATTAGTGATAAGCAAAGTCCCTTTGGAGTAGATCATTTTGACGTCAATACCCGCCAGGGCACTAATCATACCGGCCCAGACTCCCGCTGCGTTAACAACAATCTCCGCTTCAATTAATACGGATTCACCGGTGTCCCGTTTCAAAGCTTTGAGTGACTGTATTTTGCCTTTCTTTTTGTTAATCTTTACAATTTCAGTGTTTAAATGAAACGTCGCGTTGTTGTGTTTTGCTTCATTAATATTTGCCAGGGATAATCCAAATGGATCGATAGTAGCATCTTCAACCGCATAGGCTGCAATCATTTTATCCGACAGTCTTGGTTCCATTTCCACTGCTTCGACTGTCGAAAGCTTTTTGCATGCAACACCGGCTTTGGAACAATAGTCCGGAAAATCTGCAATAAATCTTTCGTCATCACCGGGCATAGCGACGTAAATCCCTCCTGTTTCTTCGATCAAATCCGGCACCAGTTGTTTTAACAAGGTGTTTTCCTTCTGACATTGAGCAGCACTTAGCGGATCATTGGAAACATATCGGGCGCCGCTGTGAAGTAAACCGTGGTTACTCCCGGATGCACCGGCATTTATGTCCTTCCGCTCCACCAGGGTACATTGAAGACCTCTCAGCGAAAGATCCCGCGCTAGTCCGGTTCCGGTAACACCTCCTCCGATTATTAACACCTGGGTAGCGATTTTTTGGACAGATTCGGCCATGAGTGGAATTTTTATCCTTATGTTCGTTTATGAACAATTGACAAAAGCACGACAACAAGCTTGAAACATGAAGTATTTAGAGATGTTCCCACTGCAAACTATAGTCAAACATTTGGATCAACTGCAAGATAAATGTTCATGTTTTTTCATTTTCAACCATTTATTTTCATTTTTCTTTTTCAATCCTAAAATTTTGCATTCTTTTAGTTCTCAAAAACATCACCATAACAATCGTTCTCTCCTCACCAAACAATCTGTAGCTGTCATTTGAAAAACACAAACAATGCAGCCTTCTTTAAACTTTATGTCGGTTTCTCATAAAACACAGCCGGAGCTTGAGATTAATCAAACTATAATGATGAAACCAGTCCTATGGATAAAAAAACATTAAGACTCCATTTTTAAAAACCTGCCTGATGTCCGCACCTCACTAACAATCCCAACCAGGAGCAAGCGCAATCGTACTATGTTGCAGGTAGAACAACTGGTCTCCTTAAGACAGAACACTATTATACCAGACTAACAATTCGACGCAACAAAAAGGCAAGACCAGAATACCCGGAAATAAAGGCAATTGACGGGGATATGACAATAGTAGTCATTGATCTTGTGACAATCAGAAACGCATCTGTTGCTGATAAGAATGTTGCCATATGAAAAAAAAACTTAGAGATAATTAGGCATATCGAGAGCTCCTGGGCTGTGGCTCGAGAAATCCTTACAAATATCTGTTATAATTAAATAGTTTACCAAACATTGCCCGACATCCTCTGCTCCACCGTTCACCAATCCAAAGAGAATTAACTGCACAAAAACATTGACAAAATAGATTGCCAACGTTCAGTTTGGGTCAACAAAATGACAATGTGATCGAAACCGAAAAAAAACCAGTTGCATTGATAAAGTTTGTGTGCTAGGCATTGGCTATACTAGAATGTTAAAGCTATGTAAATTTGCTGACCCAGCGCATTGAGACCATTTGATTGGGCAGTTTTTTTTGTATCAAATTGCTCGTTTCTATACGATTAAAGCAACATGCTCAGTTCAAAAAAATGACTGATTTTAAACAAAGACTCATCTGATTACCAAAACCAAATTGGACCTCTTAAATGTCATTACATTTAGAAAGAATACACGTTACCTATAAAAATCAACCGATTCTATATGAGACCGATCTGAAGTTTGAAACCAACAGCTTTAATATCCTTCTTGGGGCAACGGGTGCTGGAAAAACCTCATTAATCAGGTTGATTGCGGGATTGGACAAACCGACAGAAGGCAAGGTTATCTTTAACGGAGAAGACGTCACCGACCTTCATGTCAGGAAAAGAAACAATTCAGTGGTTTATCAGCAATTTATCAATTATCCATCCATGAATGTGTTTGATAACATTGCTTCATCTCTGAAAATGAAAGGATTGCCCAAAAAAGAGATCACCGAAAAAGTCGAAAAGGTGATGGAGATGTTGCAGATTTCCCGATTTCGAAAAAGAAAGCCCGATGAACTTTCAGGCGGACAGCAACAACGCCTTGCCATTGCCAGGGCATTAGTCAAGGATTCGGATATAATCCTTTTGGATGAACCACTCGTTAACCTGGACTATAAATTAAGAGAAGACTTAAGAAACGAGATCAGGGAGATTTTTAAGCAGAGAGATACCATTGTTTTTTACGCAACAACAGAACCGGAAGAGCCGTTACTGCTTGGAGGAAAGGTTGTCGTCATGGAAGAAGGACGGGTTTTGCAATACGGACCTACCCGGGAGGTATATGATCATCCCAACCATATTAAGGTTGGAAGGATATTCAGTTATCCAAAAATGAATACGGCCGAATGTGAATTAAAAGACGGCTTTCTGCACATCAGCCAAAATCTGAAAGTCAAAGCTTCCGAACAGTTCAAAGACATAGCACCGGGAAAATATGTCATGGGTGTTAGAGCCCATCATCTTAGTCTCTCTACCGAGAACTCGGAACGAAGTCTCGAGTTGGCTGTCAACCTGGCCGAGATCAATGGTTCGGATACCCTGGTTCACCTGAACAACGGGACAAACATAGAATGGATCATGCATCTGAACAGGGTATTTAATTTTTCCTTACAGCAAAAAATCCAGGTGGATATTAAAGAAAACTCGATATTCCTGTTTGATAAATCAGGAACACTACTTAGTTCACCTAACCAATAACGATATCCCGAAAATGGCAAAAATTGAATTCAGAGATATAGCGCATACCTATGCAACCGGCAATGATATTGAGACTGCTGATTACGCGTTGCACAGGATGAATCAAACCTGGGATGACGGCAAGGCATATGCTTTGTTGGGTCCATCCGGATGTGGCAAAACTACCCTCCTGAATGTCATCTCCGGGCTGTTGACACCAAAGGAAGGCCAGGTTCATTTCGACGGACGTGACGTAACAACACTCTCTCCTGAAGAAAGAAATGTTGCACAAGTCTTTCAATTTCCTGTTGTCTACGACACCATGTCGGTTTATGACAACCTGGCTTTCCCTTTAAAAAACAGGGGATTCAACGCAAATGAGATTCCCGGTATCGTAAATTCGGTGGCCGAGGTTCTTGACGTCGAGAAAATCATAAAAAAACGTGCCAGTGGTTTGAATGCCGAAGACAAGCAAAAAATATCGCTGGGGCGGGCACTGGTGAGATCAGATGTTTCGGCAATTTTATTCGACGAAGCGCTGACCATGATCGACCCCCATCAGAAATGGCTGTTGCGCAGGAAACTCAAGGAGATTCATCAGAAGTTCGATCACACAATGATTTACGTAACGCACGATCAGAGCGAAGCATTAACATTTGCAGATGAAATTGTTGTTATGGACGAAGGTAGGATTCTGCAAGTTGGAAAACCGGAAGAACTTTTTGAAAGGCCGGCTCATAAGTTTATCGGCTATTTCATCGGCAGTCCCGGTATGAATTTTCTACCCTGCAAACTGGAAGGCAAAAAACTTTGGTTTCAGAACTTTTCTTTCAATATTAATGGGTTTGATCCGGAAGGTATTAAACACAATGACAAACTGGAGATTGGAATAAGACCTGTTTACCTGGAGCTGCATGACACTGCCAGTGAGGATAGAGTTGAGGTCGACATTGAGCAAGTCCATGAAATGGCCTGGGCCAAACTTGTTCAGGTAAATCTCAAAGGGCATGTGCTCCACGTCAAAGTACCCGAGGATAGGCCAATCAACGAGAAAAACCGCTTTCTTAGCTTTCAACCCGAAAACGTTCGGGTTTATGCAAACGAACACTTAATCCATTAATTAGGTATGAACAAACCCACAAATAACAAGGCCTGGTTTCTGGTTATCCCGGTATTCATCCTGGTTGCCATCACGGCAATCTTGCCCCTGATGACCGTAGTGAACTACTCGGTACAGGATATATTCGGCCCCGGCCAACGCGTGTTCGTTGGTACCGAGTGGTTTGAAGAAACCCTGGCCAACCCAAGGCTACACGATGCGCTTATTCGACAATTCATGTTTTCCATAATGGTCTTGCTGGTTGAAATTCCCTTGGGGGTTCTGGTTGCACTGGCAATGCCGAAAGAAGGTAAAGGTGTGGCGTTCTGCCTGGTTATTGTGGCGCTGCCATTACTGATTCCCTGGAATGCGATCGGTACAATCTGGCAAATCTTCCTTCGACCGGATATTGGTTTATTGGGAGCGGCTGTCAACAGTATCGGGATTCCGTTTGATTACACAGCAACTCCACTCGGTTCCTGGGTTGCCGTGATGTTGATGGAATTCTGGCATTGGACACCACTGGTCATCCTTCTTGCTTATGCAGGCCTGCAAGCCATTCCGGAAGCTTATTATCAAGCAGCACGTATCGATGGGGCGTCGGCTTGGGCAACTTTCCGCTATATTCAACTGCCGAAATTGAGAGGTGTGTTAACGATTGCAGTGCTTCTCAGGTTTATGGACAGCTTCCTGATTTATGCCGAACCATTTGTACTCACAGGAGGCGGGCCCGGTAATTCAACCACTTTTCTATCGATCTATCTCTACAAACTGGCATTAGGTCAGTTTGACCTGGGACCGGCAGCATCGTTATCACTGATATACTTTCTGATCATATTGCTGTTTAGCTGGCTGTTTTATCAAGCATTACAAAAAGTCGGAACGGGAGATTAATAATGAAAATCAAGAAGAGAACCTTGGGGTTGATCCTCTATCTCGTACTATTGATGTTACCAATTTACTGGATGCTCACCATGTCCCTGCAGACTAACGCTGACATTCTGGGCTCCTTTAACCTGTATCCCAAAAATCTGACTTTTCAGAATTATATCAATATTTTTACGGATAAATCCTGGTATTCCGGGTACATCAACTCAATCACCTATGTAACCATCAACACTGTTATCTCGTTGGTCGCAGCCTTACCGGCAGCCTATGCTTTTTCCCGTTTCAATTTCCTTGGGGACAAACATATGTTTTTCTGGCTGCTGACTAACAGAATGGCTCCTCCGGCGGTATTCGCCCTGCCTTTTTTTCAGTTATACTCAACTGTAGGATTGATCGACACACACCTTGCTGTTGCCATCTCTCACTGCTTGTTTAATGTTCCGCTGGCGGTGTGGATTTTGGAGGGCTTTATGTCCGGTGTACCGAGGGAGATTGACGAAATGGCTTATCTGGATGGTTACGGACTGCCACGATTTTTTCTATTCATCTTTATTCCGGTTATCCGCACAGGGATTGGTGTAACGGCATTTTTCCTATTCATGTTTTCCTGGGTGGAACTGTTGATTGCCAAAACCTTGACAACCACGTCTGCCAAACCGATTCAATCCACCATGACAAGAACCATTGGTGCATCAGGTCTCGACTGGGGACAATTGGCTGCTGCCGGTATGCTGACAATTGTACCGGGAATGCTGGTCATTTGGTTTGTAAGAAACTATATTGCCAAGGGATTTGCCCTGGGTAGAGTATAAGGGAGACAGATTATGAGTTTGGAATGGATGGCGTGGACCTTGCCCACGGCGGTATTTTTTATCTCCATTGGAGTGATATTAGTCGGAATGTTTATTTGGCAGTTGGTATCTCCCACCCATGAAACAAAGGGATTTCTGCCAATAGAAACTACCCGGGGAGATCGATTGTTCATAGGACTGCTGGGATCTGCCTATATTCACCTGGCATGGATTGGGCTGACAGATTTTTCAATTTGGTTCGCCCTGTTGATTTCCATCGTTTATGGTGTTGTTTTAATGAAATTCGGGTAAGATAACTGAAATATTGATCTCTCATCAGTTATCAGCTTAACCGATACGGGACTCAATCCGGTCCTGAAGCATTTTGAACCACAGGTTAAGGATCATCGAAAGACATGTTAAAACGAGAATTCTTAAACCACAGTTGGTTGTTAAGCAGATTCGCAACAGACTCAGCCCTTCGGTCTGTCGAATCTTTAAACAAAGAAGGGAAGTAAATAAGGAGAAGAGAATATGGGACATAAAACCCGCTGGATGCCGCTCTTCTGTGCGGCTGTAACCATGTTGGTCAGTTTTGCTTTGGCAGGAAGCACTGCTGTTTTCGCCCAGAGTCTGGATGCAGCAAAAAAGTGGATTGATAAGGAATTCCAACCTTCCACTCTTTCAAAAGAGCAACAACTCGATGAAATGAAATGGTTTATGGAGGCTGCTAAACCATTCAGAGGCATGTCGATTAAAGTAGTTTCCGAAACCATTCCCACCCACGAATACGAATCTAAAGTCTTAGCCAAGGCTTTTGAAGAGATTACCGGTATCAAAGTCGCTCACGACCTGATTCAGGAAGGTGACGTGATTGAAAAACTCCAGATTCAGTTTCAATCCGGAAAAAACGTATACGATGCATATATCAATGACTCCGATTTGATTGGAACCCACTTCCGCTCCGGACAGGTAGTAAACCTGACCGATTGGATGGCTGGAGAGGGAAAGGACGTAACCCTGCCGACCCTGGATGTGGACGATTTTATGGGTAAGTCCTTTACCACCGGTCCGGATGGAAAACTCTATCAACTACCGGATCAACAATTCGCAAACCTTTATTGGTTCCGGTATGACTGGTTTAAAAGACCCGACTTCAAAAAGAAGTTCAAATCAATTTACGGCTATGAGCTTGGGGTTCCCGTAAACTGGTCAGCTTATGAAGACATCGCCGAGTTCTTCGGAGAGCACATCAAGGAAATCGACGGTAAGAAAATCTATGGCCATAATGACTACGGGAAAAAAGCTCCGGATCTGGGATGGCGATTTACTGACGCCTGGTTGTCCATGGCTGGTGCCGGTGACAAAGGGATTCCAAACGGAAAGCCTGTTGATGAATGGGGTATTCGTGTGGAAGGCTGTCATCCTGCAGGTGCTTCAGTTGAGCGTGGTGGTGCTGCAAACGGACCTGCCGCCAAATACGCCCTTAGAAAGTATATGGAATGGCTAAGAAAGTATGCACCTCCGGGAGCTCTTGGAATGGACTTTTATCAGTATCTACCCGTATTGGCTAAGGGACACGTTGCTCAACAAATGTTCTGGTACACAGCGTTCGTATCCGACATGGTTGCTCCCGGTCCTACAGTTAACGAAGACGGAACTCCAAAATGGAGAATGGCTCCTTCCCCACACGGTCCATATTGGGAAGAAGGTATGAAACTCGGTTATCAGGATTGTGGTTCCTGGACGCTGCTAAAGAGTACACCGGTCGAAAGAAGAAAAGCCGCCTGGCTGTTTGCCCAGTTCGTAGTCTCCAAAACAGTATCCCTGAAAAAAGCTCATCATGGGTTAACGCCCATTCGCGATAGCGATATTCGACACAGTTCGTTCACCGAAAGAGCTCCAAAACTTGGTGGTTTGGTTGAATTTTACCGCAGTCCTGCCCGTGTAGCCTGGACACCGACAGGAACCAACGTTCCCGATTATCCGAAGCTTGCTCAATTGTGGTGGCAAAACATCGGTGAAGCAGTTGCCGGTGAAGTTACCGTGGATAGAGCCATGGATAACCTGGCCGCCGAACAGGACAGGGTTCTGCAAAGAATTGCGAGAGCCGGTGTTCAAAAGGAATGCGGTCCTAAATTGAACAAAAAGCGCGAGGCATCTTACTGGCTGAACAAACCTGGTTCACCCAAAGCTAAACTGAAAAACGAAAAGCCCAAGGGAGAAACAGTCGATTACGATAAACTGATTGCAGCCTGGAAAGCCGGCAAGGTTAAATAACCAAATCCATAAAAACCCCGGTCCGTATACGGGGTTTCCCAAATGTAAACAGGATTGTGTTGCTTGAAATACCATGCAATCCTGTTCCTTCTTCATTGAAGCCACTTCTTCATCCATTTCGACCACCCCTCGTAAACTTCCATTTTTCCACCGACCGTAGATTCTCCAAGCGATACCCGCCTTTTGTGAACGGTTATTCAGCCGTGTTTAGAAGGAACTTGCACAAAAGCCGCGAATGATACCATCCTCCGAAAATTAAAACAAGCCGTTCCGAACATTTCAGGAACACATAATATCTTCGGTGATTGTATTTTTAATTTAATTTCTTATTTATTTATTTACGTCCCTTAAAGGTGTTCATTTTCATTTCGATCACGGCTATTTGCTCTTATATCGCCGATTATGGATAAAGAAATTTGTAGAAAAACCCTCCAAAAAAACCTTCTTTTCTGTGTTTATATGTTTTAAAATGCTCAAATGGGTATTAAGTTCAGCATACTGTTGAAGCCATTCAATTGTATTGGAGTTTTACAAGCTTTGTTGAATAGAATTACAAAATTCACGCCGTACACACCATTGCGGTTAATAACGTTGATATCTTTGCTGACGGTCTTGTCTGTTTTTCTGACCAATAAGACAAAAGCAGCATCGAATACGGATACCGATATGGTTTATATTATTGAGTTTGAAGAAAAGCCTGTTGCCCAATACAAAGGCAGTATTGCAGGTTATCCTGCCACTTCTCCATCCGAATCCGGGAAAAAACTGGATTTCAAACAACCCGATATTGTTCGCTATCGAGCCTATCTGGATCAGAAAAAATCGGTTTATCTGGACAAAATCGAGGCTTTGCTGAAGCGCAAACCGCTTGTAATTCAGAGTTTTGACGTCAGTTTTTTTGGAATTGTCATCCGGATGAAGGAGGAGGAAGCGTCCAAAATCAGAAACATTGAAGGAATCAAGCAGGTTCGTGCCGACGAACTACGTACCCTAATGAATGGTCCTTTGCCATACAAGTAGTTTAACCCCCATCAGCACTATGCTGATTATCTTCCACCCTTTTATGAAAAGGTTGCCATGAAAAGATTTGTTACGCTGAACCGGATGCTGTTACCAGTTTTACTGATTACAGTGTCCTGTTTCCTGGCTGGTCATCTGTTTGCCGCCGGACAGTCAAAAAGAGAAGTCATTGAAAAAACCAAACTGACCGCAAAAGGAACCAATCTGCAGGTTCAGTCGCTTACGGCTGCAAAGGCAGCAGAACCGACCTTCCGTTTCATTATTCAAGGAAAAGAACGTACAGTTGTTGCTGCCGCTGCAGCGGATGGCAAGTTTGACTTAGAATCAGCTGCCGGCAAGTCTCAAAGGGCTTTGCTTGCCGCTAGCCAGGCGGATCTGAAAAAAAGAATCGAAGCTGTTCTGGGACACCGGGTAAACGAAGTGTCTTCCTTTAAAACAGCGATCAACGCCATTGTTGTAGAACTGACCCAAAAGGAAGCAGAAGCATTGGCCGGTGTTCCCGGTATTCTAAAGATACAAAAAGACGAGCTCAGACAGCTACATCGCAGCAAGGAGCCTGTTCTTGGGTATGCGCAGCCGACCAACAACTCAACTTGGCTGATAGTTGCCCTGTCACTGTCAGCAGCCACCCTGCTCATTGCCTGGATTCTGGTGAAAAGAAACGTCCTGGGACGAAGAATTGCCTTGCTTTCTTCTCTCTTCCTGGTAAGTGGGTTTATTTTAATAGGCTGCCATGAAGGTGGTTATACCTGGATCGGTGCTCCTCAGGTTTGGAAAGGAGTCGGAAATGTTCCCGGAACCATGGGTGAAGGTGTGGTCGTCGGTGTCATCGATACCGGTATTAATCCGGTGAGTGATTCTTTTGCGGCAACAGGTGACGACGGATATACGCATACAAATCCCAAGGGAAAATACTTTGGCGTTTGTGATCCGGCAGAGCCCGTGTATGACCCAAGCTTCCCATGTAACGACAAACTGATAGGTGCCTGGGGATATCCCCCGGTAAATAGCGGAAATCCAAGAGATATTGATGGACATGGCTCTCACACAGCCGGTACAAGTGCTGGAAACGTGGTATTCAACGCCACGGTGGTAACACCAAACGGCAAAGAAGTGACAAAGACGATTGCCGGTGTTTCACCCCATTCCAATGTTATCGCCTACTCTGTCTGCGGGGAAGCTGGTTGCTACCTCAGTGCTATTTTAGGTGCGATCAACCAGGCCATCCTGGATGGTGTTGATGTTATTAATTACTCCATAGGCGGTGGTTCAAGTGATCCTTGGTCGGATTTTGATTCCCTCGCATTCCTCTCGGCAATGGATGCAGGAATTTTTGTTGCCACTTCTGCCGGAAACAGCGGTCCATTGGCAGAAACCCTGGGCTCTCCAGCCGATGCTCCGTGGATTACAGCTGTAGCCGCTAGTTCCCATAATCTCCAGTATGAAAACTGGCTGGTAAAAATGAGCGGTGGTGATACTCCGGCACCTTCAAGCATCAAAGGTCACAGTGTGACTGTTGGATACGGCCCTGCACCAATCGTTGATGCTACTGATTTTGGCAACCCGACTTGCGAACCGGGTTTGTTCACAACGCCATTTAACGGGGAAATCGTTCTTTGCAACCATGTAGGTTCAACAGCTCGCTATGCAAGAGGTGAGGCTGTACGGGATAATGGCGGTGGTGCCATGATTATTAATATCCCGCCGGAATCACCGGATGGAGTCGGATATTTCATGACGGATAGTCATGCACTTCCGGCCACTCATATCTTGAATACGGATGCAGAAGCAGTTCGTACCTGGTTATCAACCGGAACTGGCCACCAGGGAGAATTAACCGGAACCTTCAAGGTACTGAACGACAATGAAGGCGATGTCCTGGCCTATTTCAGTTCCAGGGGAGCTGATCCGGCAGTGCCAAGCATTGTGAAGCCGAACATAACCGCACCCGGAAGAGCCGTTTTTGCAGCTTATC
>JANQLH010000401.1 GCA_028280735.1 SAR324 cluster bacterium | reverse complement strand
TCGTGCAATCAAACCCGAACTTTGCCGCCATGGTGGCTGTGGCGACACCATGCTGGCCGGCGCCTGTTTCAGCAATCACCCGGGATTTGTTCATGCGTTTTACCAAAAGCCCCTGACCCATTACGTTATTGGCTTTATGAGCCCCGGTGTGATTCAGGTCTTCTCTTTTTATATAGATACTGGCGCCACCAAAATGTTTTGAGAGGTTTTCTGCAAAAGTAATCGGGGTAGGCCTGCAAGAATAGGTGGACATCAGTTCCTTATATGATTCCCAAAACGAATCATCCCTTCTGATATGTTCGTATGCCTGAATCAGCTCCTCAAAAGTTGACCGAAGGATCTCAGGAATAAACATTCCGCCAAAATTACCGAAGTAACCGTTTTCGCTTTTTTGTACCATGATAGGTTTTGTTTAATGGTGTTGTGGCGATTGCCATATTTCAAGGAATTCCCCCAATAAATAGATAGAGCCTGCAATTACCAATAGATCATGTTCAGGTAAGGATTTATTAGCTATCCCGTCGGCAAGTTCAGCAGTACCAATTGCTTGTAAAGTGCTGAAGTTCCTTTCTGCTAATAACTCTATCACTTTATCTGCATCCAGTGCTTTTTCGTTTTCTTGTATGATTGGTAGAAAATCGACCTGCTTCAGTCCATTCAGATCAATTACATCAACTATCTGTTTGTCTTTTTTCCAACCAATCGCAAAGAGTATCCGTTGATCATGATGTTTCTGTTCAAGAAAATCAAAAAGAGATTTAATTGACGATTCATTATGTGCTGCATCCAGCAGGATTCGTTTGCTTTCATCAAGATATTCCAGTCTGCCTCGCCAGGTTACCCTTTGTAAGGACCTGATTACGCCGTCCTTTGATAATCGCCTGCCTTCCGGGATTATCGAATAATACAAAGCTAGTGCTGTGGCTGTATTTTGCTTTTGATGATCACCCGCCAGGGACTGAGCTGAAACCGAAATTTCAAAAGGTAGTTCGGTGTTTTTACGGTTTCTGGTGATCAACCGATAGATCGTTTCATGTGAAACATCAGAATACTCAACTGAAAAATCCTCCGGCGGGAAAAACGCTTTAATCCCGGTATCCATACAGTGATTTTTTATTATTTGCTTAACTCGTTCCAGCTGTTGAGTAACAAAGACCGGTGAATTTTTTTTCAAAATACCCATCTTTTCCCAGGTGATCTCCTCCAAGGTTTCACCAAGAAATTCCTGATGGTCATAGCCAATTCTGGTCAGGACACAAGCCAGGGGATTGTCCACAACGTTAGTGGCATCCAGTCTTCCTCCCAATCCCGTTTCAAGTATTATAAAATCAACCTTGTGAGCTCTAAACACCTCAAACGCCAGAGCGATAGCAAATTCGAAGAAAGTAGGACTGATTGACCCGTCTCTTGATTCCGGTTTGATTAATCCCAGATCTATATCACAGGCCAGGCAAATTCTTTCAAACGCCCGGTTAAGATCTTCGTCGGACACTGATTGTCCGCAGATTCTGAAACGTTCGTTAAAACTTATCAGGTGCGGTGAAATCGTTGAACCTGTGGTAAATCCGGTGTCGAGCAATAATTGTTCGATAGTGGCAAGCGTTGAGCCTTTGCCGTTAGTACCGGCAATATGAATAATGCGAGGGTGGTGATGGGGATTTCCCATCCGGTTCAGCATTTCCCGGATGGTTGAAAGGCCTAATTTAATATTAAACTGTCCAAGGTTATAAAGAAATTCAAGATAGGCTGCATTCAACTCAATCCTCAACTTTCAGCGGTCTGTTCATCAATTCCATCATACTGTCTTTCAAAGACATATTTTCGTAAATAACCTGGTATACTCCCTTGCATAAAGGTAAATCGATATTTTCTTTTTTAGAGATTTCCCAAACGGCTTTGGTAGTATAGTATCCTTCTGCCACAGTTCCGCCCATGGAAGCCAAAATGTCCTCCACTTTTTCACCTTTACCGATTCGTCGACCGAAGTTTTTGTTATGACTGCTCTTGGGTGAATAGCAGGTCAAGGCAAGATCTCCTAAACCGCTAAGACCATAGAGGGTTTCAAAAGAAATACCCTGGTGTTGACAAAAGCGTTTCATCTCAGCCAGCCCCCGCGTGACCACGACGGATATCACCTCTTCATAAAGCCCTATTCCATCCGCAATGCCCGCTATTATAGCGTAAATGTTCTTCAGGGCACCCAGCAGGGCTACACCTTTCAACTCAACACTGCGATAAACCCGGAAAGAAGTACTACTGAACAATTCCTGTAAGCAAGCTCCCATCTCTTCGTCTTCACAAGCCAGTGTCTCTGCCGCGGGAGTGATATCTGAAAGCAGACCTTCCGGAAAGCAAGGACCTCCCAGGTGTGCCAGGTGGTTGTTCGGGAAATACTCCTTTACAATTTCAGGGACGGTTTGCAGGGATTCCCGTTCAATTCCCTTGTTGATGCTGACAATTACTGTGGATTCAGGAAGATCCTTGATCTTCTCCAACACACTTCTCATGAAAGCCACGGGAATGGCAATCACCACTAGATCAGCTTTAGCCAACGATTTATCAAGATCCAGTTCGAAATGTACCTTTCCTTCACAACTGAATCCAGGGAGGTTAGGTGCCCTGTCGTTTGCCGTTAACTCATCGAATTCGGACTGAAGATGGCATTGAAGAGTAACTATTAGATTGTTTTTTTTACTAAGATAGATCGCCATCGCTGTTCCCCAGCGACCGGCTCCCAACACGGTGATATTTTGAATCGCTTTGTTTGCAGTCATTATGATGAACCTAAAAAAAAAGGGACAGCCGGATTCCCACCTGTCCCTTTAAATCGATGTGCTATTTCATGAAATAGTCTTTTCAGCTTTTGCATCTGGTACCGAGAGCCGGAATCGAACCGGCACGGCCGCGAGGCCACTGGATTTTGAATCCAGCGTGTCTACCAATTTCACCATCTCGGCAATTTAATATGAAATAGTAGTGGATCATCTTAAAAATTGTCAACTAGAATTCCACCAGATCGACTGCTAAAAGCAATGATAACAGTTTCTGAAAGCCTGTCCTCGCTACTTGAAGCAAAACAAAAATACTGTTAGGTTTAATCTATCATCGATTGATGTGTACTAGTTTATCTGGTCGATAATATTGATTTTTAAAGAGTTTTTTACTTTTAACATACAGAAAAATTTGGGAGCCAAGGTGGATTTTTTTGAAAACCTAATTGCAGAAAGACTCGGAGGCAAAAGCTTCGGCAAGTCAACAGAGATTTACAAATTCCAGAAAATTAAAATGGCCAAGGCCGAAGCAACAAAAAAATATCCGGATATTCCTATTATCGATATGGGAGTCGGTGAGCCGGATATTCCTGCTGATGCTTCTGTGGTTCAAACATTAGGTGAAGAAGCCGGCAAACCGGAAAACAGGTGGTATGCCGATAACGGTATTCGGGAGTTCCAGGAATCCGCCGCCGCATATATGGACAAGGTATATGGTGTTTCCAATCTCGATCCACAAAAACAGATTGTTCATGGAATAGGCTCCAAACCTGTTTTGGCTTTATTACCGATCTGTCTGATCAACCCGGGTGATATCACCTTATCAACCTCTCCGGGGTATGGAGTAACAGGAACCTATACAAGATATCTTGGTGGATCTGTACATCAATTGCCATTATTAAAGGAAAACAGCTTTTTACCTGATCTGGACTCTATTCCGGCAGATGTACTGGCCAAAGCTAAGATTTTGTACATCAACTATCCAAACAACCCAACTGGTCAAGTGGCAACCAAGGAGTTTTTTGAAAAGGTTGTTACCTTTGCTAAAGCAAACAATATAGCTGTTATTCACGATGCAGCGTATGCTGCTGTGACATTTGACGGATACAAGCCGCTTAGCTTCCTTTCTGTTGATGGAGCAACTGATGTCGGTATTGAAGTCCATTCACTATCCAAAGCCTTCAATATGACTGGGTGGAGAATGGCTTTTGTTGCTGGTGATCCAAAAATTGTCAGTGCGTACGCGACTGTTAAAGATAACACCGATTCGGGGCAGTTCAGAGCCATTCAACTGGCGGGAATCAAAGCATTGAATAGCTTAAAAATCACCGACGAAACCTGTGAAAAATATTCCAGACGATTTGACCTGTTGATTGGCGCCCTTAATGAACTGGGCTTTGATGCGGAAAAACCAAAAGGCACCTTTTACGGATATGTAAAAGCACCAAAAGGAGCTGCTGGTGGTATTACTTTCAAAAATGCAGAGGAAGCATCCACTCATCTGATTAAAGAAGCATTAATCTCCACCGTTCCTTGGGATGATGCAGGAGCATTCCTTCGGTTTTCCGTTACCTTCAATGCTGCTGGGTACGACCAGGAAAAAGCTGTCATTGAGGAACTGAAAACAAGATTGGCAAAACTGCAACTTAGCTTTTAAGCAGCTTTATCAAACTCTCTAAATTTTTAAAGATCCGGTTGTTATGACTCCGGATCTTCCAACTCCTTAAATCCCTATCCTAAACCAACTTCATTTGCCTTTTATGTCAAACGGTGATTCTTTGAAAAGAAGGATATCCAGTTATTTCGCTCCCCGTTTACTAAAATGGCTCATGTTACTGATCCTGCTATTCTGTCGGAAGAAATGGATTGGGCTGGAGCATCTTGAAGATTTAAGAAAAGAGAATAAAAACTGGATCTATTCTTTTTGGCATAATAATATCACCTATGCCGCTGTACTTTTGCGAAATCAAAGCTTGTTATCTCTTGTAAGCGCAAGCAGAGACGGTAGTTTTGCTGCTACTGTCGTCGAGCTTCTGGGAAATCAAACTGTCAGGGGTTCCAGTTCCAAGGGTGGAGCCAGGGCTTTGTTATCAATGATCAAAGGAATTAAATCAGGACAAAACGGGG
>JANQLH010000368.1 GCA_028280735.1 SAR324 cluster bacterium | reverse complement strand
GGCTTGTAGACTGTGCCGTAATAGAAAAATATACGATTTTTCCAAGAACCGTAGGATGGGTAACGGAGTTACCCATCGGGTGGAATGTGATCAAAAGCCATATATAAAGAGTTGATGGGTAACAAGTTACCCATCCTACATTCTATCCATGATTTCAGCAAGTTACACAGTAGGTTCCGGGTCAAGCCCGGAATGACAAATAGTCACGTTCTTCACAAAATAGTCAAAAACTCGAATTGTGACACAGTCTCCGGGAGCGGATTCACCAATCTGCAATTAAAGATGAACACTACATTGGAGCCTAGCAGACAAAGGGATGAGATAATGTGACTTGGGTTACACAGGGGGGGAGTTGTTCTCGAGAAATTGTTTCAAGCGGTTTTCATCCAGTATGTTTACCTGCTCTCTGCTAATGGCGATTGACCCGTTATCAGCCAGATTTTTCAGCAAACGGGTAATGATTTCTCTAACGGTGCCAAGCTCATCAGCCATTTCCTGGTGAGACATACGGATCGGAGTTCCTTTTTTGAGCAGAAAGGCGGCCAAACGTCTGTCCAGTTTCTCAAAAGCGACCTCATTCACCAATTGCATCAACTCTAAAACCCGTTTGGAAAATAAAGAAAAGATGTACTCGCGAAACGACCTGACCCCCAATAAACCTTCAAACGTTTCAGTTGGCATCATCACTAAAGTTACTTCCTCTTTCACCTGACCTACCGCGTTGTAAGGCTCATCTCCCAAGAGACAACCGGCTGAAACCACACAGGCATCACCGGGAGTAACGGTGTAAAGAGAAAGTTCCCTGCCGTTCAATGCCTGTTTGAACACCCTAAGCTCACCGGACAAAACAAAAGGAAAGGCGTTACAAGGCTGCAGCTCTTCAAATACGGTCGTCCCGGCCTTAAATGAGATTATTTGTGCCTTTGTTAACGTTTGTGAAAGGAGATCTTTATCTATCTTGCTCAAAGCCGGATAAAATTCAAAAAGCTTTTTTTGTTGGTTTGGGTCTAACATTCTTATCAAGGGGTTGATTAATTAAAAAATCAACTGCAAGCATCAGGTCATTGAGCTTAACAATTAAAGGGGGAGTTGAACCAGTATCTGAAACATTTCTCAATCAACTTTGGTTAATTGGGAAGCGTTTTTGGTTCTTCCTGTTGAAGCAGCTTGTGATCCTCCAGTTTCTGAAGTTGGTCTTTTTCAACAATGACTTCTGCATCGGGAATAGCGTCCGGCAGTTCATCCTCCATATAGCGCAGAACCGGGTAATGATAGCTTACAAAGCCCAGCACGGTGACAATAAAGCCGGCGATTAAAATGATTAACCCAATCCCCCTGCCGGATCCGGAACCGATCACCCAACTGATTTTTTCTGCCAAAAGCAAGCCGCTTGCCATAAAGGGTTCGAACACATTGTCGGCCAGATAACCCGAAACAAGGTAGCCCAGCGGCATCATGGAGAGTGCAAACATTTGATTGATGGCAATGACTCTTCCCTGTAGCTCAAGGCCCACCTTTAGCTGCATGAGTGCTTGCCAATGAGCATTAATCAGGGAGAGGGAGACGCCAAAAAGAAAGTATCCCAGGGTTTGAGTGCCCGCTTCAGGTCTAATTCCGATGATCATGATGCCTATTCCCATCAGCACATAAAATCCGATCATTCCTTCAGCCCGCCTTTTGGTTCCTCCCCAGATCGACATAATTCCACCGCCTATTAATACCCCCACACCAAATGAGGTCATGACCCGTCCCATGGTCAATACAGAATTGCTCAACAATACCATCGGAGCGATCAGGGCATGGGTCAGGCTGTGGAAAAAGTTAATGACTGTAAAAAAGACAAACATAACTTTTAGCGATCGTCTTTTCGTAATATAACGCCAGCCACCGGCTATTTCCTGTAGAATCGGTTCTTCTCTTTTTTTGAACAGTCTGTTTGGGAAGCGAACAAATAAAAGGATGGAAACGGCGAAAATAAATGTGAAAAAATCGATGATGACAATTCCTTTAAGGCCAATTAACACGACCAGGAAACCGCCAAGCAAAGGCGAAAGCAATCTTCCGGCATTAAAGGCCAATTGAGCGACACCGTTGGCGTGACCTAAATACTGTTTTGGTACCAATTGAGATGTAGCTGCAAGAAAGGCCGGGCGTTGAAACGCATTTGCAATTGCCCCGACACTTGCAGAGATATACAACTGCCAAACCTGCAACGCATCAGTCCAAAGCATATAACCAATAAAAATGGTCGTACTGACACCGATAATATCACTTAAAATCAGCACTTTTCGTCTGTCATATCGATCCGCAACAGCTCCGGCAAAAGGAAGAACCAATATTCCGGGAAACAGGGCACAAACAGAAATAATGGCAAACTGGGAAACAGATCCTGTTTGCATAAATAGCCAAACCCCAACAGCAAAAGAGGTCAATTCTGTTCCAATCATCGATACAAACTGGCCCAGGGCGATGAGAAAGAACACTCCCAGGGATTGTTTTGTAGTCTTAGGGCTTGTATTTACTTCGTTTTGTTTGGATTTGGTTTGTTCAGGTTTTGCTCTGTGCTTCGGAGATTCAAGATTCTTGTAAATGATCTCTTTGAATTGCTGAGCCTGATGTTTGATAAAATAATGACCGGCTTTGGGAATAGTTGATAAATTAACCTGTTCGCTGAAAGATTCCCATTCACGATATCGTTCCTCATAAAACTCCGTAAGTCTGTCTCCTTCACCAATAATGCAGGAGATGGGAGCCTTTAAACGCAGCGATTTTCGTTTTGCATATACGTCCGTGTAGTAATTAATTGCCTCAGTTGCATCATGACGCAAACCATCGATCATGAATTCCTTCTCAGCTTCATTAAATGAGTCATCAAAACCGCCTACCGATTGTAAAAAATCGTGAGCAGATCTGGCATTCATATGCCGCTTCATGGGCATCAGTTTGTAGACCAGATCAAAAAGCTTTCCTGTCATGCGACTCACGGGAAAAGCACCGCCAATGTAAACAGCCTCCAGGGGAAGACCTTCCTGTTCAAGCAGTCGTGCAATTTCCAGGGTCAATGCCCCGCCTACGCAATGACCGTAAAGCAGGATTTTTCCTTCTACCTTCTCTTTAATTTCAGCCAAACAGTTTTTGGCAATTGATTCAATGGATTCAAAAGCTTCATCTTGTTTGGCCAGGTCATGACCCGGGAGCTGGACAGAATAGAGCGACACATCACCTTCCAGTTCTCTGGCCAAGGGTTGATAAACAACCGCGCTTCCACCGCCATAAGGTACGCACACAAGCGTACATCGTTTTTTATTCTTTGGAATGGGTTTGGTGAGCTCGAACAGGTATTGTTTTTTCTCCGCTGCCCGGCCACTTTTTTGGAATGAATCATCAAGGTAATTCGCCAGATCCCGAATGGTCGGATACTTGAACATATCCATTACGCTGATCGAGTCTCCTATTCGTCTTACGGCTCTGATAGCCTTGAAGGAATCGCCCCCGATATCGAAAAAGTTGTGTGTGACACCTACTTTTTCGATTTTCAACAAGTCAGTCCAAATCTCTGCGATCTTCTTTTCAAGATCCGATGCCGGCTCAACAAATTCATCTGTTTCACTGATTTTGCGAATTTCCGGTGCGGGAAGGGACAATCTGTCTGTCTTCCCGGTTACGGTTAACGGCATGGAATCCAGAAATACAAACGCTGAAGGGATCATGTATTCAGGTAGCTGATCTTTCAGATAATCTCTAAGATCAACTTCACTAGGAGCGTTTTCCCCGGGGGCAACAAGATAAGCAATGAGTTGTTTGTCACCCACATCATCTGCAACGGCCATTAACACACATTCATTGATGTCCGCATGTTGTTGCAAAACGTTTTCGATCTCACCAAGTTCGATGCGGAATCCCCTGATTTTCACCTGAAAATCCAAGCGACCTGAATACTCGATGACCCCATCATCGCGGTATTTGACCAAATCCCCTGTTTTATAGAGTCTTTTTTCCCGATGTTCCGGAAAAACACCGGTGATAAATCGTTCTTTGGTGAGTTCCGGTCGGTTCAGATAACCTCGTGCAAGGTTGAACCCGCCAATATGGAGTTCTCCCAGTACACCCGGTGGAACAGGGTTGAGGTATTTGTCCAGCACGTAGGTCTGAACATTGGCGATGGGATATCCTATTGGAACCGTTTTAGTTTGCCCTACCGGTCGGCATTCCCAATAGGTTACATCGATGGCAGCTTCGGTAGGACCGTATAAATTATGAAGTTCGGAGTCCAGGCAGGAGAAAAACCGTTCCTTCAGATCAAACGGGAGGGCTTCTCCACTGCAAATAACCTTCTGTAAACTGTCGCATGTTTCCACTTCCGGCTGCTCCAGAAACAATTGAAGCATGGAAGGAACAAAATGTAAGCAGCTGATATTGCTGGCTTTGATCAAATCGACAAGGTATTTGTTATCTTTATGACCATCAGGAGCTGCTACAACCAATCTGGCCCCGGTTATAAGCGGCCAGAAGAATTCCCACACGGAAACATCAAAACCGAAGGGGGTCTTTTGCAGCACATGGTCTGCCTCGGTCAGGCCATATGTTTCCTGCATCCACATGAGTCGATTATAAATAGCCTTATGTTCAGTGAGGACCCCTTTGGGTCTGCCTGTGGAGCCTGAAGTGTAAATCACATAAGCCAAATGATCCGTGGTTAAAGGCTTTTTCCAAGTAGCGTGATCAGGATTATTTGACCCGCCGGCCGAATCGGAGAGTTCTAAACTGTCTGCAATAATGACTTTTACAGCTGATTCCGGAAGGCTACTTGTAAGATGGTTTTGGGTGATGATCCATTGGAGGTTTGCATCTTCTATCATAAACGACAATCTATCCTTCGGGTTGCTTGGATCAAGCGGAAGATACGCAGCACCGGCTTTCAATATTGCCAGAAGTCCAATCACCATTTCCAGGGAGCGTTCCATGTATATGCCGATGATTGTATCCGGTCCGGCTCCATAATTGATTAATTCACGCGCAAGCTTATTTGATTGCTTGTTTAACTCCAGGTAGCTGAGATGTGTGTCTTCAAAAACAACAGCTGTAGCATCGGGTGTTCTCTCCACCTGGGCTTCCACCATATGATGCAAGCATTGAGGGGTGCCGTAATCCTTTTCGGTTTGATTCCATTGGACGGTAATTTTCTCGATCTCTTTTTCAGACAGCATTGTAAGCTGAGAAACCCGCTGACGCGGATTGCTGACAATGGCATCCAATAAGGCCTGGAAATGCTCCGACAATTGAAGGATAGCTGCTCTGGAGAATAAATCCGTATTATATTCCATGGAACCAATCCAGGTATCATCCTCTGCATTCATATACAACGTCAGATCAAACTCCGTTTTTGTGCTGCCGACACTTTCAAAGTCCATGTTGAGATCCGGCATACCCTTTACGTCTTTGGGAAAGTTTTGCAGCACAAACATGAACTGGAATAAGGGAGATATACTCAGGTCACGATCAACGTTTAAGACATCAACCAGTTTCTCGAAGGGAAAATCCTGGTTGGAATAAGCATCAAGTGACTTTTTTTGAAGCTGTTGCAGGATGTCTGCGAAGGTAGCCTCCTCCGTAAACACCGTCCTGAAGACAAGAACGTTAACGAAAAAACCAAGCAGATCCTCAATCTCTTTGTGATTTCTATTGGCAATGGGAGTCCCAACCAGGATGTCATCCTGATAGCTGTATCGATAAAGAAGCACATTGAATGCAGCCATCAAGGTCATGAACAAGGTACAACCATTTTCCCGGCTGATTCGGTTTAGCTCCTCGGTCAGGTGAACAGGGAGCCTGAATTGAACATAATCCCCGTTGTAAGTTCGAACTGCCGGCCTGGGATTGGCAATGGGGAGATTCAATACCGTGTTGGCACCCTTGAGTTCCTCTCTCCAATAATCAAGCTGTTTGTCAAAAGATTCATGTGTTAACCATTCTTTTTTCCAGGCGGCATAATCCTTATATTGGATCTTTTTTTCATCCGGTTTAAACGCGGGATTTGCAACGAAAGCCTTATAAAGTTCGGTCAGCTCATCGATGAAAACCCCTATCGACCAACCGTCAAAGGCGATATGGTGAACGACCAGTAACAAGAAGTATTCATCATCATCAATACGTAACAGTTGCATCCGAATCAACAGATCGCTTTTTAAATCGAATCCCGCTGTGACGTTTTTAAGGAGTATCTGCTCCTGTCTTTGCTGTTTCTCATCTGGAGGCAAATCCCTGAGATCAGTAACCGGTAATTCGCCATTCACTGGTTGCAGAACTTCTTGCTTCGGTTTCCCGTCAAGCTCGGTGTAGCTCGTTCTTAAGATTTCATGTCTCCGGATGATTGCGGTTAGACTTTTCTGCAGTGCTGCGATATCCAGGCTGCCTTTAAAGCGAAGTCCAAATGGCAGGTTAAACACATTTGTTGTGTTTTCCAGTTGATCCAACATCCACAGTCTTTCCTGGGCAAAGGATAACGGTGGATTAAACTCGTTCGGAATCGGTTTCAGAACCGGTTCAGCATGTTCAAGCTTGGAATCCGCCCGTGACTCAATTCTATTTGATAATCTTGCAATGGTTGGCGCGGCAAACATCTCTTTCAGGGTGATATCTACACCAAAATTCTGTTTTACCCGTGAAAGAAACTGGGTTGCCATCAAGGAGTGTCCGCCAAGTTCCAGGAAATGGTCATGTACGCCGATTTTATCGATTCCGAGTAGTTCTCTCCAAATTCCGGACAAGGCTATTTCTGTTTCACTTTCAGGAGCTGTATAGAGGTTGCCGGATGTAGGTCGAGCGTAATTATTTGAAGTGCAGTTAACGTGACTTATGTCTGAAAGATTAAAGGATTGCGGTGTTCTTTCCTGATCGGGAGTACAGGAATGCTTATCAATCCAATATCGCTTCTTATCAAAACTGTAGGTTGGTAAGGGTATTCTTCTCCGTTTTTCGTTTGCATAAAACAGGTTCCAATCGATTTGAAAGCCGGCCAGCCAGAGTTGAGCAACAGCGTCCAGCAGAAAAGCCCTGTCATTTTGCCGGTCTGCTGCATGGGGAGTGGCATTTATGACTGTTTTTGCTCTTTGTTGCCTGGCAAACGTACTAAGCGCATGCCCGGGGCCAACTTCCATCAAAATCGTGTCGGGCTCGTTTAAAATCGTTTCCAACCCTGCTGCGAATCGAACTGTTTGACGAAAATGCCTGCCCCAATAATGGGCGTCGGTCGCTTCTTCTTTTTTAATCCAGGTGCCTGTGACGTTGCTGATAAAGGGTATCTGAGGCGGCTGGAGATCAAATGATTCCACAAAGCTTACAAAGTCCTCCAGGAATAGATCGACCATATGCGAGTGCGAAGATGTGGAGATGTAAAGTCGTCGGTAAGAAACCTCTGCAGCCTGAAGTCGGCTCTCTAGTGATTCAATGGCACTTATCGGTCCTGATACAGTACAAAACTCGGGGGCATTGGTGGCTGCCAAAGACAATGAGTCATCCAGATATGTTGTAACCCGGTTTTCCGTTAAAGCAATACTCAGCATTGCTCCTCCAGGTGCCGCCTGCAATAATTGACCTCTCTTGCAGACAATAGCCAAGGCGTCTTCCAGACTGAATACACCGGCTAAACAGGCAGCAACATACTCACCGAGACTGTGTCCAATCATTGCTTCCGGTTGAATCCCCCAGGATTGCAGTAGCTTTGCCGTGGCATATTCAATCGTAAATACAACGGGTTGTGCGTTGACAACCTGTTCAAGCCGATTTTTTTGCTCACCTTCCATGCCGTTGGTTGGAAACAAAATATCCCTCAAATCTTCAATTAACAAAGGGTGTACCAGATCTGCACAGCGATCAATTGCTTCACGAAATACCTCCTCTTTTTCATAAAGATAACTGCCCATATTCACATATTGTCCGCCCTGACCCGGAAACATAAAAACCAGGGGTCGGTGATCCGAATATGTAATGGAGGATTTTACTGTCTCGGGATCTATCGGATTGAGTGCAGTGACAGCTTCGTTTAAATCTGATGCAACCAAAGCCTGACGATACTCGAAAACTGCGCGACCAACTTTCAGAGTATAGGCCGCATCAGCCAGATCGATTTCCGGATGGGTGTTGAAAAAGTCAGCCAGGTTGCAACTCATTCTTTGGAGAGCTGTTTCAGATTTAGCTGACAGCAGTACCAGTTGTTCCGGTTTGGCCGGATCGGTGGTCTGAAAATCGGGAGCTTCTTCCAGTACAGCATGCGCATTGGTGCCGCCGATGCCAAAGGAGCTGACTCCAGCTCGCAACGGTGTCCCGTTAGCTCGTTCCCACTTTTGTAATTCTGTGTTGACATAAAACGGGCTGTTCTCGAACTCAATTTGCGGATTTGGTTCATTAAAATGCAAGCTGGCCGGGATTTTTTTATGATGCAGCGACATCACGGTTTTAATGAATCCGGTGACCCCCGAGGCTATATTCAAATGCCCAATATTGCTTTTCACAGATCCAATCGCACAATATTGGGAGTGGGATTCTCCGGCATTGAATGCGCGATTCAACGCTGCTAATTCCACCGGATCACCCAAGGCGGTTCCTGTGCCGTGGGCTTCTACATAGCTTATGGTTTGAGGATCTATACCAGCGGTTAATAAGGCACTGCGGATGACATCTACCTGCCCGTCTTCACTGGGGGCTGTGTAACCAATCTTTCTATCTCCATCGTTGTTGATTGCCGTGCCCTTGATGACGGCTTTGATGGTATCTCCATCATCAAGAGCATCTTGCAGCCGTTTAAGCAGAACAATCCCGACTCCATCACCGAAGACCGTTCCTCTGGCCTGCGCATCAAAAGGTCGACAGTGTCCGTCCGGCGAATAAACACTTTCAGGCACATGGAAATAACCGGCGTTTAATGGTGTGCTTATCGATACACCTCCTGCCAGGGTCATGTCGCATTCATTACGGATCAAACTTTGACAGGCTGTATGGATAGCAACCAACGATGTTGAACAGGCAGTTTGTAATGTAATACCAGGTCCGTTCAGTTTCAGTTTGTACGAGACCTGGGTCGACAGGAAGTCTCGTCCATCCCTCAATTTCGGTTGCAAACTGTCTAACGATCGAAAAAAGCCCGGATTGGTATAAAGACTGTTCATTAAATAGGTGTTTGCCGTTGCCCCTGCGAACACGCCAATTCTACCTTGAAATTGCCCGGGGGCGTGCCCCGAATCCTCAAGGCACTTCCAGGCACATTCCAAAAACACACGTTGTTGCGGATCCATTAACTCAGCCTCTCGCGGATTGATGCCAAAAAAACGAGCATCAAAACAATCTGCATCCCGCAGGACCGATTTTGCCCTTATATAGTTGGGATTATCCAACCACTCCGCTTCTATCCCCGCATCCAGAAGTTCTTTATCTGTGAAAAACGTGATACATTCTTTTTCCCGGCATAAATTGTCCCAGAACTGCTCCACATCTTCCGCACCGGGAAAAGCACCGGCTACCCCTATGACAGCGATATTGCTTGGAGCTGCGGTATTTGGGTTCAATGTACTCTGGTGATCTGCAGTAAGGATAGGTAAGTTACCCGGGGATTCGGAAACACCATAATACCCTGTTAATTGGGAAATCGTGGTAAATCGAAACAGGTCTTTGGGCTGAATCTTTTTTGAAAAGGTCTGGTTCAATCTGGTGTGAACCTGCAAGACCAGCAACGAATGCCCACCTACATCAAAGAAATGCTCATGTTGTCCGACGTCATTGAGCCCGAGTACATCAAGCCAAATGGTTTTGATCTTTCGCTCAATTGCGCTTTTTGAGGTTTCAGAACAATAGGTATTACTTGTGGGGGGCTTTTTTTCTGAATTGGGTGATATTTGTTGTGCAGTATGCAAGGCCTTGTAATCGACTTTTCCATTAGGATTGAGTGGCAACGTGGCCAGAATTTTAAAACCGGCTGGAAGCAAGGCTTCAGGTATTGATCTCCTGAGAGCCTCTCGAATGATTGGAATAGACAAGCTGCCATCTGTCGCTGGAACAAGGTATGCTTCCAGATAGCTTCCCCTGACCGGGTCATCTATTGCAGAAACGACAGCTTGTTTAATGTTATCCTGCTTCAATAAAATCGATTCGATTTCACCGAGTTCAACCCGATATCCCCTAATTTTTACCTGTTGATCCGAACGTCCCAGGCAATAGACATTTCCATGATGCGAATAGATGCCCAAATCACCCGTCTTATAAATTCGGTCATTCGCATCATGCAGAAATGGATTTTGGATGAATCTCTCTTGGGTGAGTTTCTTGTCATTAATATATCCCCTGGATAAATAGGGACTGCGCACACAAATCTCTCCAATCTCCCCAATGCCTGCCTGCTTTCCGGATTTGCTTAAAACCAACAGTTGCGCTCCATTAACCCCTCTGCCGATCGAAATTGATTGTTGGTCGCCTGAGATTTGCCGAGCCTGAGCTCCTTCCGGTTTATCCTCATGGTCAGAATCCGGCACTACATGGTAACTCATTGCCTGTGGTGTTTCAGTGGTGCCATAGAAATTGACCAGCTGTGCCTGAGGAGCTAACTGCCTGAGATTGATTACCTGGTTTGGCAATAGACGATCACCTCCGCTGAAGATGTAACGAATGGTACTTAGTTGATTAATGGTACGAGGTGACGCATCATGCGCTATCAGCTGACACATGGCAGGTGTGGTATGTAAAACTGATATTCTGTGTTTACCAAGCCAGTCCCTCAGATCCCCCGGGTCCAAAAGCGTCTTTGCTTCCGGAATATTAAGTGTAGCTCCCAGGCAAAGTGGTGTGAAAATATCCCTCAGTAAGGGATCATGACTTAATCCGGACAACATGCAAAAAGAATCTTGTTCGTTAAGGCCGAAGTTGTCTGTATGCCAGGAGATAAAATGGGATAGCGGCAAATGGGTACCAAGAATCAGCTTAAGATCACCGGTCGTTCCGGATGTAACTCCCAAATAGGCAGGGTCATTGGATGTGATACCTGTTTTCGGGCTTGAATTCGAATAGTTTTCCGGGAAACTTTGACATTTTATGTCTCCAATGCCCGGTAAAGATATTTTGAAGCTGTTTTCATCGCTTTCAAAAAAACCGGTTAGTAGCTCTGGCAGTTCACCGGCTGTTTCAAGATGAATTAAACCTTTGGCGCCGGAGTTTTTTACCAGCTGAGCCAGTCTTTCCTCGGGATAGTTGGAATCCAGTATTACAAAAACAGCTCCGGATTTCATAATACCGAGTATTGCCCAAACCAAAGCAGCACTTCTATCCGCATAAATCGCAACGACTTCCCTTTTTTGGATCTGTTGATCCTGAAGATAATGTGCCAGTTGATTGCTGCGTGCATTTAATTCCTGATAGGACCATTGGCCCGAAAAATCGATAACTGCCGTCTGATTTGGAAACCTGCCGGATACTTCACAAAACAGGTCCGGCAAGGGAGCAAATTCATCCTTCTTTAAAGCACTGCCAGGATCAGGAAGAATGTTTTTCGCCTCTACAGTCAATAAGGAAAGGTCGGACAGTTTCAGCTGACTGTTTTTGCCGATTTGCTCCAGTACAATTAGATACTGGGCAAGTAACTCAGCCATGTTCTGCCGTTTAAACAGCTCGGTTTTAAAAACCAGGTTGAACTGAATTTTCCTGTCTTTTTGGGTGACATAAAGGGTGAGATCAAAAATGGACCACACGGCAGGTGCCGGCAGTTTCTCACTTGAAATACCATTCAGTTCCGGCTCGCTATGCAATGGAGTCAGGAGCATATTAAAGAATGTTTGGAAAAAAGGCGTTTTATTCAGATCCCTTTTTGGCTGCAGTTCCGCTAATAGTTGATCAAACGGAATATCTTGATGCTGAAAAGCTTCTGTTGTTGTTTTCCTTACTCTTCTCAGAGCCTCTTCAAAATCGGGATCACCGGACAAATCGGTTCGCAGGGCCAGTGTATTCAAAAACAATCCGATGATCTTTTCCGTACCATTGTGGTTTCTGTTAGCGATCGGAGAGCCGAGTGTAACAACCTCCTGACCGCTGCGTTTGGAAAGCACGATTTTATATGCGGTCAGTAGTGTCATAAACAAAGTGCTGTCATGACGACTACTGAGGTCTGTCAGGAATTTGGTTGTCTCTTCAGATAGTTCTGCCTGAATCTGGTCACCGGTGTGGGAAACCTCATCATGTGCCGGAAAATCGACTGGTATCTGGTGGCTTGGAAGGCCGGCTTTCAATTTCTGTTTCCAATAAGCCAATTGTTGATCCTGCGAAACATCCTTCAGTTGCTTTCTTTGCCAGACTGAATAATCTTTATAGTGAAATGGATAGGACTCAAGATTGATCTCATTCACATTTGTACCTGGATCCAAAAGTGAACCATAGATTTCAGCCAGATCATAATAAAACAGGCTTAATGACCACCCATCGAAGATGATGTGGTGGAAATTAAAAATAATAACGTGATGTTCAGGGCCAAGATGTAATAACGTCAGGTACAGTAAATTATCCTGCTCAAGTTGGAACTTTCGTCCGATCTCCTTTTTCCGGTAAAAGCAAACCATTGACTCCTGCTCCGCCTCTGTCATATCTGACAGATCAATGACGTGCAAAACATCTTCCGCAACAGGTGAAATGATTTGAACAGGGCCTCCATCCACTGTCTGAAATCGGGTGCGCAGACTTTCATGGCGCTGAACCAATTTTGTGATCGCCTTCCTTAGAACTGACGCATTAAGATTTCCAATTAGCTTGTAAGATTCCGTGATGTTGAAAGTCGGATTCATGGGATCGACCTGATCAAGAAACCACATTCGTTCCTGACTGACCGACAGCGGATAGCTTTCCCGAGCTTCTGCAGGCCCGATGGGCATTGCATGGGGAGCTGTATGATCTTCAAGGAATTGGGAAATCCGAACAATCGTTGGGTTTGCCATGATATCAGCAACATCGATAGAAGTGTCCCAATGCTTGTTCATCCTGAACGCAAGTACGGCGGCCTTTATGGAATCACCCCCCAACCGGAAAAAGTTGTCATTAATCCCAACCTTGTTTACACCCAGCACACCACTCCAAATGCCGGTTATTTTCTCTTCAGTCTCATTGCGCGGTGGTTGGTATGATTCGTTGGGTCTGGCTATTGGTTCGGAGATTGAAAGCGCATTCTTATCAATCTTGCCATTCGGGTTGACAGGCAGTTTATCTAATCTGATGAAATGCACCGGAATCATGTAATCAGGTAGTTTCTCCGATAAATAATTCCTCAAACTGCTTTCTGAAATCGGCTTCGCGGATACAAAAAAACTGTACAATTCCTGTTGGTTGCCATCTTTCGGAATAAGAACCACTGCCTCACTAACTTCGGGATGACCTTTCAGGGTGGACTCTATTTCGCCTAATTCAATTCGATATCCCCTGATCTTAACTTGCTCATCAATCCTTCCGGAGATTTCCATATTTCCGTCAGGCAAAAAACGAACGATATCCCCGGTTTTATAGATTTTTTGTGAACCGTCTTCAGGATGAGGGATAAAACTTTTGGAAGTTAACTCGGGTTTGTTTAAATAACCCCTGGACAGCCCCTTGCCGCCAAGATACAACTCTCCGAATTCTCCAACAGGCACAGCTTGAAGGGTATCGTCTAAGATCAGGCACTCAACGTTAGGTAAGGGTTTCCCAATCAAAGGAACCGTCTGCGATGGGGAGAATTCATAGGCACTTGAACAAACACTGTTTTCGGTGGGGCCATATTCATTATGCAGTTTTACATCGGGTAGCTTTCTGAAATGATCTTCAACCAGCTCTTTGGAAAAACTTTCTCCAGCAATTGTGACAAAGGTAAAGCTGATTAAGTCCTTGGGTATCTCTTCCAGAAATGTTTTGTATAAATTAGGGATGATTAATGAGTGGGTTACTTTATTTTCTCTTATTAGCCGACCCAGGTATTCCAGATCTGTTTTGTTTTTTTGTTTAGGGATCAGTAGTTTTGCACCACCCAGCAGGGGAGAGATCAGGTTTTCGACAGAGCCGTCAAAGGAGAATGAAAGCAGCTGAAGTACTGTATCTTTGGAATCAAAGCTATAATAGTCCTTTCTCCAGCTTAAGGTGTTGATTATGCCCTCATGTTCAATCATCACGCCCTTGGGCTTTCCGGTGGAGCCGGAGGTGTAAATGAGGTAAGCGAGATCTGTCGACTTGTTGACAGCTTCAAGGTTTCCGGTGGGCAAAGTGCTTATATATTGTCCATTGATATCAACTATTTCAGGGATATCTATATCTGCTGGAAGATTGCTGGTTTTTGTAGTCAATAGTATTCGGGCTTGGCTGTCTTCCAACATGTAGTTGACACGCTCAATGGGAAAGGACGTATCGATCGGCAGGTAGGCCGCTCCGGATTTTAACACGCCAAACATGGCAATCAACATTTCCGGAGACCAGTCCATCATGATTGCAACCAGGGTATCTGCCTGCACCTCTCTATCCCTGAGATAGTAAGCAAGCTGATTCGCCTTTTCGTTTAACACTCTATAGCTTAACGACTCGCCTTCATACAGAACCGCGGTGTTTTCCGGTGTTTTTTCCACTTGCATCTCGAATAACTGATGAAGAAGCAAGTGGTTGCTGTCATTTTCTAAACGCTCTTCTATTGTTTTCGTGGTCATCGTTAGTAGTATTTTAGGTTGATAATCGAGTGGATGACTGTGCTTCTATTCGAATTACACTAAACTTCCATTTAAATCATTGATTGAGAAACAATCGATTTCTGTTACGTTGATTGGAGTGAGGAAATGCTGATAGTCAGAATGATTGAATGGTGTGGATGCAGTCGGTAATTATTTCAGTAATATTGAATAATGTCGAAGACTATATAGAAGAAAAGGGAAATTGGCAATTGCGCATGACAGCCTTTGGCGCAATAGGGGACGTAGTTGAAATGTTGACATTTGAAAACTGGCAAGCAAATATCAATATTTCAACGACGCTGATGCGTTTATGATGATCCGATTGTCTTTTGAATTCTTTGTTGGTTTCATCAAAGATCACCCAATGTTTACTTCTCCCGTATACATCATTTGCACTAGGAGAACTGGTTGGCGTTCCGCCACGTAGCACTTTTTTAAATCCGGTTTTTGGGCCCCGGGGGTTATGTTCGGGGGATGTTTCGTAGTATTTTTTGTCATACCAATCCAGTACCCATTCAGATGCATTGCCGGACATTTCATAAAAAGGGAAAAAGGGGTCAAAAGAAGACTTGACCCCTTTTTTTAAGGAAGGGATACCGATCAAGCAAAATCCTTGATCGGTGTTGTGGGGTTCCCATTTAAATCAGGTTTTAAAAGTTACGTCATCAGCAGCATTTAAATAGTCTCTGATTATTCCAATCAAAAACTTTGACCTGTCTCTTTCGCCACG
>JANQLH010000362.1 GCA_028280735.1 SAR324 cluster bacterium | reverse complement strand
TAAAAACTGTATTCCCTGAATTGACGGAAAGAAGGGTAGGATGGCCTGAGAATTATTTCTCCTCTAATCTGCCTGTCCTGGGCCGGAGTTCCAAATAGGTTTTGCAGATTTACCAACCCTTTTAGATTATCAGGAGAAATCCAGCCGGTATTTGTCGGTACTGAAAACTTTGCGGTTATTTTCAAGCGATCCGGCATAAACTCTTCCAACTTGACGGCCCGACTTCCCAGTTTGCTTTTGATACGACCGTCTTGCCTGAGCAGGTAAAGAGATACTGTATATGTTCCCGTTTTGGAGGTTTCCTGCGTGGCGAATTTGTATTCTTCAAAACCCAGCCTGGAGAGTTTAATTTTGCTGTTTTTTACTCTCAACCCCCTGGGATCTGTTACCACCACTTCCAGGGGAATACCCTCAAGATTGCGACTCCAGACGGGTGCTTTCACAATCATGCCGATGTTAATCTCTTCTCCGGGACGGTATATGCCTCTGTCAGAGAATAGGTAGGCATTAAGCTTTTTCTCCTGATATCTCGTGTAAACCCCACCGGTATCGAATTGCGAGATATCTACCTCTGTTAAGTGGCTTTTTATCGGAATAAATGAAAAGTCGTTTTGTTTTGTCGCCAAAAATGCGATGGGATCTTTCTCGTTGCGAAAATCCCTGAGATTCGGGAATGATGCTTTTCCTCTACTGTCCGTGTATCCGCTGAGGACAGATAAACCATTTTTCCCGATAACGGATACTTTACAGTTGAAGACGGGTCGGCCGGTTTTGATGGATTGCACAAAAACGTTTGTGGAGCGGTCGACCGAAGTTTTTACGATCATACCCAGGTCAGTGACCATTACCAAACGTTTATCAGCTTTCCCAACACTTCTATTTCGATTTTTATTCCAGCCTTGAGCCTCGAACAGAAAAATACCGCGAGGTTGATCAATTCGCTGCATATACTTTGAGAAATCAAAAGAAGTATATTGCGTTTTCCCCCTTCCTGCGTATGGTAAAGACTGGTATTCGGTGAAAATTTCAGCCAGGTTGTTCTTGTTAAAATTCCAATTGCGAAATTGTACATTGGAAAGATTTCCATGAGTTTGCGAAATTAAATGTGCCAGCTGGCCAGGTAGTAATCTTCCCACCGTTAGCCTGACATCCCGCATCTCACGGGCTGCTATCGATATCTTTTTCTCTCCGGACAGACTGAGCAGGGAACCGTTTTGCATGATATAAAGTTCCTTGGGAAAATCGCCTACCCTGTGTACCTGGTTAAACTCTTCCGCCAGAACATACCCTCCGAAAGATTTTACCCCGTCCTTGATTCTTAAATACAAGTACTTCCCCGGGTCCACATTATATTTGAAACTCAATACCTTGGAATGCTGATGGGGAGGAGGAATCGGCGTCAGTTTGACCTTTTTGGAATGTTCCAGGATGATTTTTCCGATTTCTGATTTGCCCCAACCTCTATAATTTCTGACCGCATTTCTTCCCGGGGTTTTGGGTCTGTCTTTCGGCAACAGAAAAAGCTCCAATGATTTCTCCAGTTCCTCCTGGGAGACCAGGGCCGTGGTATTAATTACCAAAACCTGTTCCGGCTCATATTGTTCGTTTCGGACAAAAGTAAAATCAGCATCCGAGATTCGGAAATAACTGAACATTCCGGGAATAGTAGCGTGTCTTTTGACTGTCCTGGATGAATTGCCGCCTTTGATGGATGATTCCACACCGGAACTAACAACCAGTTTGACATCCTGTTGATACAGCGGAAGGTCCAGGTTTTCGGTATGGATATAGGCTTTTCCGAAAAATTCATCATAAGTGACCTCAAACGCCAATTTTTTGTTCAGGTGTTTCCAGTCTTTGTTTTTTGTATTCTTGCCATATTCAAAATCAACTTTTTTTTCAAAAACCTCGGGATCAACCGGGTGAGAAAACCGGACAGTAGAAACGATTTTTTTCTCTTTTTGCAGTTGGGGATCTTGATAAAATTCATGGTTGATAATAGTGACTTTGAACTTTGGAGTAGTAAACTCGACATTGTCAGTTAGCAGATGCACGTGATCCGGAATCAAACCTTCGGCGAATTTAACAGATATGTCCTGGTCAATAGGCCAGTCTCCTTTAATGGTAAACGAAATCCTTCGATCGCTTTCCCATTTCCATTCCCCATCCAGTTGGGGATTCATCACAATGCCTTTTTTGATTATTTTTCCAACATCATTTAAGGGAGCAGCCGATCCTCCAAAACGGATTCTCAATTGATCGGGAACTGCACCTGTACGGAGCGGTGTTGTTTTTATTTTGGAGACCTTTACTGAAAGGCGAACCGGTTTAGGCAGGCTTTCGTAGTAGATATACCCGACTCCCGCAGCCCCAACTACCAATAAAATGCCTAAAATAGCTCCAAAGAAAGGAAGTTTCCCTTTGGCATACAGTGCGGAAAACACCTTCTTGATGGAAGACAGTAAAAAAGTGACAGGTTTAAACAGAATTACCAACCAAATTGGCGGCTTCCAGCTAAATTTTCCAAAGAAAAATACCCAGACTGCTGCGATGACTTTAAACATGATATCCTCCCAATGACATGACTGATCAATACCGAAAAAAAATAATCGCCGTTTCCTTATTCGGGTTTTATATAATTTAAGAGCTGGTTAGGTAAAGGTCAAAGTGTGTGTGCGGGGTAATCGCATGAAAAATAACTATTGTGATTTTGTCATATATTTCCAATGCTTATGCAGTGGGAGCCGAAATTAGGGGACAAGTACTTATCTGGAAATGATCTTGCGTTTAGGCATGTTCTCGTTACCTGTACCCTGATTTCGGCGGACCAATCACGATAATTAGTTATTAACAGGTTTTTTCATGCGATTGCCCTGTGTGTGAGGAGGAATATTGACAATCTTTTGCGGCTTTTTTACCAGTGGGGGACGTAGTTGAAATGTTGACATTTGCATTACGATGTCAAGCACTTTTTACGAAAGTTATATAAACGTTGTTAAGTTAAAAGTCCTTTCCAACTTCCTACTATTCTTAAACGATCTTTTCCGGTCATGTCGTCCCTGGATACCTCGTGCCACCAGATAAAGCAGGCAGTCTGAAACTTGAAGACAGGATTCCCAGGTCATAGGATTTCAATATGCTATCGGTATATGTAAAAAAACAACGGGGATGAAACTATTCTAAACGTCAAATGTCAACATTTCAACTACGTCCCCTACTATTGACCTGCTGTTGGATGTCATGCTCCTATTTGGTTTCTTCGGGTTCATCGATTACCCAGCGGAAGATGTTATCGTAGGAGACTTTGACGAAACTGGCGGGGTTGACCGTCCAGAGGTAGTTGGCATATTGCATGGTATGGCTTTGGAGTTCGACGGGATCATCCAGGATATAGTCCAGACCGGGGTTGACCCGAAACGCGTAGGCGTACTGGGGTTCTTTGGGATTATCCTCAACATCGTTTTTGGCTAGCTGAATAACTGCGTAATTGCCGTCAGGAGAAAAATCGTAGTAGCGTGCATACCGTGGGAAATAAATGAGCGGGATCAGATCATAACCCGCCGGTCCCCACTTGGCCAGGTACAGCTTAGTTCTGCCAGAGACCAGCGCTATGGGCAAGGTAGGATGAAACTTTATTGGATTAAATGCTGAGCTGATATCTTTTAATCCGTTGTAGAGGCTTATAATGGGGTGGGTATCGACCCTGAATTGAGTGTCGATGGCTTCCATTTTTCTTTCATCGTTATTGTACAAAAGAATCGTTCCGTTTTTTGTTCCAAACATGTTTTTTTTCTTTTTAACTGGACGCATATCATACAAAGTCGATTCCCCTGCGGGGTCGGTGCTGAAATCGAAAATCTTCAGGAAGTTACCAGCACCGTAATTCTCTATATCAAACACATATTGCTTGTTTTGTTCGTCAACAGCGGCATAGTTAACCACGTAATCCCAACCAGGGTGTCCGGAACGAATGCTGTGATAGCGGTGGGTCTTTTCTTTCAAATCGTAGATAAAAAAACGACGGGTCTGCACCCAGGTGATGAAATTGGAGGAAGGGGCCGAACGAAATTGGCAGGAACCGCTGATGAAATCCGAGAAATCCTTTTTAAGCACTTGGGTGCTGAGGCCATCACGAACGAGTGTGTACCATTTCTCTTCGAACTTTATAATTGACAGGGCATTACCGATTTTATTGGTGCCAATGGCATTATCGAACAGGACCGGAAAAACACCATGGATATACTCATCTTCCTTAACTCGATATTCCGTTTTAGTGATGATATCCAGTTTTAAACCTTCCAGTGAATAGACGGGGCGCATGGTTGGTTCTGCGGCTTGTGATGCGATGGCAATCATGTTTAGAAGAAGAATCAGTAACAACTTTATTGACCTACTGTTGGGTGTCATTTTTCTATTTTGTTTCTTCGGGTTCATCGATTACCCAGCGGAAGATGTTGTCGTAGGAGACTTTGACGAAACTGGCGGGGTTGACCGTCCAGAGGTAGTCGGCATATTGCATGGTATGGCTTTGGAGTTGGACGGGATCATCCAGAACATATTCCAGCCCGGGGTTGATCCGAAACGCGTAGGCGTACTGAGGTTCTTTGGGATATGATTCGACATTTTTCAAGGCAAAATGGATCACGGCATACTTGCCGTCCGGTGAAAAGTCGTAGTAACGCGCCCATCCCGGAAAATAGATGAGCGGGATCAGATCATGACCCGCCGACCCCCACTTGGCCAGGTATAGCTTTGTTTCACCCGAAACTAAAGCTATAGGCAAGGTCGGATGAAACTTTATTGGATTAAATGCAGAGCTGATATCTTTTAATCCGTTGTAGAGGCTTATAATGGGGTGGGTATCGACCCTGAATTGAGTATCGATGGCTTCCAGTTTTTTTTCATCGTAATTGTATAAAAATATTGTATTACCTTGGGTTCCCAGCATAGATGCCCATTTATCGTTGCCTCTTTGCAAATCATAAAGCGACGACTCATCTGGCGGATCGTTGCTAAAATTATAAACCTTCAGGAAATCGCCTGCTCCGTAGTTTTCAATTTCAAAAACATATTGTTTTTTTTGTTCATCGATGGCAGCGTAATCCAAAACGTAATCCCAACCAGGGTGCCCGGAACGAATGCTGTGATAGCGGTGGGTCTTTTCCTTCAGGTCGTAGATGAAAAACCGACGGGTCTGCACCCAGGTGATGAAATTGGGGGAAGGGGCTGAGCGGAACTTGCAGGAACCGCTGATGAACTCCGAGAAATCCTTTTTGAGCACCTGTGTGCTGAGACCATCACGAACGAGTGTGTACCATTTCTCTTCGAACTTTAAGATTGACAAGGCATTGCCGATTTTATTCGTGCCAATGGCGTTATCGAAAAGGACCGGGAAAACACCGTGGATATACTCATCCTCTTTAACTCGATATTCCGTTTTAGGGATGACATCCAGTTTTAAACCTTCCAGTGAATAGACGGGTCTCATTGTGGTTTCGGCTGCATTCAAAGCATTGGTAATTAGTGCTGCAAGAATTATAAACAGCGCAATAACAACTATGAAAAGAGAATTGTCAGATTTCTGAAAACAGTTCATCAAAGTTGTCCTGTTTTACTGATCTTCTAAAACCCAGCGGGTGATATGGCTGAACTGATTTACTGCAATGAAGCTGGTAGGCTTGATGGTCCAAAGGATTTTATCAGGGGTTTCAATCTTTCCCAAGCTAACCGGGTCGTTTAAGTAAAATGGTATACTTTCATCGATGGGAAATGCATAAAAGTTAAACATTCTACCACCAATCTGGTTTCCTTCAATGGATTCACCATACATTACCCATTTGCCGTCAAGGGAGATAGAAACGTCAAAAGCCAATTTGGGTCCATAAACTATTGGTGTTAAAATTGGTTTATCACCTTTCCAGCTTGCTACCCAAAGTTTTGTTCTTCCCATTACAACCGAAAAAGGAAGTGTGGGATGTATTATAGCAACATTATCGGAAGTTTCTTTAAAATCTTTATGCTCATTTAGGATAGTTACAAGAGGGTGTGTTGTTGGTTGGAAATTGGAGTCCAAAATGACATAACGTTTCGTTTCTAAATCAAACAAAATTGAGGATTTTCCAAGTTTGTGTTCCCATAAAAATTTGTTTTTCCCGTTTTCTGAAAGCAAAAATGTTTTTAACACCTTTGGTTCATCAGTACTTAGATCTATTAAATTCAAACTGAAATCTCTTTTTCTGAATCCTCTTGATACAGATATATTAAATATAAATTGTTTTTTATTGTAATCATAAACGTCGACCGCAATTAGACGTTCTTTTATACTATTACAGATTAGATAATACTTATGATTGGAATTGTTCAAATTAAAAAGCAGAAACCTCCTACCCTGCGCGTATCCCATAATTTCATTGGAAAACACTGGTAAAAAATCTGACACACCGCCAACATATTCTGAAAAATCTTTTTTAAGAACATCTATTTTAAATCTCCCGTTCTTAAAACGAATCAATGATATGGAATTGTTATATGTCGTCCCAATTGCATTATCTACAAGTACTGGAAAAACTTCGGTACCTATATCTCCTGGGGCTTGGTAGACTTTTTTTTCTATTTGTCTCATTTTTAGATTGGTGAGTGAATATATTGGTCTCATGGAATTTGAATCTCCCAAAGCTAAGGCTACGTTAATGTGCAAAATTGTAAAAAATAAAATGACTTTTATTATTATTGTATAGATATTTTTCATGTCAGCTTAATTTAAAATTATAGTTTTAGCTCTCAAACTTTAGTTGAACTGACTTTACTGTATTGTGATTATTTGTGTTCTGATTTAAATAATTTTTTTTATATTTATTAAAATCGGCTTTATCAGATGGATTGAATAAACCATTGATCGCAATATCATTAATCATTTCGTCTATACCAATTTTTATATTATCAATTTTATCTTCATTATCCAGCCCAAAGAATTTCATTGGATTATCCAAGGTAAATTTTTTCCAAAGATCCCATTTTTTGGGATCAGTCGGCGAAATACCGTCGGCCAGATTCAATCTATAACTCATCTGATCCAAATGGGGCTTCATTTTACGACTGAAATCTGAATATCCTATTTGATCCATTTCTGTCAGGTACCAGTCGGTTCCGAAAAGTAATCGATCCAGGAGTTTTCGATTGGCAAGCCATGTCTTTTCTAGATTTGGCCCCCTGTCGGTTACATCTCTCAAATCGTCCCTAAATCCCTGTATGACCCAGTAAGAGATATCTACATAAAGGTTATCATAAGAATTGATCAACTCAATAATTGTTCCAATCCAGTCTTTTGCCAGTGCTTGTTTTTTTATGAACAACTCCTTTTCTTTTTTGCTTAGCCGGCTTCTCGGGAATTCAAGATATTCCCATAGCTCCCCTCCGAAATGTGCCAGACAGAGTTTTAACTTTGGGTATTTTTCCAACACTTTTTTCCAGGCACCGGGGTGTATGTGCTGCTTGATATAATGGCTCAAGGTATAATCATCCAAGTCTGTTGCTTTGAGTTTATTATCCTGGCTGTAATAGGATGGCCAGTCAATCGCAAAAATGCCACCATTACTGCAATGTGTGATGATAGGTATTTCTTTTGATTCGCACTGCGAGTAGTGGTTTTCAAGTATACCCTTAATATTCACGTGCTGGTCCAAAGGTTGATAACCTAACGAGGGGTACATCTTAAATCCCAGAAAAAATCCAGCCGTATATGGAGTTGCTGTTACCATGCTGTCAATAATACTTGTATATTCAGATGCGTTACCGATCATCCTCCTGGGATCAAAATGATACATGGATAAGAGTTGCCAAGGGTTTTCCACTGCAGATAGTTCGGTTTGAAAAAGTTGGATTTCCCAGTCATCAAAGGTTCCTTTGGGATTATCATCATAGCTGTAAAAACTTTCACCTGGCACTTCTAATCCCCCGGATAATACCGCTTCATGAGATCCCACCTTATGCGCACCAAATCTGGTATAAACATAGTCATCGACCATACCAATTGAATAGATGGTCTGTCCGTTATACCCGTCTTTATGAGCATATTCCATATCCATCGGCAAAACAGCCATTATACCCAAAAGTGTCTTTTTCTGCTGGTTGACGGTATATGACCCTAAGGCATAGTTCAGATTTGCAGCTAACTGGCTTACAGCAATCTTCCCAATTTGATGGGTGGTTTTTTTCTGAATATTCATAATCTGAGATAGATTTGATTTTAATACTGGCACAGCACCTTCGATACTTTTTCTTGAAAGCCTCATGGCTCTGACCATGGAATTCTGTACCCACAGAACCGGGAGAGGTGTGCATCTTCCACTTTGGATGTGCATATGAGCATCTATAAAAAGATCCGGGAATATAAGCTGACAGTCCAGGTTTTTCCCGGCTTGCCCTTTAACAATTGTCATGCTGTTAATCCGTAAAAGGTTTCAAGTTGTGAGTTGTTTAATACATTCTGATAATTAAACAACTCATTAATCGTTTCATTTAAATTTGATCTGTTTTTCTTATCTTTTCAATTTCCTGGTTCTCTTGTAGATCGGTAAATTTTACTTTGTAGCCAGTTTTTGGCACGCCTTCTAGCTTAGCTTTGCCATCACTATCCAACTGCCCGCTGATTTCTGTACCTTCTGCAAATTTCACGACGAATTTCTTATCTTTCATAGGCTGTCCTTTGTCATCGACAAGGGAGATCTGGATATCGACAGTTTCATCGGTCAGTTCTTCCCCTTCCACATCGTCCTGATCCATACCGCTTAAACTTATGGTATTGATTTTATTCATAATCATCATGTCGGTCTTGCGGCAG
>JANQLH010000353.1 GCA_028280735.1 SAR324 cluster bacterium | reverse complement strand
GGCTTACAGCGGTTGGCGATTGGCAGTTAGCCTATGGGGTGTCGCTGTGCAACGGTTTTGTGCAATACTGGACCCCGGATCAAGTCCGGGGTGACCTGTGTTTTTGATTTTTACACCTGGTCAGAATGTAGGATGGGTAACTTGTTACCCATCAACGCTTTATATATGGCTTTTGATCACATTCCGCCCGATGGGTAACTCCGTTACCCATCCTATAGTTATACTCATGATTTCAGAATGTTACATGATAGATTCCGGGTCAAGCCCGGAATGAAAAAGGTTCACAATCATAGCATGATTTACAAATTGTTTCATTGTGACACAGTCTGTGAGTCCGGGGTGACCTGTGTTTTTGATCTTTAATAGTGGGTAGTGCGAACGGTTTTTTGGGGAGTTGTTGCTTTGGGGCGAAGTTTTTGCAGGATTGCTAACAAAGCGATAGGGTAGGACTAACCGGTTCCGGTCAGGTTTGGCTGCACGAGCAAGTTCCAAGGTGGGGTGATTTATTGTGACTTTTAAAGACAAACTCAGATGAAAATACAATTAACAGATATTTCCAAATCGTTTGTAGAAGGCGGGAAGTCCCGTATGGTGCTGGATCGTTTGAATGCTGAATTTCAGGAGGGACAGTTATCAATTATCCTGGGAAAAAGCGGATCAGGCAAAAGTACCATTTTGAATCTGATTAGCGGAATTGACACCCCGGACCAGGGGCAGATCAGGATAGGAGAGAAAAAAGTCAGTGAGATGGGTGATTATGAACGGACTTTGTTCAGGAGGCATCATATCGGTTTTGTGTTCCAATTTTTTAATTTAATTCCCACGCTGAGCGTTTTAGAGAATGTAATGCTGATCCGGGAGCTTGATGGGTCGGGGAACAGGGAAAATCGGGAGAAAGCCTTGCAGATTCTTGACCAGGTCGGTCTGGCGGACAGGCGGGATACAACACCGGAAAATCTCTCCGGCGGGGAACAGCAACGAACAGCCATTGCCCGGGCATTGGCTCATAACCCTTCCATCATCCTCGCTGATGAGCCTACAGGTAACCTGGATCATGAAACAGGAACTATGGTTATGGAGATGATGTTGAAGTTGACAAGGGAAATGGGAAAAACATTGATCATGGCAACCCATAGCACGGATCTTAACAAGGTTGCAGATGCTGTTTTCGGCATTCAGGATGGGAAATTGATGCCGTTTAATTAAACTACGGTTATCGGATAATTTTATATGACACCTTCGTTTCTTTTCAAGCTTAGTATCAGCTATTCCAAAGGTCACCCTTTACAAAAGTTCCTGCTCTTTCTGGGAATTGCCATTGGGGTTGCCGTTGTGGTGGCCGTAGACCTGGCCAATGAAAGTATTGGCCGGTCTTTCCAGTTGTCGACCCAAAGCATTACGGGCAGGGCTACCCATCAGGTTGTCGGGGCTTCAGACACCCTTGAGCAATCATTTTACCTGGAATTTAAAAAGAAGGTTAAAGACTTGCCCCTCGCCCCGGTAGTCAGCGGTTATGTGCAATTGGAGCAACATGGTCATCGCACCATGCAGTTGCTTGGTATTGATCCTTTTGTTGACACCAGTTTTCGAAACTATTTGAGTGGTGCCTCAAGTTTGCCGGACCAGGACATTCTTGTCTCTATTTTGACACAACCCGGTCGGGTGCTGATCTCAAAGGATTTGGCCAACCAGTTGTCACTGAACCCGGGGGACAGTCTTGAATTACAGACGCGGCAGGGCAACCAAAAAGCAGTTATCATCGGCTTACTGGACAGCTCCGACAGCTTTACCCGTGAAGCTCTTTCCGGGGTGATACTGGCAGACATATCATCTGCCCAGGAAATATTGGCAATGGGGGATAAGATTAGTCATATTGATGTGATTCTTGATCCCGAGAATGCGGAGTCCCTGGCAGAAATCGAATCATCTCTTTCCGGGGATGCCAGGCTTGTTTCCGTACAGAAAAACGCCAATACTATCAGACAAATGTCCAATGCGTTCGAGCTGAATTTAAGGGCGCTAAGTCTCCTTGCCTTACTGGTTGGAGTGTTTCTGATCTACAACACCATAACATTTTCCGTTGTCCAGCGGAGGTCTCAACTGGGAACACTGCGGGCCTTGGGGGTGACACGCCAGGAAGTATTTGGATTGATACAGGTTGAGACATTGTTTTGGGGAGTGCTTGGATCGTTAGCCGGATTATTGCTCGGAATAGCATTGGGGACAAGCATAATTAAAATGATCAGCCAAACCATTTCCGATCTTTATTTTGTGTTGACGGTCAACACCTTTTATCTCAATACCTGGCAGCTTTTTAAAGCGTTTTTGTTGGGATTGGCTGCATCGGTGATTTCAGCTGCTTTCCCTGCCTGGGAAGCGGCCCACATCAGTCCGGTTGATGCATTAAGAAGATCCAGCCTTGAGAGGAAAATAAGCCGGAACCTGTCTTTGTTGACAATTACCGGTCTTTTGGTGCTTGTCATCGGTTATCTCTTATTGCTGGTGCCGTCCACAAAACTGATCATCAGCTACCTGGCTTTGCTGGCTATTGTTTGTGGTGGTGCCATGTTGGTGCCAGTTTTAACCTTGTTCATAATGAGGATGATTGGCCGTCTGTTCAAGGTCTTGCCGGGTATCATCGGCAGAATGTCTTCCCGAAACATCGGTCGCTCATTGAGTCGCACCGGTGGATCGATTGCTTCCTTGATGATTGCTATCTCAGTTATTATCGGTGTTGGAAATATGGTGGGCAGTTTTCGTTCGACCGTGGTGAGTTGGCTGAGCAATACCATTCAGGCTGATTTGTATATCAGCCCTGCCAGTCGTTTATCGACGAAGCTGGACAACACCGTGATCAATGCCATTCGGCTGTTACCCGGGGTGGAAAAGGTTTATTCCATTCAAACCAGACAGATTCGTTTTGGAGACTATGCCAACAGTTCTATTGTCAGTCTGGATAGGGACGTAGCAGAGAGAACCTGGATCTGGAGAAGTGGAAATGATCAGGAGATGGAGCAAAGGTTTAACGGCGGCTGGATTTTCATATCGGAACCTTTTGCCTTTAGACACGGTATTCAGGGTAGAAACGGCCGGGTTTTGAAGCTGGAAACGACCAGGGGTCTCCGGGAATTCAGAATAGCCGGTATTTTCAGAGATTTTTCATCGGAGCAGGGAATTATCATTATGCAGAACGATACCTTCCGTCGATTTTGGGAGGACGATTCTGTTTATGGGGTTTCTTTGTTCGTCAAGGATGGTGTGCCGGTAGAGGAAGTAAGAAAGGAGATTGAGAGTGAATTTGGAGCCGAACACAAACTGGTTATCCAGTCTAACAAAGGATTGAGGGAAGCTGCCATTGAGATATTTGACCGAACTTTTACCATAACTATTGCTTTACAGATTCTGGCCGGATTGGTGGCCTTTATCGGTGTTTTGAACACAATCATGTCGCTGATGCTGGAGCGATCCAGGGAGATTGGAACCTTGAGGGCAAACGGCATGACGATAACTCAACTGTGGCGGCTGGTGCTCACGGAATCCGGCTTTATCGGTTTGTTATCGGGTTTGTTTGCCATTCCGCTTGGTACCTGCTTAGCCTGGATACTGGTTTTTGTTATCAATAAACGATCTTTTGGCTGGACGCTTGATTTTGTATTGCAGCCCGGAACCTATGCGGAAGCATTAATTATTGCATTAACCGCGGCATTGCTGGCAGGAATTTATCCTATAGCGGCAATGATGCGAAAACCTATTGCAGAGTTACTTAGAACCGAATAGCCATGAAAAAAGGAAAACCGCTGATTCTTGTTTTAGTCTTGTTCGTGGTGGTTGCCGGCATGGGAGCCTGGTTTGGATTGCAACATCCAGAAGATGAAGCATTCAGGGCTGATGTGATTGCCGAGATGGCGGGTGATGGCTCCAACGAGCAGTTTAGCCGTGCGATCGACCCTTACGAGTTTTCATTTCCGAGAGATTACGGACCGCATCCGAATTTTCAAACGGAGTGGTGGTACTATACGGGAAACCTTAAAACCAAAACGGGCAGACATTTTGGCTACCAGTTCACGATTTTCAGGCGGGCTTTGGATACGGGAAAAATTCCCGGGGAGTCCGACTGGCGAACCAACCAGGTGTATTTTGCACATTTTGCTGTCTCTGATATCCAGGAGGAAAAGTTCCATTCATTTGAGAAGTTCAGCCGCGGCGCATTGGGTTTGTCGGGAGCCCAGGCCGAACCTTACATGGTTTGGTTGGATGACTGGCAGGTTTTCAAAGAAGGCGAAGAATATGTATTGCTTGCCAAGGAGGGACAGGTAGCGTTGCAACTAAAAATGACACTTGAGAAACCAACCGTGTTTCAAGGTGACGACGGATTAAGCCGGAAAAGCGAGGACGAGGGTAATGCCTCCTATTATTATGCCCAGACCCGTCTTGCATCGGAAGGGGTTATCGAAGTAGGATCGCAGCGTTTTGAGGTCACCGGTGATAGTTGGTTGGATCGGGAATGGTCAACCAGTGCCTTTAAACGCGGGGAAAGCGGATGGGACTGGTTTTCCGTCCAACTGGAAGACAACAGGGAAGTGATGCTTTATCAAATCCGATACAAAGACGGAGGCATCAGCCCCTATTCTTCAGGCAGCTATATTGATGCGTCGGGAAAAAAAACTCATCTGACTCTTGACGAGTACAGTATTGAAGTAACGGATAGCTGGAAGAGCCCTCATACGGAGACGGTATTTCCTTCGTCCTGGATACTCAGCATTCCCGGCCTCAATTTGGAATTGACGGTTATTCCTCTGTTTAACGATCAGGAACATCGCCACAGTTTTAACTATTGGGAGGGGGCGGCTCGTGTAACATCCGATTCCGTGAATGGTTATGGATATGTGGAGCTCACAGGATACTGACGCATTTTATATTTTAGATTTTATATTTAACATTTTCGGGTTGTTGCAACTACGTTGCCTGTTAGTAAATGTTTTTTGTGATCCGGTTATGAGCAGTTGACATCCCATTCCGGCGTATGTTTTGGCTGGTGGTATTTCTTGCTGATAACTGCCTAATTGGCAGCAAGCTCCATAGGAGCGGTATCAAGTAACAAGTGGTTCAACCATTGGTGACTGACCTCTCTGAATGAAAAGCCCTGTAGGGGCGGAACAATGATTAGTCTCGTCCCTATGGGACTCATTAACCATGAGGTGAAAAATACCAGCGGTTAACACCGCTGGCTACTTCTGTACCACCCCTACGGGGTTTAACCGGCATTTAGTCACAGAGTTTCGAGTCATTCATAGTTAAACTGATAGAAAAGGCTGTGAAAAGTTAATAATCAGGTTTAGTAATGAAAGCCGAGCTTTCACATTATAGAAAATCTAAAATCGTAAATCTAAGATCTAAAATTTCTATACGGATTTGTGACCAGGTTTGAGTTGTAGTAGCGGGGGTCGTCGGTTACTTCTTTGCCCAGCCAGTCTGGTATTGGGATTTCCTGATTTTCATTTTCCAGCTCGATTTCCGCCACGATTAGGCCTTTGTTTTCTCCATGAAATTCATCAACTTCAAACACCACTTTTTCGAAAGGCACCCGGTACCTGGTTTTTTCCAATAGTGGTTTTAAACAAAAGTTTTCCAGCAATTCCCTTGCTTCATCCAGGGGAATTTCATATTCGAATTCCTGTCGGGTCATGCCGACGGTTTTACCTTTAATCGTGAGAAAGCCTTTTTGATCGACAGTTCTGACTCGTACAATTCGTTCAGGTTCTGTCGAAAGGTAACCTTGTCGGTAACTGGACCTGTTTCGGGTTTTCCAGCCGTCTCCCTTGACCAGGAATTTTCTTTCAATTTCTTGTGCCATCCACTCCTCTCTTGGATTAGTGTCGGGGTTGCTTTTCAGACTGTGTCGTAATGGAAAAATCTATGATTTTTCCAAGTTTAGTCGACGTTTAGTCACACTTGTCACTCCGGGCTTGCAGGCTGTGTCACAATAGTAAAATTTATGGTTTTTCTATTTTAATAGACGAAACGTCACACTTGTCACCCCGGAC
>JANQLH010000322.1 GCA_028280735.1 SAR324 cluster bacterium | reverse complement strand
TCGCGCAACATACTGAAATTATGAGTATAATGCAGGATGGGTAACTTGTTACCCATCAACTCTTTATATATGGCTTTTGATCACATTCCACCCGATGGGGAACGGAGTTACCCATCCTACGGTTCTTGGAAAAATCGTAGATTTTTCTATTACGACACAGTCTGCAAGCCCGGAATGACAAGTGTGACTAAACGTCGATTAAACTTGGAAAAATCATAGATGTTTCCATTATGACACAGCCTGTTGACCCCATAAGCGCCAAGTTATTCTCAATCTTCCCCGTAGAGGAATGGTGTTAAAGTCGGTGCGCTTTAGCCACCGGTGAGGGGTAAGCAGGGAAATCCGCCCTGGAGGGACGATGCCAATTCCACAGTCTTTACATCGTCCTTACGCTGGATCAAACCATCTTATAAATCACCCCGCCCCAGGTCAGTCCGGCTCCCAGGCCGATAAACATGATGGTATCGCCGGATTTTACCAGGTTTTGCTCGATCATTTCGTCAAAAGCAATGGGAATAGTCGCTGCTGTTGTATTTCCGTAGCGCTGGATGTTGTTGTACATCTTTTCCTGCGGGATCTGCATTCGATCTCGGAAGGCTTCATTAATCCTCAGGTTTGCCTGGTGGGGCAGGAACATGTCGATCTCCTCAAGCTGCATTCCCGCTTTGTTGAGTAACTCTTCAGTTACCTTGGGTAATCTAGTGACAGCAAGCTTAAATACTGTTTTCCCATCCATAAAAGGAAAGTGCTCCTGATTATCGATAACGGTCTGACTGATCGGATGACCCGATTTTCTGGCGGGAAGGCCGACCCTAAGAGCTTGTGAGTGCTTTCCATCGGCATGAAGGATGGAGGCAATAATTCCAATGTTACTATCGGTTTCTTTTGCTTCGATACAGGCAGCTCCTGCTCCATCAGCGAATATTACAGCTGTGTCACGATTGGCTGTAGTCACCTCCAGGTAACGACTCTGAAATTCAGCTCCCACCAAAAGAATTTTCTCCGCTTTTTCACTGCGGATATAGGCATCACAAATTTCCAGACCGTGTAAAAAACCAGTGCATTGCTGACGAATATCCAGGGCAGGAACACCTTTGGCACCAAGCTTATCCTGAAGAAAGGCCCCGGAACCCGGAACATTGACATCCGGCGTCATGGTTGCGAAAACGATCAAATCCAGGTCATCAGGAGACCAGCCGGCGCGCTCCAAAGCAATTTTTGAGGCTTCACACCCAAGATCCGATGCGCCTACATCTTCTCCCTCCTTTACCCAGTACCTGGCTTCAATTCCTGTTCGCTGGACAATCCATTCGTTGGATGTATCCATTCGTTCCGTGAGCTCATGATTGGTAACATGGCGATCTGGTACGTATCTTCCGGTGCTTTTAATTATCGATCGTTTCATAGTCTTATTGCTGTGTTGACCGGCATCCGTTCGCTTTGTTTTCAGTTAGGAAGTCCAAAAACCGTGACTTAACCGGAATTCAATATTGCGTATGTTAACGGTGAAAAGAATAGATCAGCTAGGAAGGGGTAAGAGTTATTCTATATAGATAGGCGATCAACTATCCTTCTCTCCAGGGTTTACCCAACCTTCCTGATGTCCAGGGGAAATATTAGGAAATCGGGCCTGGGTGGTCAAGAAAAGAAAAAGCGCCGGATATATGCGGCTCAGTTCAATGCTGTTTTCGTTACTATGCAGCAAATAAATGGTTAGTGTGTTTTCAACTTTTTAAGTTGTTACCGTAGACCTGCTGATATTGTTCTTCGGTAAGGGTAAAGACTCGTTCAAGACCGGGCCGGAGTTCCACAGGCTTTCCGGTTTCCAAAGCCATCCACACTTGATCGTCTTCGTCTGCGCTTGATTCAATTAAGGTTACGCTGTGAAACTGATCCTGTCCTTCCGATTCAAAAGGCATAACACCAATTTTAACCCTGCCGAATCGCACCAGTTGTTTAAAAGTCTCAATCATTTCTCCCTGGCTGGCTGAAACCCTTTGTGCCAGCAAAGGAGCCATTTTTTCCGCTGTTATTTGAATAATCACTTCCCTCAGCTTATCCTTGATATAGTCCATCGCCACCTCGTTGCCGTAAGTTTTTCCATCTGCCGGGTCAGATAAGATACAATCTCATTTTCTCAAAATCCATAGATCTTTCGTTCATAGCAAAAGGTTACACATTGGCCTTTCTTAATCGGGGTCTATCATACCTTAATTGATGCCTTTTGAAAACCAAGTGATTCTGTTATGCGAGTTTAAATGCCTGATTGATCACTCAACAACCCGTTTTTTGGTCACGGAAATTATCAACCTCAATTCTTGGCGTTTCATTCAAACCGGCTGTAAGTCTTTTAGAATAGATGGCTTAGAACAACCATTAACCGGGAGATTAAAAAACAAATAAATTCTTGACATCTCCTTGTGATCAATCTAAGTATTGTTCAGAGATTGAATCTAGTTCAATAAAATATTTCGATTCATTTTTTAAGTCCTCTTTTAAAAGGCGTTTTTTGAAGATGGGGAAATTGGAAACATCAAACAATAGAAGGAATGGGTAAAGGATTAGCAAAAAGTAACGGTGGGGCTCTTTCCCGCAGCGCATTGCGCAGACAGCGCGAGAGAGAGGAACGATATCAAACGATTTTGAATGCGGCGGAATCCCTGTTTGTAAAAGAGGGGTATCACCAGACAAGTATTAATAAAATCGCCGATCTGGCTGAAGTATCGGTTGGAACGGTCTATTTTTATTTTAAAAATAAGGAAGACCTGCTGATTCAGCTTTTGGACGGCATCAGTTACCTGTTCCGTTCAAGGGTCGGAGCCGAGTTTGAGAATGCTGATTCAACCCTGGAAGGTTTTATGAATGCGGGCCATATGTTCTTTAACGAGTTTTGCCATAAATATCCTGAAAAAGTGGCGATTATGTATCGGGAATCTATTGGACAAAGCCCCCTGGTCGATGAACATCGCAGAAAGTTGCACGATAACTTTATTAAGGACATAAGCGGTGCTTTGCGACGGATGAGTGAAAATATGGGATTCAGCTTTCCCAGTTCCATGTCTGTTGAGGTTATTGCAGTCAGCATCATGGGCATCTACCAGAGCATTGCCTCGCATTACCTGGTCTCCCGCGGCAAGTTCCAAAACCTGGACCAGATTGGAAAAGACGCCGTTGCTTATTTGGTCGGCGGAATTAAAGATATGTGTGGAATTTAAGATACAAAGCGCTTGGTCATTTTGTTTTATCATCACTATTCCGGAATTTAATTTCTTACGGCATCAGCTGTAAAACTGATAACAAAGTGGATTCTTATGGATGTAATTGAGACAAAGATCGATAAAAACTCGGATCAGTACAAGAAAAACTACGAAGACATGACAGCTTTGGTAGATGATCTTCATTCAGAGCTAAAAAGGGCCGCTGAGGAGCGATCGGAAAAGGCGATAGCCAGGGAAAAGGAATCAGGCAAACTTCCGGCAAAAAAGAAGCTGGAATTGTTATTGGACAAAAACACGCCGTTTTTAGAGATTGCTCCCCTGGCGGCCAAGGATCTATACGATGGAAAGATCCATCGGGCAGGATATCTCTCAGGGATTGGCATCGTGGAAGGCAGGGAAGTCGGTATCTCCATAAACGATGCCACTATCAAAGGCGGTTCCATGTACCCGATGAGCGTGCAAAAGGGATTGCGCATGCAGGCGGTCTGCATGGAAAACCGCCTTCCATCGATCAACCTGATCGATTCCGCGGGTGCCTATTTACCCCTGCAATCCGAAATCTTCCCTGATTTATGGGATGGAGGGAGGGTTTTTTACAACCAGGCCATGATGTCCAAAATGGGAATTCCCCAGGTTGCGGCAGTGATGGGGATGTGCACGGCCGGCGGGGCTTACGGGGTAGCCATGTGTGATGAGATTGTCCATGTAAAAGGGCATGGTGCCATCTTTCTGGGTGGTCCTCCACTGGTAAAAGCAGCCACCGGTGAGGAGGTTACTGCTGACGAGCTGGGTGGTCCCAACCTGCACTGCATGGAATCCGGCGTTTCCGACTATATTGCCAAAGATGATGCAGACGCTATTCGGACCATTCGCAAAATCGTAAAAAACCTTCCTGATCCGGACAAACACAAACTGACCATGAAGGAGCCCAAACCTCCGATCTATGATCCTAAGGAACTTTATGGGATTGTCAGTCCCGACTTAAGCAAACCGTTTGATATCCGGGAAGTGATTGCCCGCATTGTCGACGGCAGTGAGTTTCTTGAGTTCAAAGAGTTATTCGGAACAACTATGGTCTGCGGCTGGGCGAATATACACGGATACCCGGTAGGAATCCTCGGCAACAACGGGGTGCTCTTCTCAGAAAGTGCCTTAAAAGCAACCCAGTTCATACAAATCTGCGACAAACGCAAGATCCCCCTGCTTTTTCTACAAAACATCACCGGTTTTATAATCGGCAAGGCATATGAGCAGGGCGGCATCACCAAAAACGGACATAAGCTGGTTAATGCCGTGTCTACGGCATCCGTACCCAAATTTACAACCATTGTGGGAGCCTCGTTTGGAGCCGGCAATTATGCGATGTGCGGACGAGCCTATTCCCCTCGCTTTCTCTGGATGTGGCCAAACGCACAGATTGGTGTAATGGGGGGAGAACAAGCAGCCGGAGTGTTGGTATCGATCACCAATGACCAGAATGCACGACTAGGCAAACCACCGTTGACACCTGAGGAAGTGGATTTCATCAAACAACCGGTGATGGATAACGCCAAAAAAGAAGGAAACGCATATTACAGTACTTCCCAATTATGGGACGACGGCATAATTGATCCAGCCAAAACCAGAGATACCCTGGGACTGGGAATTTCAGCCGCCTTGAACGCTCCTATCAGGCATGATGAATACGGCCACGGGATTTTCAGAATGTAACATCGACTTTTTGATTATTTAACCAGATTAGGACGGATCATGTTTAAAAAGATTTTGATTGCCAACCGAGGCGAAATTGCCAGACGAGTTTTATGTACCTGCCGGGAAATGGGTATTCTGACTGTTGCTGTCTACTCCGCTGTCGACAAAGAAGCCATTCATGTGCTGGAAGCTGATGAAGCCGTTTACCTGGGGGAATCGGAACCTGCTCAAAGTTATCTGAATATCGATAAAATCATTGATGCCGCCAAACAAACCGGTGCAGAAGCGGTTCATCCCGGCTATGGTTTTCTGTCAGAAAATGCGGACTTTGCCAAACGCTGCAAAGAAGAAGGCATTGTCTTTATCGGTCCGCCGGCAGAAGTGATCAAGGATTTGGGCGATAAGATTACTGCCAGGAACATCATGATCCAGGGTGGTGTTCCGGTAATTCCCGGAATGACCCAGGCAGAGCCGGATCCAAAAGCCATGGTCAGGACAGCTGAAGAAATAGGCTATCCCGTATTAATTAAGGCTTCTGCCGGTGGGGGCGGTAAAGGTATTCGGATTGTAAAATCAGCAAACGAGATTGAAGCATCTTGTTTGGCTGCATCCAGAGAAGCAGAATCAGCCTTTGGGGACGGTACCATTTACCTGGAAAAGTTTTTTGACAAGGCAAAACATATTGAATTTCAAATCCTGGCGGACACCCATGGCAATGCCGTGCATGTTCTGGAACGGGAGTGTTCGATTCAAAGAAGGCATCAGAAAATCATAGAAGAAACCCCTTCCCCGGCTGTGGACGAAACATTGCGTAACAAAATGGGAGAAGCCGCGGTTGCCGCTGCCAAGGCATCCGGATACGTTAACGCCGGAACGGTGGAATTCCTGCTGGATAGAGAGAAGAACTTTTATTTTCTGGAAGTCAATACACGCCTGCAGGTTGAGCATCCCATCACGGAAATGATTACCGGTATTGACCTGGTGCGCCAGCAGTTATTGATTGCTTCCGGGAAGCGGCTGGGTATCAAACAGGAAGATATCGTCGGTCGAGGCCATGCCATCGAATGCAGGGTTTATGCTGAAGACCCCGAAAACAACTTTTTTCCTTCACCGGGAAAGATAGAATATATGCAGGAACCTTCAGGTCCCGGGGTACGTAATGATTGCGGTGTATATTCCGGTTTTGAAGTTCCCGTGGATTACGACCCAATCATATCCAAGTTGGTAACCCATGCGGAGAACAGGGAGCAAAACCTACAGCGCATGCTAAAAGCCTTAAAAGAGTATGTATTGCTTGGTGTGAAAACACCAATTCCTTTTTTGATCGACGTTTTGCAATCCACTCCTTTCCAGGAAGGCGATGTCTTCACGGACTTCATTGAAACCCATTTCCGGGATTGGAAACCCGGGTTCAAGGAAGAAGATCTCGCGAGAATTGCTTTTGTGGTTGATGCAATCAATGCCAACAGAAGAAAAAAATCGATTGCAAATACAACGGACGAAATTCCGTCTCCATTTTTCACCTTGGGCAATTGGAGAATGGCTTAGTGGTTGTTTTTGATAACGGGTGATCATCCGGATTCTTGTCACTCCGGGCTTGCAGATTGTGTCACAATAAGAATATTGGTGATTATGGGCAGATTTTGATTCTGAGTCATTCCGATCGATGCTGCAAGCTTCGCATCTCATGACCCGGAATCCATTTGCAACTAATTGAAATAATTAATGGACCCCGGATCAAGTCCGGGGTGA
>JANQLH010000305.1 GCA_028280735.1 SAR324 cluster bacterium | reverse complement strand
AGCACGAAAGTACCGAAGATAGCACACGACTATTCAAAGAGATTCTGGGCATTTTTACCAAGAACATCTTCCAATTAATTCTTGAAATCAAACAGCACAAAGAAACCCTTAGAGCCCTGTTTGAGCAACGAACGCAATCAGATACAGGATCAAGCACCAGCGCGGAATCCGTTGACATGAGGCAGGAAAGCGTAAAGAACCTCACCAAGCTGTTAGGTGAGGCTTAACGAAGAATGCATCCAAGGTCACATTTTACCTACCGAATCCTACCCCCAAAAATTATTCTTGTTGGCTTACTATCTAACTGAAATCCTAAAACAATATAAGTAAATCAAGCGTTATTTTAATACGATGAGCCGGCAACAACTCGTATTTTAACAATCATCTATTTTATAGTTCAGAATTATCAATCAGATAATAGAAATCAGAATTAGCCGGCTTGAAAGAAATCTTTTTTTTCTTGCTGAAAAAATCCCCTTAATGTAGAAAAAAAAGAGATAACCGCAAATTTATACCCAATAAAATCAAATAGTTAGCCTAACGATCGCTCAGAGTAAATTAGCGGTTAGATAATCGTTAAAAATACGCAACAAAGCATTGTTTGTCAGAATTGAAGTCAGTCGGGTTTATGGAAAAAACAAGTAAACAGGATCGAGTTTTTGAAACGTTGTACGGCAAAGTCAGCAAAAACTCGTTGAGTCTTGCACATCCGCGATACAAAGCTCGCGCTGACAGGTTGGATTTAATTACCAACAGTATGGTTGGTATTAAGGCAACTATTGGGGAGAAGAATTTTACAGTTTGTGATTTAAGCGAAACCGGTTTCTCCTACGCCGAAAAAGTGCCGGTAAAGAATAACCTGAGTTTTAAACAGGTTAAGGTTAAGGTTGATCAAATAGCCGGCTCAAATCATGGTAAGACGATAAAATGCCTCTGCTTTTACGAAGGACAATCCGAGCGTGGCGGTGTTGAAGCGAAGGGAACGATAAAAAACCACGTTCTTTTTCTGGTTTTGACGGCAGATGAAATCAAACGTACTGTCTCATCCTATCTGCAAAGTAAAGCTATCCGCCGTAGTCATGATCCGCAAGGGTTCTTTCATAAACTTGATCTCATTCTTGATCATTCCATCAAAATGAAGCAGGAAGGATGCAGCGAAGCAACACTTGGTATTGCAATGAACGTAACCTTTCAGAATCTCATTCTGGAGATCGGGGCTCCAATCGAGATTTTTGACAAGCTCTATCAAGGATTTATCAATAGACCTGTTTATGTGAAATATGGTGTAGCCCTAAGTGAAAAGAAGGATGCCATGAAGCTGTTGAAGTTTGCCAAGGTGAAAAATGCAGCTTCCCTTCATTCTGAGAACCCCGAATCAAATCCGGCAGTTAAACAACGTTTGGAAGTAATTAAAGCCCTAAATCAAAAATACAGTTTTAAAGATTTTGTTCTGGTTCTGTGGAAGAACTGTTTAAAACATTACGGCTTGGATCCGGACTTGCTGCTTCCAAAAATAGAAAAGGATAAGGTCGCGCTGGTTTTAAAAGAGGAAAAAAAACGTTTCAACGGCGCTCTGGAAAAGCTTGCCGATCCAGAGTTCATCGAAGGGGATTCCAAAGGTTTGGAACAATACATTTGCGATGGTCTCTACTGGTTCCTGATTGAAAAGGACAAAAAATATTTTGACAGGGAAGTTATAAAAAAAGATATTCGCAGTATCCTGACAAAGAGCTATGCGGATTGTCTGATTTTGGAAAGTAAGCGAAACTAAAGGTCTATTGTATATAATCTCACACCTCCCATCCGCCTATCGGTATAACTTATCTCATCGATACTCCAAGTGAAATTTCGCCTTGTTCATTGGCTGCTTCAGCTATCACCTAATTTAATCATTGCCTAAGATTTTAAACCTTGTTACGCTGGGAATTTAATGTTGGTTGGGGAAAGAACTTTTTAAATGTTGGAAAAGGGTAATTAAATCAATCAACATGGTTTTACTATGGCAACCTTCGAATATGACAGGTTAACTTATTACGACTATTAGGTTAGAATTAGAAAATGGCAAATAAATGTGAAGTTTGTGGCAAGGGACCGATCACTGGAAATAATGTCAGCCATGCACACAACAAAACTAAAAAAAGGTGGTTACCAAATCTGCAGAAGGTTCATGTAAAAAAACCAAATGGCAATCACGTTACGATGAAAGTGTGTACAAGCTGTATTCGATCGGGTAGGGTTTCAGCAGCTTAACCAACATTGCAGGTAGACGGTAGATTATGAAATTTACAAATAAGAACGTGTTTGAAGCTTCCAGACATGAAATAACACCGGAACAGTGTTTAAAGGAGCGCAAAAAAAACATGCCTCCGATAATTCTGGATATTCGCTCCCAGGATGATTATAAAGCCCAACATTTAATTGGTGCATACTCGCTGCCGGTTGAAAAGTTGGAAAACAGTCTGACTCAAATCCCTCCATATGCCCAAGTCATTTTATATGCGGACGGCAGTGATGAGAATACTGCAAAATCAGTGGAATTAATGGTCAAGAACAAGTTTACAGACGTCTCCTACGTAAAAGGCGGAGTCGAAAAACTTATGGAAGCCATAAAAAACGCTGATGACGAGATTATTTTAAGCGAATACCCGGAAGATCAATGGGAAGCAAAAATTGAGGGTGTACTGAATGAAAAAGTTCGACCTACCCTGGCAGCAGATGGTGGCGGACTTCAAGTTGTAAAGATTGAAAATGAGAAAGTACACATTCATTACGAAGGAGCTTGTAGGGGATGTGCAAGCGCAGCGACAGGAACTTTGAACTTTATTAGAAATACACTGAGCACATCCTTGAATCACGAAATTGATGTGATTATGGCTTAGACATTCAACAGCTTTCGTGAAAGAGCGAAAGCTGTCACCTTTCCTTTTTCCTGCCAGATAAAAACGATAAACCGATCCATGGAGATCATCCAGCCGAAGTTATTTGTTGTTTCCGCTCCAAGCGGTGCAGGAAAGACGACAATAATTCATCGCGCCATCGGTGTTGTTCCAGAACTTGTTCTATCCGTATCTCATACATCAAGACGTCCACGTGAAGGGGAAATAGACGGTTCAGACTATTTCTTTGTTGATGCGGACGATTTTACGAGAAAAATCGAAAACAAGGAGTTCCTTGAATGGGCAGAAGTTCATGGAAATTTCTATGGCACGTCAGTCAAAGAGATCAACAAACGGATTGAAAACGGTGAAACCGTTATCTTGGATATCGATGTGCAGGGTGCGCAACAGGTCCGGAAAAATGAAGAAATCAAAGCTGTTTACATCTTCATTGAACCTCCCTCCATGGACGAGTTGAAAAATCGCCTGGCAAACAGGGGAACTGAATCAGAAGAATCCTTGCAAAAGCGATTAAAGAATGCGAAACATGAGCTGACGTTTAAAAATCAATACGATTTTGTTATTGTAAATGACCAGCTTGATAGCGCAGTTGAAGAGTTTGTGAGAATAATAACCCGCAGTTTTTCAGCTTGATTCAACGGCATATTTTCAGGTTTTCATTTTTAGACGGAAAACCAAGGTTGAAATAAATGATCCGCATTGAAGAAATAATCTCGTCGTTTCAGGAATACACCGAAAACAAAATCGATTGCAGCCCCATTCAAAAAGCATATGTGCTTGCAGCGAAGGCACAGCCGTCTCTAAAAATCTTTCCGCGCAACGAATTACAAAGTGCATTAGAGGTCGCCAAAGTACTTGTTGATTTACGCTTGGATATCCAATGTATCGTCTCCGGTGTTTTAAATGGCGTGCTAACCGAAGGAAAAATCAGCATTGATGAAGTCCAGGATTTGATGGGCCAGGAAACTGCGAGTATTGTGGCAGGTATGCATAATATTCGTATGGTTTTTAGGGTAGAAGACGAAAAAGAGCGCATAGCCGAGAAAATGAGGCAAATGGTTTTCGCTTCTTCCAAAGATATCCGAATTATTTTTGTAAGCCTCGCGACAAGGCTTGTTCGCATGCGAAGCGGCACCAGGCTGACAGGACTCAGAATAACCGCCATCGCCAGGGAAACCCTGCAAATTTATGCTCCCATCGCTGACCGACTCGGTCTGTCTCATATTAAAGTCGAACTGGAAGACCTGTGCTTTTCGTATATCCATCCCAAAGAATCTAAAGAACTGGATGAGTTCAGGGCAAACAACGAGGGGCTGCATAAAAAGACCCTTCAAAGACTTCATGAAGAAATTTTGAAGCTCATGCAGGCAAACAAGATTGATGGAAAGGTGAAAGGAAGAATAAAGCACAATTTTTCAGTTTACCAGAAATCAAAACGAATCGGTGTGGACTATGACCAATTGCATGACTTGCTCGGTGTTAGGATTATCGTTGACGATATAGACCAGTGTTATAAGGTACTCGGACTAATTAACAGTCATTTTCAACCTGTAACCGAAAGTTTTAAAGACTATATTTCGTTTCCAAAACCCAATGGTTACCAGTCGCTTCATATCGATGTTTATACCAATGATGGTGTGGGCTTTGACGTCCAAATCAGGACTTCCGAGATGGATAATATCGCAGAACGTGGTGTTGCCGCTCACTGGGCTTACAAGGCCACTTCCAACGACGCTCAGGTTGCCAATGAAAACACTTCCTGGTTGCATGATCTTTCCAATAGCCTGGATGTAGCTCTTGATGCGACTGAATCCCTGGAGATTTTTACTCGGGAACTGTATTCCGATTTTGTGTATGTGTTTACTCCCAAGGGCAAGATCATCAAGCTTCAAAAGGGAGCTTGTGTTATTGACTTCGCTTATGCAATTCACACTGAAGTTGGTCATACTTGTGTCGGAGCAAAGATTAACGGTCGCAATGTAGCGATAAAAACAGAACTTAAACATGGAGACAAGGTAGAGATTCTAACCTCTTCGAAGCAGTCTCCTTCAAGGGATTGGTTACATTTTGCCGTTACCTCGAGAGCACTTTCAAAAATCCGTTCGCACCTTAGAAAAGAAGAAAGATCTGAAGCAGAAGCCCTTGGAAAGGAGATGTTTCACGAAAAGATCGTGGAATTAGGCAAGAGAACAAGGGACGTTTTAAAGTCATCAGAGCTGAAGTCATTTCTCTCGGAAGCCGGTTATGCTGATGTTAGCAGTTACTATATACACATCGGCTATGGAAAAATAAACCTCAATGACCTTGAAAACCTGTTTTCACCACCCTCCCTGAGAAAGAAGGCGGTTTCCAAACCACCACAACGAATTCAACCCAAACTTGATCCCAAGGCCAAACGGGCCGTTAAGGTGAGTGGCATCGACAACATGATGGTCAAGTATGCCAACTGCTGTAATCCGGTGAAAGGGGATGATATAGTTGGTTTGATCACCCAGGGGCAAGGTGTATCGGTACATTTAAAGAGTTGCGAGAATATAAAAACGCAGAGTTATGATCCGGAAAGGCTGATTGATGTTCAATGGTTGAGATCTGCGGCAGAAAAACTACCGGTGAAACTGAAGCTTAGCTTCGATAATCTTATCAAGACCAATCTTATGATTATGAAGGTTTTGGTTGCTGCTAAAGTTGATTTGCTGGAAAACAACATGAAGCGGATTGATAATCGAAGCCAACAGGAATTGAAGATTCTAGTGGATAATTCCGAACAGCTTGATAAAATTATCAGTCGTTTAAACTCCATTAAATCGGTAAACGCACAACGCTCAAGGGACTACGTGAATTAACAGTCACAGGTAGTTTCGCCATTCCCATTTTACACGGGTACCATTGGTTGAATAAAATATACTTTCCCTACCCACGGCATATTCCAGGATTTCTTTAGTTCTTGAAAGAGGTTGTTTCATTTTTTCATGAATTCTTTCCGCTAAACCCTGGATAGCCTGTTCTCTACTGCAGTCAGCTTTTCCCAGTTCCCAGGTACCATAGTCTTCAATAATTCTCTCCATCATTAGTTGATAAATAAATAGAAAGCGTTCCAGATTATCGATTTTCCACGCCTCTTCTTTTGTAGCCACCCCTTTTTTCATCTTGATACGGATCTCTTCCAATTGTTTCTTGGTCTCAACATCCCATTCATCTGCTATGGCATTTAAAGTGTGTTTATCAACAGAGTCAGTTTCTACAATGGCGTGATTAGCGTGATATTCGTCCCAGTTATCTGTCAGAATCGACAGATCGTATTGTTCGTTTTCATCTCGCACGGCAGTTCCAGGGAATGGAGCGAGCAAATGAAACCCGTACATACCCCCTAGTTTTTCAATTGTGTCTCCATATTTTTGGGTTTCTCTCAAACTCGCCGGAGATTCTCCGGGTAATCCGAGAATAAATGACACATGGGGTTGTATGCCTGCTTCGGAGCACATTTTTATTGCCCGTTCAACTTTCTCCAGGGTAATGCCTTTTTTAATTGTTTTTAATATTTCTCGGTTAGCACTTTCAACTCCAAAACTAATCGTACTGCAACCTGCTTCCTTCATCTTCCTTAAAAGATCAGAAGAAACCGTATCTACCCTGGCGAACGATGACCAGGTAATGTTGAGCTTTCTTCTGATTATCTCATCACAAATCGCAAGACAATGGGCAGTTTTGGCTGTGAAAAGATCATCCGATATATTGATCTGAGGAAAGTTTAGTTTTGAAAGAAGTTCCAGCTCATTACAAACAGCCATGGGATCACGGTAACGAACCCTTGCACCAACCATTTTGCGTCCGACGCAAAATATGCAGCGATAAGGGCAACCCCTGCTTGTTGTAATGCTGATTGGGGTGTGTAACGCTCTATATCTCCCGAGAGGCAGTAAATGTCTGGCCGGAAGAGGCAAAGTGTTTACATCCAGATAGTCTCTTTTTTCATTTATTTTGATCTTGTTGTTGTCCCTGTAAGCCAATCCTTTTATTTGTGACCAGTTCCTGCCATTAAGTGCTTGATGTGCGACTTCAACGATGGTTTGCTCTCCTTCGCCGATTACGATGAGGTCAAGTGATGGGAATGCGGAAAGCGTCTCATGTGCACAAAATGAGACATGAGGGCCACCCATTAAGGTCAGTAAGTCCGGTTTGATCTTTTTTGCATCCTCTACGACCTGAATCGCAGCGTTGAAGGTCATGGTAACGGATGTGACTCCCAGCAGATCAGGCTTAAACTGTTGTAAACGCTGGTGTAATATGTCGTAAGAATAGGGAAAAACAGAAAAATCGATTATTTGGGTTTCATATCCTGCCTGTTCCAGGACAGCGCCCAAAAATGAGATACCTAAAGGTGGAGTGGGGCCCTCGGTGATTGGGCAAAATGGATTGACTAGTAAACAACGCATGTTCAGGAAATTTCAAGGTGATTGTAGATTTCAGTATGATGGGCTTTACAGGGAGATCTGGCTATTCCGGCAGGATAGATTCTCTTCAATGAAAAACCGTCAAGAGTTAGACGCTATTGTTACAACCAAGGCAGGCAGGTGTCAATTGTGTTATTGCAAACGCTGTTGTGAAGGCCTTACACGAATCATTTTTTGCCAAATGTCAGCTTGGAAAAGCTTTTTTTAGACTTTTTTACTTCAGTTGCCGCATTATTGTAACTGTCTTCGATCTTTAATGAGATCTGACCGTCGGTTTCTCCGATGTCGGCAGCTAGAACGGGGATATTGTTTAACTGGATTTGCGCATGGTTTTTAACAACGCTTTGGATGGGAATGATCGATTTTTTTTGATATGATTCCAGCAAATCCTTTGATGTAAGATTAATCGAACCCAGAATGCCTTTTAGTTCGTATTTAGACTGTTCGAGAACCAGGTTCGTAAAATATTGTTTGATTCTTTCATCGTGGTTTTGAAGGCCGCTTGCTGCCAACAATCCTTTAGCTCCCCTCTTTTCCATGATTCGATCCAACTGATAGGTTGAAAAGCAAAAATCCCAGTTGGATACAAAGTCGTTTTGTTTCATTTGCAAAGAAACGTTAACACACGATTCTGTACTATCCATAACCTTCGCTTTTATCCTGTTTGAAACAACACTTTTCAGTCTGCACTCAACTTGATGTACTTTTGACCAACAACTTTCAAACAGTTTTACTATCTTTCCGACAACTTTTTTTACCTCTTTACTATTGTTATTCTCCAGAGAAAAACCGTTATGCAGCCCAACTTTCCCTTCCTTAAACAGTTTCTCTTTGGCCAGAATCAAGTTTATAAACCTGTTGTCCGTATGAAAAAGCGAATCCCTCATCAGCGGATTAAGACTAAAAACAAATATTGGAGAAGGCTGGGCAAGTTCTTCCAGGTAGTGGTTGAATCGTTTTCCGGATGAAATCTTGAAATCAAAAGAAAAGGTTAGATTGAACTCGTCGTACATGAAGATTTCCAGCTTATTCATAAACTTCTGAAATACTACATCCATTGCAGAATAATAACCATAACTGATTTTTTCACCATTGGTAATATCGTATGGTTTTATGCTTTGTTCTTTCATGATTGCCCGATTCTGATTATTAAAGGCTTCGTTGTGTTAAAAATTGATTCCGGTAATTCTCACTCCCAATTGTTCTTCATTGATTTGGACAACTTCTCCCTTAGCGATGTGTTTATCTCCCAGTACGATATCCACGGGATCTCCGACTTTTTTATCCAGTTCGATAACCGATCCAAAAGACAGTTCGGTTATTTCCTGGCCTCGAAGGCTTGTTTTGCCTATCTCTACGGTTAGTTCATGTTTCAGGTTCAATAATAAATCTTGCCCGACCAACGATTGCGTGCTTGCTGGGGTTCCGGTATCCGCTGCTGTTTGACGGGCTACAAACGTTTTTGGTTCCTCGAATGATGCTGCGGAAGGATGTGAAATATCTATGGAGACATCCGATTCGGGAATTTGAACTACCATTTCGTCGTCGTCAGATGGAAGCTCCAGAACTTCTTCATCCTCCTCTTCGATTTCAGGAATACCCAAGGAATCCTCGTCGGAAGAAAAATCCGGTACTCCCAAATCCATATCGTCGATGCCGCTTACAGTGTCGTCGGCCGGAGATTCTTCTATCTCTATGTCACCTATCGTTGAATCGTCTTTTCCAAAGACTTCTTCCGATAGGTCTAAATCTTCAGAGGTATCCATTCCTTCCAATTCAAGCACTTCTTCCTCTTCTTCCAAATCAAGTTGCAAACCCGCTTCCAAATCGATATCGTCTCCGTTGCTGCTGTCCAGTGAAAAATCATCGTCTCCATCCGGCTCAAGACTTAATTCTTCGCCAAGCTCTTCCCCGGGCAAATCTTCTTCCAGTGAAAGGTCTTCATCCAGCGGAAGCTCTTCGTCCAAATCAGCCATAAGGTTGATATCGTCTTCCGCATCCTGTTCCAAAGGAAGATCATCAGCCAAATCCCCATCCAGTGAAATATCGTCATCATGCTCTTCAGGGATGGATATCTCTTCATCAAGACCACTTTCGAGGGATATATCATCATCAAGCCCTGTATCCAATGAAATATCATCTTCAAGGCTTCCCTCAAGCTCAGAATCCTCTTCCCCGGATTTCATAAAACTGGGTACGTCATCGCCGCTATCCAATTCAGAGATGTCAAGACCATCGGACTCCGGTTCCGGGTCCAGGTCTTTTACAACCATGGAATCGTCCAATTCCAGGCTTTTTTCTTCCGCTGTTGCAGCATCTGCTGCCTTTGACACAGGTTTATCGATGGTTGTAACACCATCTGCCAAACTGGCCAGTTCCCTTTCGAGTTCGGCGTCTGATTCCACATCCTTGATCTCTTCTATTTCCGGAGCAGGAGCCAACTGAGATTCATCCAATCCCAATTCATCTTCTAGGGAGGTAAGGTCCAATTGATTGCCGGAAAGGTCGGAGTCTGCGGATTCCTCGACCTCCAAAGCCGTATCGTCATCCAGTGATAACTCCGGCTCAGGTAAGTTCATACTTTCTTCAGATTCGGCAAGGTCTAAATCCAAATCCGGTTCATCTGTTCCGGAATCACCTGCCAGATCAGAATCGGATAATTCGAGATCGAGACTGGAATCATCAACCAAATCACCAAGGTCTGTATCCAACTCGTCTTCCAGCCCCGGCGTTTCTCCCAAATCAAGCTCGGTTTGCTCTGGAGAATCATCAGAAACATCGAGATCCAATCCTGCTTCATCAACATCCAGATCGAGGCTGAGACCGTCACTTTCATCTTCACCTGCGGTATCGCTTAAGGTATCAAGGTCGAAATCATCTAAATCATCACTCTCACCGCTTCCCAAATCGGTATCTTCCAAGGAGAGTTCCATATCGTCACTTCCGGAATCCGGATCCAATCCCAAGTCATCACCGGCTGTATCTCCAAGATCATCCATATCGAGATCCATTCCCATCTCTTCATCACCCATATCGAGATCCAGGTCTCCCAAGTCATCATCCCCGGTAGAATCGGGCAGTATATCTTCAGAGCCTACTTCATCGGATATTTCGATATCTCCAGGATCAATACTTTCCATGGTTAAAGAGCTATCCATATCCGCATCTCCACCAAGATCCAAATCATCACCTAAATCCAAATCTCCATCAAGATCAAGACTTGTAACAGAAGGGTCTCCTCCCGTGGCATCTCCCAGGTCAAAATCAGCGCCGGCATCCAGATCAAAATCGTCCAACATGTCATCACTACTGTCATCACCAGCAGACTCACCTCCATCAGCAAGATCCAGGTCGGAATCTGCCAAATCCAAGTCAAGATCTCCTTCAAGATCCAAGTCTCCTAGTCCGTCAAGGTCAAATTCTTCTGCTGCCTCTTTTGCCATTACCGGCTCCTGTCCTAACTAAATTGTTATTTTATTTGCGGTTGTTATTATTGGGCCTCATGTTCTATGCTGCCTTTAGACCACATGCATTGGGAAGAATAGTAACTTTATTATTGAATGATAGATGTTGGGCCCAATGCATTATTATACCTAGAGTTTAGTCATTTTCAGCGAGGGATATGCGAAAAACAGTCCAAATTGCAGGTGAAATCGAAAAAGAGTTCCCAAATTTAAGGCTTTCGGAAACTGTACTGGTTCAATTGGAACAATATTTAGATTTATTACTCTTTTGGAACAAAAAAATAAATCTCACAGCAATTCGGGAGAGAAACGCAGCAATTGTCAAACACCTGCTCGATTCCTTAGTAGTCCTCAATATTGAGAGCTTGAAACACCTCAAAGAGTTTACCAAGGGAAAAGTTATAGATTTCGGATCCGGAGCAGGAATTCCCGGAATCATATTGGCAATTTGTCAACCTGACATGGATCTTGTTTCCGTTGATAAAGCCGGGAAGAAGATAGCGTTTCAACAGCAGGTTGTCCGTCAATTATCAATTGAGAACGTCCATCCCGTACAAACAAGATTACAGGACCTAATTGAGATACCGGAAAATAAAATGGCGTATGACGTCATTATATCAAGAGCGTTTGATCAAATAAAGAACATATTGTACTTTGGTGAACACCTACTCAAACCCAATGGTTATTTTCTTTTGTGGAAGGGAGAAAGGTGGCAGGAAGAAATGAAGGAAGTAGACTATTCAGTACTTCACAGGTATAAACTTCTATTGTCTCATCGATACCAGTTCAGGGAGTTCGGACACGGAGGGATAATAGTTCTATTTCAAAAACTTGATTCTATGGAAAGCAATGGCTGAGATCTCTTATAATCTTGAAGGAAAAGTTGCTCTTGTAACCGGAGGAAGTCGAGGAATTGGACTTGAGGTTGCCAAATATCTGCTTAAGGAAAACGCTAAGGTTGTCATATGTGCCAGAAAAGCGGAAGGGCTGGAAGCAGCGGTCAAGGAGCTTGGTAAGAATGAAAACCTTTTACCCATACAAGCGCATATTGCAAAAGAAGAGCAGGTCGAACAACTTTTTAAACAAGTTTCGGAGTCTTTTTCAAAACTCGATATTTTGATCAACAATGTAGGTATGAACCTGCTGACTGCATCAGTAGCTGAAACAGAACTGTTATTGTGGCAGAAAATAATCGATTCCAATTTAAACGGAACTTTTCTTTGCTCCAGAATGGCAGCCAGGGTCATGAAAGAACAAGGCAGCGGGAAAATTGTCAATATATCCTCAATTGCCGGGTCGAGGGCTGCTCCCGGTATGGGGGTGTACGGCATAGCCAAAGCCGGAATTGAAATGATGACTAAAGTCCTGGCGTCCGAACTGGCACCGATGAATATTCAGGTGAACACCGTTGCGCCGGGTATGGTCAGAACAAATTTCAGTAAACCATTTTGGTCGAATGATGAGCTTTATCAGGAGATTTGCAAGGGGATTCCGGCCAAAAGGATTGCCGACCCGATTGATATCGTCCATCCAACACTATTTCTTGCCTCGGAAGCAGCCGGCTTTATTACCGGTCAAACTCTAGTGGTCGACGGCGGACAAACCGCCATTTAGTTGTCAAGGCAGTTGCCGGCTGTTAGTCGCGATCTGTTTCTTACCTGTCGTATCGGAAAAAAAGTATTTTTGATAGGGGGACAACAGTATCGTGGCTCCCTTCAATCATTACAATATAGTCTTTTCCTACTTCGGAGACTATACCTTCAATAGTGATTCCTTCAGAGAGCGTAACGGTCAATTTGTGTACACCCAGTAATTCGCCCAGTTTCTCTTCCAACTGACGGGCATCCTCTTTTTCGTATGAAACCGTTTGTATGATCGATGACATGTTAGAGTTATCTTTTTAAGTCTCTGTTAATAAATAATATTAAAATTTTGCTCCGGGGTAATGGAGAGGTGCTTGTTTTCCCGTAAATCACGAATCATTAAATCAGTTATTCTATCGGGAAACTCATTGATAATTAATTCAGGCGAAAACATATCATAAAAGGCTCCACCGGATCGATAGGAGGTTACTGCGATTGTCAAGTTCTCACCGTTGTCGATTGGCATCCCCTTTCGATTAACAAATGTTAAGCGATTACCGATGGGTTTGCGAATATCAAATTCATATTCGATGCCTTCCCACATATCGTAATTATAGCTTAAAACCCTTGCTTTACGCCAATTCGGATTAATTGATATGGTATGTTCACCATTTATCCCCGGTTCCAACAGAAAAAACCCTGCGGCTTTTTCCAAAGCTTGTTTCAAGGCTTTACCCGTTACTTCGATTGTGCACACAGTGTCCTGAAAGAAAAAAAATGACAGTATGTCCTTAATAGTTACATCTCCAGAAAGCCCCTTAAGTTTGGGGTTAAGCAAGGGAATAGCTGATATTTCCACGTTTGCACAACGACACATTAAGCGATTTATCCATTGAATCAAAGGGTGTTTACGTAACCAAACATCCTGCATGGGATCTTGAATTAAAAAGCTTTTATCAACCCTTCCCACGGGAGTGGTTAAAATCTTTTCAATTTTGGCATGATGGTGAAAAAGCAATTGTTTAACATTCCCATCGGGATCGAATTCTTCAGCGTTAATAATTCCGGGGGTTAAATCGATTTCTGGCTTTTTGCCGACATTATCAGGTGAAGATTTAGTTAGCCTGATATGTGCCCAATGCCTGGAAAAGCAGGATGGTTGTAGCAGAACAGCCTTATTCGCTTGGCGGGGTTTGAATAACAGCTTGCGATGTTGGTGTCCCGTTATTAACAAATCGATATCATCACTACAATCCCAAATATCTATCCCCTGGTTTTCGCTTGTTTCCCCAATACTCCAAATTTCTTTGTTTTCAGGGTTGAATTTAAGTCCGCCGTGGTAGGATACGATTAAAAAATCGCACTTGCTTCTTACGACCGGAATATACTTTTTACACGCTTCCACCACATTACGAAATTCCAGACCTGAAATATTTTTTTTGCTTTCCCATTTGACGACAAAATCAGTCACGACTCCGATAACACCGATGTTAAAATCGCCAAACCGGAATATCTTATAGGGTTCGAAGACTAGTTCATCGGAGTTTTGATAATAGATATTGGCTGACAGCCAGGTTGCGTTTGAACCAGTATGGACCTGCTTTAGGTAATCAATACCGAAATTAAACTCATGATTTCCCGGCACAAAGCAGTCAACGTTTAGGTAGTTTTGAACAATATTCAGCGGATGCTCTTTATCACGGCTGTTTTGAGTTTGGAAGCTATGCAAATCCACAATAGGATTGCCCTGGATGGCATCTCCATTATTGATAACAAAAACATACGGATTTGCTTCCCTGGTTTGTGCCAAATACCCGGCAAAGCGGTCCAATCCTACCTGGTAGTTTTCGTCGCCTTTTTGTCCGGTCGAAATAAGACGACCGTGGATATCTGAGACCACCAGTAAATCAACTGTCGATCGGTTAAAATGTTTATCTTTTAGGGGTCGCACGGAGTTCATTAAACATGGCTGTGGATTTACCGGAAAGCGATATGGTTATCACAATGAATGTCTGAAGTCAGGCTTGATGAAACTTTGCTTGAAGCTATCTTTTCCCCGTTTGTGCAGATTCCCAGGTCAATAGACGGTTTATTGGTTCCATGAAAATCGGAACCTGCAGAAATCATTAAATTGTATTTTTTTGCCAAACTTAAATAGGTATCTATCTGAACCTGATTATGGAGCGGTGCATAAACTTCAATTCCATTTAATCCATATCCAACCAGTGACTGTAAATAGTCTTCAAATTCGTCACCCTCCCTGTCCAGAGAAGCAGGGTGGGCAACAATGGCAACTCCTCCGGCATCATGAATTAGTGAAATTGCTTCCTCTGCGGTATACAGCTTTTTAGGCACATACGCTTTCTTGTTTTTACCCAGGTACTCATCAAAAGCCTGATCGATGCTATCTACAATATGTTTGTCCACCAACACTCTCGCAATATGAGGACGACCAGGGCTTTCGTTGTCTATAGATACCCCCTCGAGGTCTCCTTCACTAATACTGATACCAAGAGTAGCGAGTTTGCTTACGATATCATTATTCCTTCTTGCCCTGATTTTTCGAACTTTTTCCAGGCTGTCGAGCAGCGGTTGGTGATGGATGTCTATATTGTACCCCAGGATATGTAATACTCCTTTTGTCGACTTGGCACTGAGCTCGACACCTTTAATCATGCGGACCTTGAGATGCCGGTCTTCAATGTGGCTTTTGGCTGCCTCCACCCCTGCTACAGTATCATGATCCGTAATTGAAATGGTTAAAATGCCTTTTTTCTCAGCCAGTGTTACCAGCTCCTGTGGACTAAATGTGCCATCCGATCGGTCTGTGTGAGTATGTAGGTCAACCCAGTGATTGACCCGGTTAGAATCATTCATAACATCAATGTATCATTTGTTTGTCAATAAGACCGGATTGTCTTTCTCTTTTCATTATCGGGCGTCTCAGGTAAAATGTAAACAGGGCTGCGAAGAGCTGTGATATGTAACAACCCTACAAACCGAATGTCATGCAAGATTAATCATGGGATTGATTTGCAAAAACCCCTAACTTCAATGTTCATCTTTAATGAAATCAATAAATTTCCAATCGAACTACTTTACTAAAGGCATTGCTCGGTATACTATATTGCAAATCAAGTGGTTATAAAATCAGATAATTCAATGCTGAGCGTACATATAAAGCAATAAAAACAAGCTATTACATTCCATGAAAGTTGAATATCTCAATCCCTTTATATTTGCGACCAGGAAGGTCCTTAAAATGATGGCTTATATGGATTCAAAGCCGATGAAGCCATATTTAAAGGAGATTGGTGATACCAAAGGACTGGCAGATATATCTTCGGTTATCTCTGTCAGTGGTGAATGCCAGGGAAGCATTGGTATCAGCTTTTCGACGAAGGCTATTCTTCAGGTTGCGTATCAAATGTTTAGCGAGGAATACGACGGTCTTACGGATGAAATTGTCGATATGGTTGGGGAAATTGTCAATATGGTTAGCGGGGATGCAAGACAAGAGCTGGTAAAACTCGGTTTCCATTTCTCAGCCGGAATTCCTGTTACAACGTTAGGTGAAGACCATGAACTAATACACTCGGTGAAAGATAGGGTTATAGTTATTCCCTTTCAAACCGCTCATGGCGACTTTTTTATTGAGACTTGTTTCGATTCAAAAAAGTTTCTTGAGTGATATATTTCCATGCAATGTACAAATATCAGACATTAAAAGGAACTGGCCGCTCTTTTATTATAAATTGAGCGATTCATTGGATATTTGAGGAGTCATCCATGTCGCAAGACGAAAAAAAGCGAGAAGATTTTATCAAAAAACGGGACAAAATGCGTGAGCGTCACAGGAGAGTGCAAGAACTTGACGACGTGACAGAAATTGAAGAAAAAAAAGATCCGGAAACAATAAGTCTTGAAAGCCTCCAAGAGCAGCTTCAGACTCTTAAACATGAAATAAATATTGAAACAATCCAAAAGAAGCTAAGGGCTCATGAGCTTTTCTTCAAAGAACTTGGGGAAGACAAAGAGCTCCTGTTTGACATAATTCGCCTCTACAAGCAAAAAAGAGAATTAAAATCCAAGAAAAAATCCTGACGCCATTCCTCTCTCTCAGCTCTCTTAGCCTGACTAGGCGTCAGCTTCACATCCACTCTGGGTTTCACCAAATCCACGTAACAATACAACTCCCAAATATACTATTCCGGAGCAATAACCAAGGTCTTTCTATGCTTGTTTGTTTAACAAGGATATCGTCCGGAAGATTTCCCTCATTTTAATTTAATATTGTAATCAGGCCATTAGTAAGATAAAATAGATCTAATATGGCAAAATAAACTGATTGTAAAATAACCCCTGGAAACTAGCTTTTCCTTTATCAAACAATATCCGTGATCAGTGTTATCGGGAGGCAACTTTGGATTTTCAAAGATTTGAGTCTGAATTAGTGATAGAAAAAAGCGGCAAGAAAAATGTGGGTACACTCAGATTTTCCGGTGATTTAACGATTCAGGATGCAATATCAATCAAAGAGACTGTCTTGGAAGCATTGTCAAAAGTAGATGTTTGCAACCTTGATTTTGAATTAGTTAATATTTTTGACCTTTCCAGTATCCAGATTTTCTATGCAGCCTGTAAATCAGCTGTTGCCAAAAATAAAAAACTGGACTTGAAAGGGGAATGCCCTAATGTTTTCCGTAATGCTGTTTTTGATGCCGGATTTGAAAAGGTTGAGTGGTTATGCTTTGGTGAGGCGTTCGCCTGATACTTGAGCATCTTGTTTCCGATAAATCCTTATGGTAATGCAAAAATCCGCACGATAGCTAACACAGTGGTTTGAGCGAGAATAAATGAATGTGAGCCAAAATCAGGTACCTAAATATCCGAGATTTCATGAGGATAGTTAATAAAACTAGGATTTCAAACTATATCCTCAACCCTGGTGAGTATTATGTAACAGACCAACGTATTGTAATGAAAACGTTGCTGGGTTCCTGTGTGGCAGCCTGCTTGTTTGACCCTATTCATCGAGTTATGGGGATGAATCACTTTTTGCTTAGTAGCGAAAGGAAAATATCCGAAGGCTCACTAATAACAACAGAATCAGGGAGGTACGGGATTAATGCCATGGAACTGGTTATCAACGGTATGCTTAAACTGGGAGCCGTAAAAAATAACATCCGGGCAAAAGCATTCGGCGGTGGCAATGTTTTGAACTATGCCAAGGATTTTGTGGTTCAATATAATGTTGGGGATCTGAATATTCGATTTATTAAAGAATTCCTGGAAACGGAAAAAATACCCTTGGTAGCATCTGACCTGGGTGGAAATCACGGTCGGGTTATTTTATTTCACGGAAATGATTACACGGTCTATGTAAGGAAAATAGGTAAATCAGATACAACAAAAATTGCCAATAGGGATAGTAATTACTGGAAAGCTACCAAACAAAAAAAATGGAATTTAACTCCTGAAGTTGAACTATGGAATAAAAATAAGTAACCCAAAAAATATATTTTTTATGCAAATCGTTTCAATACTTCAAAAAGACTTCAACAGACTTAGTGATTTCATCCAAAATGAATACGGCATTAAAATGCCGGAAGTAAAAAAAACCCTTCTGGAAAGCCGGTTGCAAAAAAGACTTCGAAAACTGGATATTAAATCATTTAAAGAATATTGTGACTATCTTTTCAGTCCGGAGGGCATGGAAGAAGAACTTCCACACTTTATCGACAAGATAACAACAAATAAAACAGATTTTTTTAGAGAAAATGAACACTTTGAGTATTTAACCGATCAAATACTACCGAATTTATTAAAAAATAAGAAAAAGGAGTTTGATACCCTGCGTATATGGAGTGCCGGTTGTTCAACCGGAGAAGAGCCGTATACGATAGCGATGGTAATTAAGGACTATTTGGAAACCAAAGGACTGCATAATATTCGGCTGTCAATACTAGCGACTGATATATCAGTTGAAGTGTTACGAGTTGCACAAAGAGCAATTTATCATGAAATCAGGGCTGTTCCAATTCCTTACAGCATTAAAAAAAAATACCTGTTAAAAAGTAAATCAGGTGAAAAGAAATTAGTTAAAATCGCTCCTGAAATAAGAGAACTAATTCAATTCGGGCGACTAAATTTTATGGATAGGGAATATGGTATCAAAGATAAAATGGATATTATATTTTGTAGAAACGTAATTATCTATTTTGATAAACAAACCCAAGAAGTTATCTTAAACCGAATTATTCGAAACCTGATTCCCGGCGGCTTTTTTCTCCAGGGGCATTCGGAAACGATTCAAGGAATTGAGCTCCCTCTAAAACAGGTATTTCCAACTGTCTATGCCAAAACAAAATAATCAAACAGACTATTTGAAATTAGCCTAACTTATTGGTATCACTAAAATTGCTATGAAGAAAATCAAAGTAATGATTATTGATGATTCCGCTGTTGTCAGACAGACCATGGAAAAAATAATCGCATCGGATAAACAGCTTTCCGTCATAGCGACAGCACAAGATCCTTTTGTTGCAGCTCGCAAAATGACCAAGGAAGTTCCGGATGTCATCACTCTAGATGTGGAAATGCCACGAATGGATGGCATTACCTTTTTAAAGAAACTGATGGTACAATATCCAATTCCGGTCGTTATCTGCTCCAGTTTGACGGAAAAAGGCTCGGAAACAGCCGTTAAAGCACTCGAATATGGTGCCATAGATGTAATTCATAAGCCGAACATTGGTGCAAAGCAGTATTTGGAAGAAGCGAAGATACTAATCTGTGATTCAATAAAGGCTGCAGCTCAGGCAAATGTCAAAAAGAAGAAAATCAAACCCGTAGCAGGGATCAAACCTTCAAAGAAACTGACAGCCGATGTAGTTCTTCCCAAGGCAAGTTCCAAGGCAATGATTCAAACCACTGAAAAAGTAGTGGTAGTAGGAGCGTCAACGGGAGGCACCGAGGCTTTAAAGATTTTTCTTGAAGGACTTCCCTTGGACGCCCCGGGAACTGTAATAGTGCAACATATGCCTGAAAATTTCACCTCAGCTTTTGCCAAAAGACTGGATTCTCTCTGCAGAGTCACGGTAAAGGAAGCCGAAGACAATGACACCGTTGTCTCCGGAAGAGTTCTGATTGCCCCGGGGAACAAACATACTTTATTAAAACGTAGTGGTGCAAGATACTATGTTCAGGTTAAGGATGGCCCCCTAGTCAGTAGACACAGACCCTCAGTCGATGTTTTATTTCGATCTGCTTCCCGGTATGCAGGAAAGAATGTGATTGGGGTAATTATGACAGGAATGGGTGATGACGGTGCAAAAGGAATGATGGAAATGAAGCATCAAGGGGCTAAAACCATCGCTCAAAATGAAGCAACATGCGTGGTTTTCGGAATGCCCAATGAAGCCATTAAGCTGGGAGGTGTTGATCATGTGCTGCCTCTGCAATCCATATCGGACGAAGTTGTTTTACTTGCCAGATGAAACGGATTATTGTTCATTTATTTGAACTCCTCCTAAACTGAACATGACTAAAGCAAAAGGAGATGTATGGGTAAAAAAATAATGACTGTGGACGATTCAGCGAGTGTAAGACAAATGGTGAGTTTTACTCTCAAAAATGAAGGATACGAAGTCAGTGAAGCCGAGGATGGTGTCGAAGCTTTGGCAAAACTTCAACAACAACCGGTAGACATGGTGTTGACTGACCTAAACATGCCCAATATGGACGGGATTGAACTGATAAAACAACTAAGGGCCAATCCAAGTTTTAAGTTTATTCCCATAATTTTCCTGACAACCGAATCCCAGGAAGAAAAGAAACAGCAGGGTAAGCAAGCCGGGGCAACAGGATGGATAGTCAAGCCATTCAAACCTGAGCAACTGGTAGGTGTTATTAAAAAAGTTCTGGGATAATTTCCATAATAACAAAGAATTAGCAGCTTGATATGCCGTTCAATTGTAACCAACTATAGGATACCAATGGAATCTCCTGAAAATCAGCGTACAGGTAAGAAAGCAGAAGAAAACCGACATGTACTGGCTTTTAAAGAAGAGGCTTGGGAAAGACTTGCTGAGTTAGAAGAAGCATTGCTGGAGTTGGAAAACAATCCCTCTGATCAAGACCTGCTAGACAGCGCTTTTAGAGCCATGCATACCATTAAGGGGTCAGCTGGTATGTTCGGATTCGAGGATATTGTAGATTTTACACATAATATCGAAACAGTATTCGATTGTATCAGGGAAGGGTCGATTGAAATTACAAAAGATTTGGTTGCCCTTGCCTTGGAGGCTCATGATCAGATCGGCAAGTTGTTAAATGAATCTGAAAACCCATTACCGGAAGACCGGGAAACAAGAAAAGAAATAACGGATGCCTTTCTCAATATTTTACCTGAATCAAACCAAGAGATAAAAGTCACGGAAGAGGCACATCATTATGAAAAAGAGCCGGAAACAACACAAAAGCCTGAGCTCTCAATATTTAGAATTAGATTTAAACCCACTTCCGGAATTTTCGCTACGGGGACCAATCCTCTTCTCATTTTAAATGAACTTAAAGAGCTGGGAGAGTGCAAAGCTATAGCCCATGCCGGTAACATCACAGAACTGGAACAACTTGATCCTGAAGCTTGCTATACCTGGTGGGATATTATTCTTAGTACTCGGGAATCCAAAAACGAAATTCAGGACGTGTTTATCTTCCTGGATGACTCTTGTGATATTCAAATCGATTTAGTCGATACGGATAGCGGGTTGGATTTGGAAGACAGTTATAAAAAGCTGGGAGAGATTCTAATTGACCGGGGCGACATCTCACATGAAGAGCTGCAAAAGGTAATTAAAAACAAAGTGTTACTTGGTAAACAATTGCAAAATGAAGGGTTGGTGCAACCCAGTCAGGTGGAATCCGCCTTGGAGGAACAAAAAATCGTAAGGGAGACCAGGGAAAAACGACGAAAAACCGACTCGGTATCCAGTATACGTGTCGCTTCAACTAAACTCGATAAGTTAGTGGATTTAGTCGGTGAGTTGGTTACAGCCCAAGCCAGACTGAGTCAAATTGCTGTCGAAAAGGAGGATTCAACGGTGCTTTCTATTGCTGAAGAGGTAGAAAGGCTTACCGCAGAGCTAAGGGATAGTACCATGAGTGTGCGGATGCTGACATTCGGCACAACATTCAATAGATTTAAGCGATTGGTTAGAGATCTTTCTACTGAGTTGGAAAAAGATATCGTTCTGTTAACCAATGGAGAAGAAACAGAGCTGGATAAAAATGTAATCGAACAACTGAATGATCCCCTGGTGCACCTGTTAAGAAATGCTGCAGATCACGGTATCGAGTCTCCCGAGGAAAGAATTGCTGCCGGAAAACCCAGCCAGGGTAAGATCGAGCTTTCAGCTTCTTATTCCGGTGCCCAGGTATTAATCAAAATTGTTGATGACGGCTACGGAATGGATCCGGCAAGTATCCGACAAAAAGCCATTGATAAGGGTCTTATTACCAAGGAATCAAAATTATCCGATAAAGATTGCCTTTTTTTAATCTTCGAACCCGGATTTTCAACTGCAAAAGAGGTATCCAACGTTTCAGGCCGAGGTGTTGGCATGGATGTGGTGAAAAAAGCCATTGAAAACCTCAGGGGAGTCGTTGATATAGACAGCGTTATTGGAGTCGGAACTACAATTACAGTGAAACTGCCTTTAACACTGGCGATAATCGATGGTTTACTCGTCAAGGTACATGATGAATTTTATGTCATCCCCCTGGCTTTTGTAGAAGAATGTATTGAACTCACTGAGCAGGATATCAAACATGCACACGGCAGAAACGTAACCAATGTTCGCGGTCAGATTGTACCTTACGTCAGACTTAGGGAACAGTTTAACATCTGCAAACAAAGACTCCCTATCGAACAAGTCGTAATCACTGAAATTGAAGGACATCGGGTAGGTTTCGTTGTAGACAAGGTTGTGGGTCAACATCAAACAGTTATTAAAAACTTAAGCCGGGTTTACAAAGATATAGACACCATTTCAGGCGCCACTATTATGGCAGATGGTACGGTGGCATTGATAATCGATATCAACAAGCATTTGCAGTTGGTGGAAAAGGAGTATAATGCTCAATACGGTAGTACGGTAGACGCTTTGCATTGATAAAAGATCGCAAATCCGTGCTTTGTGGCCTTATGCTTTATAAATAGCTAGACAACATGTAACACATCTATTAATGCTTAATGTGGCAGACCAGCAGAAGAAGCATGAAAGATACATTGGCAAATCATCTCTCCCGTCAATTTGTGCTTCTTAATACACTGACATAAAAAAATTAATACCTGTATGAAGATTGAATATATCCAGCCGTTCATCAATGCCACTCGTAAAGTGTTAAGTACTATGGCTAGTCTTGAGTCGAAACCTTTAAAACCATATCTTAAGGAAGAATCAAATCAAACAGCCCTGGGTAATATATCTTCCGTGATAGAGCTGACCGGTGAGTGCAATGGGAGTATTGGTCTTAGCTTTGAAACCAAGTGTATTCTAAAAATTGCTTCCGGTATGTTGGGAGAAGTTTATGAAGAATTGGATGATGAGGTTGCCGATATGGTTGGTGAACTGGTTAACATGATAAGCGGCGATGCCAGGCGCCAGCTGGTAAAACTTGGATTTTCATTTTCAGCCGGGATTCCGAAAATTGCTAAAGGAAACGAACACAAACTTGTACATACCGTAAATGAGCGAACAATTGTCATCCCATTTAAGACAGCCGCCGGAGATTTTTTTATAGAGACTTGCTTCGACTCGAAAAAATTCCTCGAATAACTCTCCCGCCCGTATTCACCTCTTGGATTGTGCTTCACACTCACTTTCCCACGAAAATGAAAAATTAGAGCCGCTAGTTAGTGTCTGAACGAAAAGTCGCTAAACCTTTATCCAACTTTGTGTCAGATACCGGTATTCAGCCCGGAGATTAAGGTGCTGTCAGCCGTCAGCTTTCTGCTTAAGGCATTGCAAAGACAAGCAAAAACCGGCTGAGGGCTGATTGCTGAAAGCACTGAACCTCAATGCGCCAAGCTGCTTATAAACCTTTTATTGGTGGGATTTAAACTGATTTTCGTTCGGAATTTATTTAGCTTCCGGAATAGATTTATCAAAGTGGTAAATGCTTTTGATATTGATGTTACGGTATCTTTCCCACTTGGTGTGATAAGAGTGAAGATGAATTAAAAATGGTTTTATCGAGTCACCCTTTTTAAACAATTGCTTGCAGGCTTTGTGGATATCTTTCTTTACCTCCAAAGGATGTTGGATAAAATAATTGGAAAACCTGTAATGACCATTTATTTTGAATAATCTCGTCTCAAAATAAGTACCTTTGGGGCTGCCATAAAGGTAATCGGGCTGAACAATCTCGTATTTCTTCTTTCCGTATAAATCTTTGACGACTGCATACTGGTCCGTCAGCTTTTTTGTGTCAAAAAGAGAATGAACATGCTCCTCTATGTCAGTAATTAATTCACCGTTTATCGAGGTGGTTGTTCCTTTGAAAACAGATTGCTTGAAATGGTCAAAAGGAGATTTCAGGGAGTCACTACACTTCCAGTCAAAGGTGAACCATAACAAAAACGAGTTCATTCTATTGGTAAAGCTTGTATCTGTTTCGTTCAGTTTTCCCGTCAATCGAAAATAGTCCTCTCGTGCAATAACCAGCTCGTTTGACAGCCCAGGGTTTGTTTCAAAATATCCGCTGATACTGTCAAAAATTTCATCAAAAGTATAAGTACTGACTGAATTGTGTTTGTTCATATAATGGTAGCCTGGTTATTGATCAAGTCTTATTCGATACTTTGTTTTTTACCTGATTGATTAACGAAATATAAAACTTATTTCGATTTTTTCTAATTTTCAAAAGCCTTAATGTTTTAATCAAAATGCCCAAAAACATCAATGAGCAAATGATGAAAACAGCTATGGCCAGCCCCAATGCCCAATGAAGGCCAACCGCATCGATAATATATTCTGATAGCGCATGAAGCTTTGTCATGTCTAGTCAATAATCATTTGGTACTTGAAACGTCCTGCCCAAGGCGGTCTACACCTGGCAAGTTCCTGATTCTCTTTCTCGAATAATATTAAATGTCATGTACAATGTCGATAAAATATAATGATAAATAAACTCTTGCAATTTCTGTCGGGATAACTGACCGAAAAAATAAATAGGCATCAAAACGGCTCACAAATGAAATTCTTGCGCAAGCAGATGCAAAATCATCAAAAACTAGAAAAATGTGTTCTTTTCCGTTTTTACAGCTGTTTTTTTTATAAGGGCTCAAAAAACGACACAACCGGGAAAAAAACTTGTCTTTTTGTTAAGTGTGTCTATAATTGAGGTTATAAACACATATGAATATGTCAGTCAATTTTTTGAAGCTAAGCGAGGCCTGTTATGAAGTTTGAAATCGAACCCAAAAACAGTCTGACGATAAAAAGCCAAGGTATCAGTTATCAAGAAGCTCGTTCCGCGAAAAATGAATCCGTGTGGAACCAGCTTGGAGATGTAACTGTTGAGCACGCACTGGGAAATTGGTTGGCCGGACTTTCAGAGAACACACGCGTGAATTACCTGGCTGGATTTAAAAAACTGGCAGAAAGGAATCTTATCGATCCGATGCAGTCAATACAAGCCTTTAGCTTGGTTAATCACGAATCGATAGTAGATGAGATAAAACTGGTTTCTAACTGGAGAGAAGCTACCAGGCAAGCCCGGGCCGCTGCATACATTTCCTTTACGGGCTTTCTGCAAAGGAGAACACAAGGCATTGTAAGAAAGGCTGTGGCCAATAAGGAAGGAGTAAATAAAACTTTTTTTAAAGTCAGGGATAAAGTTACCACCAATGCCCTTAATACAACGCAAACAAGAAGATTTTTGCAAGAGCTGGAAAAGATCAATCAAAGGGATGCGCTGATAGCCAAGCTTATACTGCAGGGAGGTAAAAGGAAGACTGAGGTATTGGCACTTGAAGTCACAGACATTGACTATGAAAATAAACAAATTGGATTTTCGCAATCAAAAACCAGGGGGCAAGATAAAAGAACGGTCATCAACTATCCTGATCATGTTTTACAAGAATTACAAGATTACGTGAAAGATCGTAACGGTTTGGTATTCGTAACCAGGAACAATAGACCTGTTGCGGTAAATCAAATTGACAGAAATTTTATTAAAGCCGGCGAGAGAGCAGGTATCCCTTTCAAGACTACTCCGCATGTGTTGCGCGTGACATTGGTTACCCGCTTGAAGGAACTCAACGTTCAGGATTCCGACATCATGAAAATCACTGGTCATGCGAATCCAGCTCAACTGGCGAGTTACGACAAATCAGATTTGGGCAATAATGCAAGCCTTCATCATCATTTTGTGTAGGAATTTATCGGGAAAGCGAATTGAAGAAGGAGGGGATTGATCTGTGCCTAACACACAGATCATATTTAAGGATGCGCAGATTCGATTATTTTCCTTTGGTTGTACGTCTAACTTCGACAAATCTACCGTTTGGCCCGGGGATAGCGCCTTTGATCAAGAGTACATTAAGATCCTTGTTGATATCTACGATCTCAAGACCCTGCGTCGTAGACCTGGTGTTTCCATGTTGACCAGGCATTTTCTTGTTCTTGAAAATCTTTGCGGGAGTGGCACTTTGTCCGATTGCACCTGTTCCCCTGTTAAACCTATGACCGTGGGCAGCAGGACCGCCGGAAAAGTTATGTCGTTTCATAACCCCGGTAAAACCACGACCTTTTGAAGTACCGGAAACATCGACAATTTCGCCTTTTTCAAACACACTAACGTCAAATGTCTGACCAACTTGAATATCATCCACATTCTCTACTTTAAACTCCCGAAGCAGCTTGGTCGGTTTTTGGTCTTTATAATGCCCTTTCAAAGGTTTTGTTATATTCTTTTCCTTTGATTTTATTACCTCTTCAAACCCTACTTGGACCGCCTGGTAGCCATCCTTTTCCACTGTTTTTTTCTGTATCACAGTAACCGGGCCGGATTGCACTACAGTTACAGGTATTCGTTCACCATCTTCGGTGAAAAACTGTGTCATACCTACTTTTTTACCTAAAAGTCCGTTCAACATGATATGTCCCTAAATATGATCTGCAAATAAATAACCGATTTTCTTTTAAACAGAAATTATAACTATGCAATGGCTGCAGTGTCAATAGATATAATGGGTCAATTGGGATTTTTGTATTAGCTTTTGGATCTGACAGAAAAAAACCATTTTAAACCGTAAGGCGTTTTTTACTGGAGAATAAAACGTTCAATGCCAATCTGACATAACGAAAATTTTTCAAGAACGTATTTTTACTTTCTCCCTCTTTTCGCCCTATCCAAACGGTAGGGATTTGGGAAACCTTGTACCCTAATTTCAAGGGCTTGACAGTTGTTTCAATGTAGATCTCGTGGAAGGTGCCTTCCCATTTTATCGTTTCTGCGACACTTCGTTTTATAGTTTTGAACCCATAGGTCAGGTCTCCAATTCTTGTTAAATATAAAATTTTAAACAGAAATTGAAATCCCCAGTTTAATACGAGTTTTATAGGATCATAATTTTCAAACCCTCCCCCTTTGAGCCATCTGTTGCCTATCACCAAATCGCAACGGCTTTTTTCTATTTCGGAAAACATTCTGTCCACAGCCTCCGGTTCCGTTTCCAGATCCGCGGAAAGCAGTGCGATGTAGTCTCCGGTTGCTAGTTCCAATCCTTCCCTGATCGCCCATCCAACGCCGGGATTGTTTTTCTGAACATGAAGGCTTAAAAAGGGATAGGTCTCTTCCAATTCTTTACAAATATCCATACATTCTTTACTGGATTTGGGAGAAACAGTCAGGATGATTTCTTTAATATAGCCCCGATCCTTTGCTAAAATTCTGTTGATAGTCTCTTGCAGGGAAAAGGTTTCGGAATAAACTGTTACTACGACACTCAATGAAGTATCCGGGTTGGTGGTGTTTGTCATAATCGAAGTCAGGATAGTTTGAAGATTAGAATATAAGCAGCCATGCTTCAACTTCGGCACATTAGTTGTTATTAATGTTGATGAACGTTTGGCAGGTCTTTGGGAGTTTTATTATGAGGGTGAAACACTTGATGTTGACCTACTATTCGACTAGCTTTACTTGATATACAGAATTCTATGCAATATGCTTAAACTTTATACTTAGCTCCTAATACCTGCTTAAGCAATGAAAAAGACGTCAAAAATATATGTTGCCGGTCATCGTGGAATGGTGGGATCTGCTATTTTACGCTACCTTGAAAATGAAGGATATCAATCCCTGGTTTATAAGACCCGATCAGAACTGGATTTAACAAACTTCAATGCTGTTTCCGATTTTTTTAAAAACGAGAAACCCGAATATGTTTTTCTTGCCGCGGCGAAGGTTGGCGGCATCCACGCGAACAGCACATACCCGGCCGATTTTCTATATCAAAATCTGTCCATACAATCCAATGTCATTCACAATGCATATCTCAATGATGTTACAAAACTCTTGTTTTTAGGTAGTTCGTGCATTTATCCAAGATCATGTCCCCAGCCAATTAAGGAAGAATATTTGCTTTCCGATTATCTTGAACCGACAAACGAAGCTTATGCCATTTCCAAAATTACGGGGATAAAGATGTGCCAGAGTTATAATCAGCAATATGGCACAAACTACATATCTGCAATGCCTACCAATCTATTTGGCATCAATGATAACTTTCATCTGGAGAACTCGCATGTTGTAGCTGCTTTAATCCGGCGCTTTCACGAGGCAAAACGTGACAACTTGAGAGAAGTGGTGATCTGGGGCTCGGGAACGCCCAAGAGGGAGTTTCTTTATGTCGATGACCTGGCGGAAGCATGCATCTTTTTGATGAACAACTATTCGGAGAGCTCTCACATCAACGTTGGTACGGGATTGGAAATTACTATCAGGGAATTTGCCGAAACAGTCCGGGAGATCGTTGATATTGATGTTGAACTGACCTTTGATCCAAGCAAACCTGACGGTATGCCGAGGAAAGTTATGGATGTAAGTCAGATAAAACAGCTGGGATGGCAAGCTAAAACATCTTTAAAGGAAGGATTGAAGGTGGCATACGACTGGTATCGCCAAACCCATTCCTAATTCTGCTAGTTTGATAATCAAATCAAAACATTCAAATCAGGAGTGATCGTTGAAAACTCTAATCACCGGCATTACCGGGATGATAGGATCTCACTTTGCCAATGCAGTGGAACGGAACGGCTGGGATTTTGTCGGACTTGCGAGGAACAGTGCTACCAGCAGGCTTTCTGCAGAACCCGACAAACACGTACATAGAATCGATATTTTGGATCGGGAGGCCATTGATCATCTGTTCATAGATTTCAAACCCGATCTGGTGATTCATATGGCGGCTCAAGCCTTTAACGGTATCTCCTGGAAAACAGAAGAATCGACCCATCTGACCAACTTTCAAGGAACCACGAACGTGCTTAGGGCCTGTAGATATCATTCTCCGGAGGCAAAAGTCGTCATTGCCTGCAGCAGTGCAGAATATGGAGACATCAAGCCCGAAGACTGCCCCCTGGTTGAGGAGCGATTGTTAAGACCTATTTCACCTTACGGTGTTACAAAAGTGGCTAATGAAAATCTTGGTTATCAGTATTTTCTTAACTACGGCTTAAAGGTGTATTTACCCCGATTGTTTATTCACGTCGGTACCGGTCATCCTCCTGCAACCGCTATACAGAATTTTGCAAGACAATTGGCCCTGATAAAAAAAGGCAGACTCGATCCTGTCGTTAAAGTCGGAAACTTGGAGTCCGCCCGGGATTTCATCGATGTTCGTGATGGCGTTGACGGTATGATGAAAATGATAGAAAAGGGGCAACCCGGCGACCCTATCAACATTTGTACGGGTTCAGCCCATAAAATATCCTGGATCCTGGATAAACTGATTGAAATATCAGGACTGGAGATAGATGTTGTTAAAGATCCTGCCCTCTTTCGACCATCTGATGAACCGCTTTTACTTGGCGACAATTCCAAGTTGCTTTCTTTAGGATGGCAACAAAAATACACCATAGAACAAACACTGGAAGACGTGTTTAACGATTGGCTTTCCAGAATCTAATTTATCTTTAATCTAACATGTTCTTCATATGAAAAAGCCCATTCACATTGTATTTACAACTATCTACCATCCTTCGGTTTTGGAAGACCTTCTGAAAAACCTGTCCGGTTTTAATCACCTAGATACTGTCAAAGTATGGGTAGTGGGAGATAACAAGACTCCGGAATCTTGTGGAGAACTCTGCAAGGAAGTCACCGGCAAAGGTATGGAAACTGTTTATCTCGACATAGCAAAACAGGATGAATGGGGAGAACGTTGTAAGGATTTTTATACACGTATTCCTTACAACAATGAGACGAGGCGAAATATCGGATATCTGCACGCACTGGAAGACAACTGCGATGTTCTCATTAGTATCGATGATGATAATTTTCCAACGGAAGACGATTTGGTGGGGTTTCATAAAAACACGGGTAAAACCTGGGACGGTAGTTTGATTAACGAAGAGACCGGGTTTCATAATATTTGTGAATATCTGGAAATTAAACCGAATAGACAGGTTTTTCCCCGGGGATTTCCATTCCGTCTCAGGGGAATTCCCAATCAAAACCTTCAGGAACCTGCGGAAAAACCCGTGAAAATCGGGGTGACAGCCGGACTCTGGCTTTCCGATCCGGACGTCGATGCGACAACCTGGTTGAACGGCAAGGTCGAAGGTGTAGCCTATAAGGGAAAAGACGTTCAGGTTTTAAAGCAAAGTACCTGGTCGCCTGTAAATACTCAAAACACAAGCGTGGTCAGGGAACTGATTCCGGCGTATTTATGTATTCCCATGGGATGGAACGTTCCCGGTGGTAATATCCAGCGATACGGTGATATCTGGGGAGGATATTTTTTACAGGCTTTAATGAAAGGTACGGAATATCATGTGGCTTTTGGAAAACCTATTGTAGATCACAGAAGAAATCCCCACGATTATGTTGATGATTTAAGATTTGAATATTGGGGAATGATACTGACTGATTGGCTGGTACAAAAGCTACAGCATGATTTCGATCCAAAAGCGGACGCGATTGTGGATCGAGTAAACGAACTGGCCGGTTTTATTCATAACCAGGCAATACCGGACTTACCGGATTGGTGCCCTCAAGAAATAAGTGATTTTTTACTTTGGACTGAAGGAAATTTAACAACATGGTCCTCCGCTTGTCGTTCCATGCTGTAATTGTCACATTTGTAATAACATAACAAGAAAAATGAAATATATCAGTACACGAGGTCAATCAGAACCTAGAACATTTATTGAAGCCGTAAAAGAAGGACTGGCTAGAGATGGCGGCCTGCTGGTCCCAGAGAACCTTCCCGACTTTTCCAACGAGTTGGATCGTTTCTCAACATTGCCATATCAAGACCTTGCTGCAGAAATCTTCAGTCCGTTTATTGATGATGAGATCCACATTGATCGAGTCAAAGAACTAATTACCAAAAGTTATTCAACTTTTGATTCAGCCGAGATTACTCCGCTGGTTTACCATGACAGGTTAGCCATCTTAGAACTTTTTCATGGACCTACCCTGGCATTTAAAGATGTCGCTTTACAATTTCTTGGAAATTTGTTTGAAGAGATCTTAAATAAAGACGGGAGCTGTTTAAATATTCTTGGCGCTACATCGGGAGATACAGGTAGTGCCGCTATCCATGGAGTTAGGGGTAAAAGAAATATCCGGATATTTATGATCCATCCCCGGGGTAAAGTCAGTCCTATCCAGGAAAAGCAAATGACGACGGTGCTGGATCCGAATGTACACAACCTTGCGATAGAAGGCACCTTTGATGACGCCCAGCGCGCCGTTAAAGAAGTGTTTAACGATTTGGATTTCAGAGACAGGTATCAATTGGGAGCCGTAAACTCAATCAACTGGGCCCGGGTAATGGCTCAAATTGTTTACTATTTCTATTCCGCTTTTGTCTATATGAACAGATTCGGCGTTCAAAACCTCTCTTTTTCCGTACCGACCGGTAATTTCGGTGATATCTATGCCGGTTATCTGGCGAAAAAGATGGGTCTTCCTATTGAAAAGCTTATACTGGCAACCAATGAAAACGACATTTTGTACAGGACTATAAAAACCGGCACCTATAAGATAAATGATGTTCACGCAACCATCAGTCCATCTATGGATATCCAAATAGCAAGTAACTTTGAACGCTTTGTCTTCGATATCTCAGGAAGAGATGGTGACAGTATCGAATCAAAAATGAAAGATCTTGCACAAAATGGGGAGTTTTCCCTATCTGAGAAAGAGGTTCAGCAGGCACGTGAGCACTTTCTGCCGGCGCGTGTCGATACTGAAAGAACACTTGATACCATGAAGCGCTACAAGGCATCGGGAATTGAACTGGACCCGCATACAGCAGTTGGTATTGCTGCAGCAGAAGATTCCGGAATTGAACATGTCATTGCCCTGGCAACAGCGCACCCTGCAAAGTTTGGAGATGCAGTAAAAAAAGCGACCGGAGTTAGCCCGGAATACCCAGCCTCATTGGAAGGTATTTTAGAAAAAGAAAGCCGCTGCCAGGTTGTCAAAAATAATTACCAGTCAGTGGAGGCAGTTATTGACCAAACTCTGGCCGGCCAGATTACTTAACAACTGAACCAATCCCCCAACCCCCTGGTCTGAAAAGGATCAGGGTCCAAAAAGACCTTATCCAGAACAAGTCCTTCGGGAGGTGCAGTCAAACCCGCTACCGATCTGTCTCCAGAGTCCAACGCTTGCTTGATACTGGTTGTATCAAGCTTCCCTTGGGCTATATCCAGTAAGGTTCCCACCATGATACGCACCATGTTTTTCAGAAACCCCGAACCTTCAAAAGAAAAGATGATTAAGTCATAACCGCTTTTCTTGATAACTTCCAAGTTGGCACTGGTTATTGTTTTCACCGGATCAGGCTGTTGACAGCCTTTACCTCTGAAAGCCGAATAGTTGTGGGTTCCGATAAAATCTTTGATGCAGGTATCAAGATTAGAAAGATCCAAAGGTTTTCTTTTCCAAAGGCTTGTTTTATGCTCAAACACCCTAAGGACCGGGGAATTCAGAACTTGATACAAATACCTTTTTTTTATTGCTGCCTTTCTGACATTGAACTGTTCAGGCACTTCCACCATATCAATCACCGATATATCATGCGGAAGCAGACTGTTCACACCTTTAAACAATTTTGCCAGAGGAAATTTTGCGGGAAGAAGCAGGGTCGCTACCTGGCCTTTTGCGTGTACCCCGGCATCAGTCCTGCTACTGGCATTGACGGATACTTCGCTTTGGAATATTTGTTTAAAAGAGTTCTGTATTACCTGTTGAACGGTGATTGCATTTGGTTGAATTTGCCAGCCACTGTAGTTAGTACCGATATATTCTGTTTTGATTATAATCTTTTTCACTTATCAAATAGAACGGGCCGACGTAACGCTTGGCGGGATAAATTGGTTGGAGTGCCATCAGGCCGAACTGATGGCTACAAGATTACTTCATTGTTAAGCAGCCAAAGCTTTTTGAACCATTTGCTTAATCTTTCCGGGGTCTGCTCCTACAAATAAATCAAATTGTTCACCATCTTTAAACATAATCAAGGTGGGAATGCTTCTTACCCCGTATTTTGATGCATGCTCTTGATTTTTATCTACATCAAGTTTTGCTACAGTCAATTTTCCTTGAAATTCTTCTGCCAGTTCGTCTAAAAACGGAGCGATCATTTTGCAGGGTCCGCACCATGCTGCCCAAAAGTCTACCAATACCGGATTACTGCTTTTAAGCACTTTATCTTCGAATTCAGCATCACTAATATGCAATACGTTATCACTTGCCATACAAGACCTCTTGTCAATTGGTTATCACGTCACCGGTAAGTTTGAATTGCCGATCAATCCCCTCCTGCTTCGCTACTCCTTGAATGACTCTTTGCAAAAGCTGTTGAAGGCGAGTTATCCATTTATGACCGAAAATTCACTTGAAGAATGGTCAATCTCTCTTTCGTGTCACCAAAAAGATTGCAGATTGTTAAATACAGGGTATATCGATATGACCGTTTTTTCAAGATAAGAACCCGCGCCGGGTTGTTTTGTATTACTGCTTTTTCCGTTTTTTGCATGTTCCGTAAGAGCCTTGTTCACAAATAGAACCGTCGATCCACATTGCTCCGCTAAAATTCGCGCCTGCAAGTGAAGTCTCTTTTAATATTGCTCCGTATAAAGTGGCATTTTGAAAATTTGCCGATATCAGGTTAGACCCGGTGAAATCGGCATTAGTCAGGTCCGCACCTGAGAAATTGGCCTTATATAAGTCACAATGATGACACACTTTTTTAATGAAAAACCGGGCATAATGTTTCTCATTGTAGCCATAGCAATTGATTAAATGAGCCGATAAAAATAACAATATTATTAAATATGATGAACGATTCATTTTTTCTCTTTTCCTAAGAAGAGGTATTTAACCATGTTTTCCATTTTTAAAACCGTCAGATCCAAAGAAGGCAACCTTGTATTCAGATAAAGTAGTGTGATATCTCAATGCCTGAATATCTAAATAATTGACGGGTTTTAAATGTTTTTATAACCTAAGGGGATAACGTTGTTAGTCTATCTGCGAAAGCCGTGCCTTACACATGGTTTTTTGTAAAGTAACAATAAACAGTAGGAATTGGAAATGCCGATTTACGAGTATCAATGTGAGAATTGCGGAAACGAGTTGGAGATTATTCAAAAAATCTCAGATGAACCTCTTAAATACTGCCCCTCCTGCGAAAGCGATGGTCTAAAAAAGAAAACCTCAATGTCCGCCTTTCATTTAAAAGGTGGGGGTTGGTATAAAGATGGGTATGGAGACAAAAATTCCAAAGATTCATCAAACGGAACGGCTTCATCCGGAAATAAGGAATCAACAGACAAACCCGCAGCTAAAGACAAGGGAGCAGATAAAAAGGATACCAAAACCAAACCCGATAAAACTGACTCAAGCAAAACCACATCAACCGCTACAACACCCAAATCGAAAGCCTCATAAAAATAAAGCGACTCCTTGACAGAAGTCGCTTTATGAAAATTCGTCATTCAAAAGGGAAGATTATCCGGTCTGCTTTGAGGATTTTATTGTATGAACCAGCTCGTCTTTCTTGGTTGAGATCTTAACCTGACCTCCCTTAATCAAATCACCGAACAATATCTCATCGGAAAGCTTGTCTTTGATTTCCTTCTGAATAACACGGGAAAGAGGACGAGCACCATATTCTTCGCTATAGCCTTTCTTGGCAAGCCATGTTTTTGCACCTTCGGTTAACTGGAAGGTAACCTTTTTACTTTTAAGCTGTTCTTCAAGTTCACGAATAAATTTATCCACGATAAACTTCATTACCTTGATGGACAGTGAATTAAAGGTGACAATGGCATCCAATCGGTTTCTGAACTCCGGCGGAAACAGCTTTTCAACCGCATCCTTTTCCTTGCTTTCGTTTGTAGCCCCGAATCCAATTGATTTTGCTCCCCTTTCTGTAGAACCGGCGTTAGAAGTCATAATCAGAATAACATTACGAAAGTCTGCTTCCGATCCGTTATTGTCTGTCAATGTCGCGTGGTCCATTATCTGAAGCAAAATATTGTAGATGTCGGGATGTGCCTTTTCTATTTCGTCCAGCAGCAGAACAGAGTGTGGGTGTTTACGAATCGCCTCTGTCAGAAGGCCGCCTTGCTCGAAACCGACGTATCCGGGAGGCGCTCCGATTAATCTTGATACGGAATGCTTTTCCATATATTCACTCATATCGTAGCGCTCAAAATTAATTCCCAACAGATCGGCAATCTGTCTGCTGACTTCTGTTTTACCCACGCCAGTCGGGCCCGTAAATAAAAAGGAACCAATCGGTTTTTCCGGATGTCCCAAGCCTGCTTTGTTACGCTTGATACTGGTGGAAATATGCTCTATTGCTTCATCCTGTCCAAACACTCGTCTTTGAAGATTGTTCTGCAGTAATCTGAGCGTTTCTCCATCGGACTTTGCAGTCTGTTTTATGGGGATCCTGGCAATTTGCGAAACTACTTTTTCAATATCAGGTACACTAATGACTGACTTTCGCCTTGATTGAGGCAGAAGCATACAAGCGGCCCCAGCTTCGTCGACAACATCAATAGCCTTATCAGGCAAATACCTGTCGTTGATGTATTTGGCTGACAGTTCAGCCGCACTTTTAACGGCTGAATTGGAGTAACGTACTTTATAATGATCCTCGTATTTTTCCTTTAATCCTTTGAGGATTTTGACTGTTTCTGCAACGCTTGGCTCATTGATATCGATTTTCTGAAACCTGCGGGACAGAGCCCTGTCTTTCTCAAAAAAGTTTCTATATTCGGAATAAGTAGTAGCTCCAATACATTTGATATTACCGGAAACAAGCGCCGGTTTCAGAATATTTGAAGCGTCCATTGAACTGCCGCTGGTTGAACCTGCACCAACGATGGTATGGATCTCATCTATAAAAAGGATAGCGTTTTCATGCTTGGACACTTCTGTGAGTACACCTTTAAGGCGATGTTCAAAATCACCGCGAAATTTGGTTCCTGCCAATAAAGCACCCATATCCAGGTTGAAAATCTCTGCATCTGACAAAATGTCGGGAATTTTTCCTGATTTGATTTTTAAAGCCAGACCTTCCGAGATAGCTGTTTTTCCAACACCCGGGTCACCGACGAATATGGGATTGTTCTTCCTCCGCCGACAAAGGACCTGCATAGTCCGTTCAAGAATATCTTCCCTTCCGATAACAGGATCGATCTTCCCCTGCTCAGCCATTTCGGTAAGGTTTGAGGTATAAGCAGAAAGGGCGCTTTTTTTAGCTGACTTGGATTTGTCTCCGATATCTTTTCTTCGCTCTTCCTGTTCCGGGTCTTGAGGTTCCTCATCACGATAGCTGGAAACTGTCCTGAGAATATCAAGTCTCGTTATACCTTGCGATTTAAGAAAATATACGGCATGTGAATCCACTTCCTTAAATAAGGCTGCCAGAACATCCCCTCCGTCCGCCTCTTTTTTGCCTGAACTCTGAATATGAGTCATCACCCTATGCATCAACCTCTGGAAAGCCAAAGTTTGTATGGGGTCTTGTATAATATTTTCGGGAAGGGGATCAATTTTTGAAGAAAGATATTGGTCCAGCAGTGTTTTTAGTTCGGTTACATTACCACCGCACTCTTCTATGATTTTGGAGGTTTTTGGATCGAACAGAATCGCGTAGAAGACATGCTCTAGGGTGACGTACTCGTGCCGCCTTTTTTGGGCATCTCTGACCGCAGATATCAGGGATATTTCCAGTTCTCTACTTAAAATTCTATCATCTCGATTCTTTTCGCTCATAATACTTTATTCCGCCTCCATGCTGGCATGTAAAGGATATTCATTTTGTTCGGCCAGTTGGTGTACTTTAGCGACTTTAGTTTCAGCGATTTCGTATGAGTAAGTTCCGCAAATACCTTTGCCCGAGTTATGTACATTAAGCATTATCTGGGTTGCAGATAATTCATCTTTTTTAAACACACTCATCAGAACGTGAACCACGAACTCCATGGGTGTGTAATCATCATTATGAAGAATTACCTTGTATTGACGGGGAACTTTAATCTTACTCTCGTCATCGGCAAAAGTCTGGTTCGAATTGTCTATCGAAGAATTATCAGACATGATACTGCACGAATCATTGTGTTAAGACGTCGTTTCTTTGCCTCGACTATGATGACTTCGGTCTAACCTCGTCTGTTCCGATATCTTTGTCTTTGAGTTATGCGACGTTTTGATTTTTCTGGCTATGTTGAGAACGGTGTCAACATAGAGTTTACTATTATTATATTTATAGATTACATCTTTATTAGATTCTCGGTAAAGACCTTTTTTCCAGCCATGAGCTTTGAGATAATTCGCTGTAGAGTAGACTGCGTCAGGCATTAGGAAAAGATTAACTGTACCGTTTTTGTCACTATCATACCCCCATTTGATATAACTTGAAGGTAAAAACTGCGGTATACCGAATGCTCCGGCAAAGCTTCCGCGTAATTTGAAAGGGCTTTGGTTATTGCTTTTGGAAATCACAAGCAATGCGGAGAGTTCCTTGGAAGCCCATTCCGCTTTCACGGTCAATCTGCTTAAGACATAAGACTGCTCCTCTGTTAAACGTGGTAAATTAGTGTATTCCTTACTTTTGTTATCGTGTTCGACGATGATGGAAGAATAAACCGAAATCACCGGAAATCTTCCCAAAACGTTACCAAGCCCGGTTTCTACGAGTAGGATGGCAATCAGTACTTCCTTGTCAACTCCAAATTTTTCACTTGCTTTATTTAAAACAGTTCGCCATTTTCTGGAAAACCGATCAGCCATTTTAAATGAATAAGCACTGTAAAATTCTTCGTAATTTCGCTTGTTTTCTTTATTGTAAACGTTTCTGGTAATGACAATTGGATACTTTTTTAATCGTTTATCGAAAAAAATCTGCCTTAGGAAATCATCATCAAACCTTTCTGATGATAAGGTTTTGACTAGAAATCCTCTCTCGGGCTGAGAGAACGGATGGGAATCGTTTGCAGCGAACAATTCGTGGTATCCTGCTAAAATAAAGAACAGAACTATTACAAAAGTATGAATAACTGGAAGCTTTATTTTCATCATCGTTTTTTCGGTCTCTTTTTAAGTTCCCTAATTTGTATAGATTGTCTGCAACCTTTTCCTGTCTTTATTCACAAGTTATTCCATTTTAGAAGATTTACTTCGTTTCTTATTTTTTTCACTTTCCAAACGTGAGATCCTTAATTCTCGCGGAATGCTTGTTGAAAGCCGCAACGAAGGAAAAAAGAGAACATAGTGAGTATAAAAACGTCTATTTTGAGTTCATAGTTATTAAAAACGGTCCGGGGTCTGGATAAATGAGCCTGTGACCACGTATTTATGCCATTTGCAGAGGTAGATACCCGGATCAATACTGTTTTGATATTCAGTTCCTTTTAAATCTCGCAAATTATCTAAGGTCGCAGCGATTGTTTTTCTTTCCGGTGAGATAAAATTGATCTTGGCGGGTAAGCTTAATGGGACATCCAGCTTAATCAAGCAATGTTTTGGTTTGACAGCCTCGATAACCGATCCAATCTTTTCTTCCGTCTTTTCGGATAAATATGCGTTTTTGAGTCTGCTAAACAGTCTATTTGTAGGATTGCTTGCTAGGAATGCTTTGATTGATTCACCTTGTTTATAGGAAAGCGTTGCCTGTTGCCATCCTTTCCGAGAGACACTATCCGAAAAAGTCCTTAATTCCCGGTGATAAAGATATTCAACTCTGAGGTAATCAAGTCCCGCCTTTTGTAGTTTATCGTGCATGGAAAAAATATTTATCGGTTTGTCATAAAAGACAGTAGTACCTTTTGCTGTTTCCATAACCGGATTCCACTGATTAGGTCGGTCATCACTTGCTATGGATAACTCCTTTTCCAGGTTGAAATCCGTTCTCATCCCCAGCAAAGGTCTTCGTGAATAGAAAATATTGATTATTCCGGCTGCCAGAATTTCCGTTTCAGCTCGCAAAGTTGGTATGATGGATGAGATGACATCCAGCGGCATCTGAACAGAAAAAACAACTTTTTGGAGTTTTTGTTCAAAACGATCGACCCAGGCATTCACTGCCTGTTTGTTTAAACTGCCGTGTTCCAATGAAAATTCAAGCCTTATGTCCGGATATGTCTTCATTAAAAAGACACCTGTTCCGGGATCGGTAAATCGAATCGCGTCAAGGTCTTTGATATAAGGCTCCAATTCAGAAACGCTGTTGGTAAGTTCGTCATCCTTTGCGAGACAATCCCAACTCAAGACACATTTTTTACCCGTCTTTTTTACCTGGGAGATGGTCTTTTTTAGTTCATTTCCATCCATTCCTCCGGATCGTGAAAACAAAGCGGACTGTAACAAAACATCACTGATGGGTAAGTTTTGCAGAAGATCCAAATGCGTGGCACAACGTAAATTTATAGTATACTTCATTTGTCAGAATAAAACTTGGGAGTGTATGCCGAAAGCCGACCACAACCCGTCCATAGTAGTGTCTCTATTTCATCCAGCCGGCTTCGATCATGATGAAGTGTATGTCATCCTGCAGGTTCCTTGCGAGTTCGAAGGCACCTTTAACTTGTACGCGTTTGCTGTAGATTGTTTCGATTAACAGGACGGCGCTTTCCAACATGGTTCTGTAGTCTGAATCTTTGAACAACCCTTTCGATTCTTTAACAACCCAAGCAGCGCGAATAAAGGGGTCAATTTCGAACTGCTTGCTTAATACTCCATGCTCCAGATACTGTTTGATAACCTCTAGGCAATTCTCATATAGTTTAATGGCAATTTCCTGGGTTTTAGCTCTATCGCCCGAAGCCATGTGTAACTGAAATTCGGTCACACGTCTCATATTAGCTACCATGATTTTTTGCAGCACAATATCCCTGTTGGCATCAACAGTCGACTTTTGGTAGGCGTTTACCAGGTTATTAAGGATCGGAATTCTGGCAAACATCAAGTTCAGGGTCATGATAATATATATAATGTTATTGGCTGTTTTTCCCGAGTCACCGATTTTTTTTGAACCGTCACCTGTTTTAATGGCCAAACTGGCTTTTTTAACTTCGTCTTTTGAAATATCGGAAATGGTGTAGATAGATCCTTTTAACTTTGCGTTCAGCATTGACAACCCGGACAATTTTGTCCTGACTGATGACATGACTGTTAATTGAATTTGCTTTCTCCTTATTTGGTCGGAAAGCAATCTGATGTCGCTTAAATAGTGGTTACGGGTACTGTTATATTCATGCTGGAACTTGTCCCGCAAAGCATCAAGATATCTGACATAAATTTTAATAAACCAGTTGATATTAAACAGACTCATGCCATCGTTGTACATGGCCCTGGTTATTTCACGTAAAGATCCTTGCACCACTTTGGTTTTACGAGCATCCAAACCGCTTTGACTTGCATCGTTGTAGATTTGTATTGCATTTAGAGCGCGAAGATCAGGATAGGCAGGATATTTTTTAAGCAGCCTTTTTATTTGTGGCCGGGGATCTAAAAGTCGCTTTTGGTTGGCAAATCTGTTTACCGTATCTCTGAGTTCCGTGATGTCAGGGTATTTTCTTTTGAAAATTCCTAGCCTTTTTCCTTTTTTAATAACATACTCTGCTCTACCCAAAAATTCCGGCGATCCCGGAAACATTTTCAACAATTCCAACATATCGTTTTTTACAAGCTGAGCCTTTCGGTCGTCATCGAGGGTTGCAACCCCATCAACACGTTTCCTAAGGTTTTGCTGAAATTGTGAAAGCCCTGATCCGGGTGATTGTTGATTCTTCTTTTTGAAAAATGAGTTCACGTTCTCTAAGTCAGATAGTAACCCTTGAATTCAAAGTTTACACATTGATGTCGTTAGCTTTTAAATAAGGACTTGGGAGCTTATATCGTTATAACACCGATACATTAAAAAATACAAATCAAATGATTAGCAGTGGACTAAACACCCACAACTTTTACTTATAATTCAGTTGATTATATTACTTTTTTAGAATAAATGTTCGAAAAATTGCCCAAATCTTCTATTTTTTTTCCCAATCGCCTTAAAAATCGCAAACATTCCTTCGCTCTTTGACTATAACGCAACCAGCCGTGTAGTTTAAAGGAAACCTGATTATTTTTGTAAATACTTTATCTGCTATATTGTTATTTTATTTATTATGGAAAAACGAATCAATATAAACAGTGAAACCGGAACTCTTGAAGCGATCCTTGATGAGAATTCAAGCAATAAAGGTGTTGTTATAACCCATCCACACCCTCTATACGGTGGTGACATGGAAAATACGGTTGTTCATACTATCGCATCCGTTTTTAAGTCGATGGATTACACTACGCTTAGGTTTAATTTTCGTGGTGTCGGGGCAAGTACAGGGAGCTATGGTGAAGGCATTGGTGAGCAGGCAGACATTGAATCCGCCATGGACCTTTTACATAAGATGAATGTAGAAACCGTTGTCCTTGCGGGTTACAGCTTTGGTACCTGGGTTATCCAGCAATTGGTTAAAAACAAATCCCTTACAAATCGCCTTATCCTGGTTTCACCTCCCATCGATTTCATGAAATTTGACGAGACTATAAAGATGGAAAACCTGGATTTTGTAGTTGTAGGCTCCAACGACGAGTTTGCCTCCTCTGCGAGGCTGGAATCCCTGGTGGAAGCCTGGAACATCAGTACATCCTACAAGGTGATCCAAGGTGCGGATCATTTTTATTCAGGACACTTTTCTCATTTAGCTGATGCACTGTCCGGGCATCTCTAGTCAAGGTGTTCCATGAACGTGAAAGATAAAGTATTTGTCTTGTCATCCGTCCCTTACCGGGGATCGGATTTAGTAGTTAATTTCCTGTCTGGTGAATCCGGTAAATTAGCTGCCGTGCTTTACGGCGGAAAAAAATTAAATAAATCCTCTACTTTTTTGTATCAGCCGGGTGATTTAATTGAGCTTGAATATGAAAAAAGCGAAAATAAGGAGTTCATAAAAGTTTATAGCAGTAACGGTTACAGTCTTCTTAAAATCGATCAGTTTCCCTATCAAAGATTTTTGTTTCACACCTATTTATTGGAGATATCCAGCCGAATTTCAAAACCGGAACTCGCGGCGTTGGAGATCTACGAACTACTTCTGGAAAACAATCGATTTAAGTGGGGTGACGCTACCAAAGTGGCTTTTATAGCATGGAGTATGTGGAAAATCATTCAAAGTGGTGGATACCAGGTAGATTTCTCCCATTGCACGAACTGTTCAAAAGTGACATGGCGCGAAAATAATTCCGGTAATCTTAGCTTCAGAAAACAGCGATACAGGCTGGATATTCAAACAGGTAACATCGAATGCGGAGATTGTTTTGACTTCACCAACGATCCGAATTTATTGGATTCATCCATGATAAAGATCTTATGGCTATATTCTCAAACCAATGAATTTAAAAACTCACCATCCTCCCTACCCACAAGTACCTTGTTACCCTTGATAAAAGTTCTGAACAGGTATTTATTACGATGTTATGAGATCAATCCAAAATCATTGGGACTGTTCCTTCAGATGATTGAATCGATCGATCAATAAAGACTACTAAACAATAAAATTTCATTATATCCGTTTAAAACACCCAGTTGGAAAAAAGAATTATCCTATAATCCTTATATTCCTCATTATCCAGAGGTTGTGCAATAGCAACAACACCGTCCCCCTCATACATGTTCAACCAGCTGACTGTAAAATTGAATCGCAGTTCAATGTCTTTGAAGGATTCTGATTTTTCAATCTCTCCTGATTTTGCCTCAGCCCAGTGAAAAAAAAGCGCAGTCTCCACCTTTTCCAGCCAACCTAATCGTAAAGCATTGATGTTTGTATGGGTCAGGTAAGGAGGTAAAGTGATTCCAAATCCGGCAATGCTTCGCTGATCAAAAAGCAGGTCTTCTTCCCGGGGGAATCCTGGCAGGGCTTCCGGACCGCCAATAGGAAATTTTTTCTGTAATGGGAGAAACCCGGTTGAGTCGTTGCTGCTTAGTTCAAGGTGGATTTTCCAATTGTTTAAAAACCACACTGATTGGTTTGAAACACCTATTCGGGAAAAATCACTGCCATCCTCTTCCGTGTTCTTTCCGTAATCCCTGGATACTTCAATGACGGAATCGGAAAAGTCTCCAACATAAATGGGAAATGAAAGTTTTGTTTCCACACTTTGCCAGGTATTATTATCAGATGACACATCCTCTTCCAGTCTATCCAGGGTTTCTTCCAGAAGATCTAGGGAAAACCACAAATTTTCGTGAATGTGGGGATAATTATGTCTGTATCCAACTGTTTTAGACATCGAAGCGTTTAGCTCACTGCTTTCCAAAGATAGTTCGCTGCCTTGCCATGGAAATCCGAAATGAAAAAGATTGCTCTCCCATAAAATCCGTTCATCACCATCACTCCTCCAGCCAGAAATATAAAACTCTGTTTTGTTTAAATAACGAACTCCAAGGCTTAATCCAAATAGATTTTTATCAAAAGTGTTGCCGTTGATAACAGGGCTTATGGTCACGATCCAACTATTAGTCGATGGAAAATCCCATATTGGTCTTACTTTTAGCGGCGTATACCAATAATTGTTTAACAGCTTGCTTTCAAGGAGGGTATGCTTCGGATCCAGGGAAATTTCAATTGGGGGTGAAGGGAAGGAAAAATCGTAAGTTCCTTTCCCGGAATCGATTTGTTTGGTTACGGTTAATCCGTTTCTCAATAAAAAAACGATTTCAAATGGAGGAGACAAAGAGCCATGGTTAGCGATGGTAAGGATAACATCGGTATGTTGATCTTTTTTTATAATATCAACATCCTGTATTTCGTAATCGACACGACCTTCTACCGATAACCACTTATCAGCCTTAGTCTCCTGTTCATTTGTAAAACCGAAGGATGCATAAAATGTCTTTTTATCAAGAATAGAAACCTCATTTACTTGCATTTTTAACAGTCGCTTTAGAGCCGGGTGGATATCTGATCCTAGTTCTTTTCCGTTAGTTACTATTGATCTAAACAGATGGAATCCCTTTTCATGCCAGGGATGGTAAACATTGGAAAGGAACCTCAAGTCCTTGCTTTCTGCACTGGAAATCATCTTTTTGTTTCCCGGATAATTTAGCCAGGTTTTTATTGTATTTTCCTGATAAAAATCCGGATTAAGCCATTGCCCCCACGGGAAATATTTTGTGTCTCCGGAATACTCCTTAACAAAATAGTCCCTGATGATTTCACCGGATATTGCAGGCTCTATCCATGGGTATCGGGTTGTGTTTAGACTGAAACGTTGCAATAAAGACGAATGAATAAACGCCCTGAGTAAAACCGCTTCAAAGGTTTTATGATAAATTGAGGGGTATCTGAAGAGCCGTTGAGGAAGAAAAATATGGCTGCCTGTAACAGTTAACGGCCCGCTCCACATGACGAAATGCTGCTTCAAATCTTCTTCAAGCAACCACCTGTTTTGAATCAGAAATCGTTTTACTTTTTTGATTCCGGAACGATAAAACTCCCTGTCTTCCTCCAGGTAACCGTCTAATGTTAAATTTATATCATTGTCAGAAATGAGTTCAGCATCAGCTATGATTACCGGTCCTACGCTTTGGCTGTATCCTTCCAGGAAAGTAGGTTCCTGTTGCGTCTCCTTTCCAATTAGCTGAATTTGATAATTATACTGTCTGATCTCGCTCCAGTGATCGGAATAATCGGGTTGCCCATTTGTTCTTTTAACAATTCTTGGTATGAAATCCCAAAGTATATTTACCCAATCTTCCGAAATGTCACCAAAATTGGTAACAAAATCTATATCAACCGTTAAGTCGGCCTCGCAGGAAGGTGTTTGTGCCGGGTTTTTAAGCACAAGTATTGAGTTCAAGGTATTCTTCAGAGGAGAGAGTAAGGGATTATCTATGATATCGAATTCGACCTGCTTTCCGCTGATTCGGGTCTCTAGAATTTTTATTGAATAAGGCAGTTGCGGATTACTTCTCCGGTATTTCTTTAGTTCACCCAGGTCTGATCTATCATAAGTGTTTAAGCCGCCTTCGATATTTTGGATTTGAAATCGAGAACGCCAATCTGTTTTGTCATTCCTGTTGGGAGGCAAATGGAACTCCAGCGTTTTATCAGCATAGCAGTCCGTTTGATATCTTGCATTACCGCGCAATCGTTTCTCATATACGCTGTATGTCCCTTCAATCTCTACCTGTCGGATATCAGCTGAAAGGTAAAACCGGGGAAATACGGCAAAAAGATTAAGAAAAAAGAAAAATATGGGAACAACCAGGTAGGATTTCAACAACAAATGAATTCAGAGATTAATTATCTATTGATTGACCATCGGAACGATCAACTCGTGAGTTGGAGATCATAGAGCACCACCCGCCATTTCAGAACAATTAAGGATGATGCAGCGCTTCGGAAAATGAAACTAGGAATTAGTCATTGATATTAAGAGTTTTTCCAATCTTCTATCGTTGCTTTCATCGACCACCAGCTGCAGATTATCAAGTTCTATTCGCTCTCCTTTTCCCGGTATTTTTCCGGCACTGTGGCAAACATATCCGCCAATGGTCTCGATACCTTCTTTTTGAAAATCTTTATTATAAAGCTCGTTAAACTGACTTAAGGGGAAATTGGCATCCATCAAAACAGAGCCATTGCCGAGAGACTTGTAAGTTGGGTCATCATTTTTATCAAATTCATCCGGAATGTCCCCAACCAGTTCTTCTATTACATCTTCGATGGTTACTAATCCATCTACACCACCATGCTCATCTACTACTATCGCCATTTGTACTTTATTGGTTCTGAAATGCGAGAAAACTTGGTGTATCTTCTGACTATAAGATACAAACGAAGGTTTGCGCATGATTTCGGAGACCAGAATAGCATCAATTGATTCAAAATGCTTAAAAAGATCAATAGCATAAAGAATACCTACAATGTTGTCACGTTTTCCTTCCAAAACCGGTAATCGGGAAAACCCGGTTTTATGAAATAAGTTTATGGCTGTTTTGATTGGTGCTTTTTTGTCGATGGTTTCCATTTGAGTTCTAGGAACCATGACTTCGCGGATGGTGGTATTGAAATAATCCTCAAGATTGTTTAGAACTTCAAACTCACTTGCATCTATGTTGGATTTGGTTTCTTGATAAGATTTATTTAATAATTTGGATTTAATTATCGAAAGCAGTGAACGGTTCGACGGAACTTCCATTTAACTCCGCTATAAAATTATTGGAAAACCAGTCTGAATAATCGACACACACAGAACTTGGTAATATATAGTAACGACCTTCTTTCATCCTTTTTGGAGTTTAACAGCGAATAATTTTTCAGGCAAGTTAATAATTAAATCAATAAAAACAGTTTTATAGATTTCATCAATACTTTATCCAAATATTCTCTTATGACTATACAAATAAGCTCATCTCCGCACACATTTTCGGGTTATCTTAAAAAGTACAACTTCCCAAGGGAGCCACATATATCGCATCTAGCAAGGCATAGGAGGTAGGTTTCGTTTATCGTTGTCGGTCGTTGGTGAAAGCTTTGCGTTCTGTTTAACCAACAAACTTAAAAGATAAATGTTGCTCTTGAATAGCTGGATTGTTTTTCAATTCCTTTCCGGGTTTGAGAACTTGTTCCACAATCTGATAGCTGATATCCGATCAGTGATAACCAAAGGAATACCGGAATTAAAGAAATATTTGTAGGAAATGCAGAACTGAGACAAACCTTAAAATGTGTAATCTCCGGATATAGTCTGAACATTGCGGAACAGTGTAAACAGTTCTGCCGGGGAAAGTCAAAGCCCTCTCCTAAGCGTTGATATAGTTACCGGTGATTTTCTTTCGGAGCGAGCATTGATAGATCGATCCCTTAATTAAGGATCGATACTTAATGCTCTTTAAATTTTAAGGAAGGGCTTTTTTGTTTTTTGTGATGTCGCTGATAATTGTTTTAACAGCTTCTTCTTTAACTGATTCGAGGATATGCTTGTTACCCAGCATGAAGGTCATTTCCACAGGCCCAAGGTTTTTTAAGTCTTTTTCAACATCTTCTTTAACATTGTATCCGCTTTTCTTGTATTTTTCTAAAACATCTTCAACTGTCTTTTTTGAATATAAGGCTTCAACTATAATTTCTGCCTGAATTTCAGATGTCAATCTTTTACCTTTCTTAGGTCCTCTTCTTGTAGCTTTTGCCATAAAGTCTCCTGATTTGAATAATATTACCTAATGTTAATCTTTAGCATAAATACATTTTCTTAAATGCGCAAATTATTTCGAAATATTTTATTTTTTACAACAAAACCAGGAAATTCTCTAAAAAACTCCAAATTGAGCCAAGGTTTTATGCTCATAAACCTTCATTGATAATTTATTATTAACAATTTATTAACACCTTTCAAAAAATGTTGAGAGAAGTCAATATATCTTAACATATGTATACCTGTTGACTTTATATTAAAATGTGATTTGATAGGTTTCAACTTTCTTATGTTTATAATTATTGAGTAACAATATAAAATATTGTTCAGTAGTTTGATAAACAATGATTTTTATTGCTGCCGGATGCAGTTTGCAGTTTGACCGGTTAAATTTGTTGCTTCAATGCCTTTGCAATAAATACAGCATCCATAAACGGTTTCAAGAAATCAAAAGTGGTTCGATAAGTGCTTTACCTAAAGATTAAAAAATAATTATAGTTAATTGATAAAACGAGAACATGTTCAATCCTGCATCCATACCCTTGACAGAAAGTTCCATGAACCCGTTATCACGGTTTCTTATAGATATAGACGCTTTGGCAGCGATTTTGGAAAAACTGCTTAAAGTGATCAACCATTCCGATCCTTCTGCAAAAAACATGAAGGTTGTTCTTTACGATAAATACAAAGCTCGATTATCTGAGCTTGCAGAAGAGGTTAAACAATCATCTTCATGGTCATCCTTCTATGCTTACCTGAACGAGTTGTTTTCCGGAAACTCGCTATCAATTGGCGAAGAGTCTAAAAATGTGGTTGTTAAGAAACTGATGAAAGACTTTGAGAATGAATTTATCGTCAAGCATGAGCTTTCCGAGTTTTCCGCCCCTGACCCAATTGATACAAAGCAAAAAGACAGATTACGAAAGATTCGAAAACAGATTCGGAACAATCGTAAACATCAAAACAACTCCTTCAACAGTCACGATTTTGTTGACATGTTGCAGCACAAGGTAAAACAAAAAACTGCTAAAAGCAGTCTGGAGAAGCTGGTAAAAGCGTTTAACAAGATCGACCTTCCTGATAAAAGCAGCTAGTCATTCCACATTCAACTCGCCTATGAATATCCATTTGGTTTCCTCCGAAGCTGTCCCTTACATCCAGACCGGTGGATTGGGCGATGTTGTCGGAACGCTTGCCAGGCAGCTTTCGTTCAGAGGCCATTCGGTTTCCCTCACACTTCCTTTGTATAAATCGATCAAGGCGAAACAAAAGGAATTCGGTTTGAAATCCCTTTCCGAGCCGCTCAGAGTGACAATGGGAAATCAAGTTCTTGTCTGTAAAATATGGAAAACATCGCCGGAAGCCAACCTGAATGTATACTTTATTGAATACAATGACTTTTTTAACCGTGATGATCTCTATGGCGAAGAAGGGAAAGAATATACAGATAACGGCAGACGTTTCTCTTTTTTTTCAAAAGCGGCTTTGGATCTTGCCATTCAGTTAAAAATCAAACCGGATGTTATCCATTTAAACGACTGGCAAACTTCTCTCATAGCGTATTATTTAAAGACATGGTTTTGGTCGGAACCTTTGTTCAGGGATACCTCATCGGTTTTAACCATTCACAATCTTGGATACCAAGGGCATTTTCCGATGTCCAATTCCGGATTTGTTGGTTTGAACTGGATGCAAATGCGTTCTGACGAGTTTGAAGATAATAATGGAATCAATCCCTTAAAAGGCGGTTTGTTTTATGCAGATATGATCACCACTGTCAGTCCCAACTATGCAAAAGAAATTCTCTCAGAGCCCGGGGGATGTGGATTAAGCTCATATCTAAACAGAAGAAAAAATGACATTGTCGGTATTCTTAATGGGATTGATGAGCAGGAATGGAATTGCGAAACTGATAAATATATTCCTCAAACCTTTTCCGCTAAGGATTTAAGCGGAAAGAAGATTTGCAAAACAACTCTGCAACAGCACTTCGGACTCAAAACCGACCTCGACATCCCCGTTTTTGGGATGGTAGGCAGGCTGGCATATCAAAAGGGCATGCAATTGTTAATGGGGTGTCTGGAAGATGTTATGTCCTGGGACCTTCAGTTGATTGTGCTTGGAAGCGGAAACCCGTTTTATGCCGGTTATTTTGAGAACCTGGCCAAGTTTTTCCCCGGAAAAGTTGGTATTTACATCGGTTTTCAAAATGAATTAGCTCATTTGATTGAAGCGGGCAGTGATTTTTTTCTCATGCCTTCTTTGTATGAACCGTGTGGTTTGAATCAGATATACAGTATGCTATACGGAACTTTACCTATTGTCAGGGCAACAGGCGGTTTGGTTGATACCGTTCGGAATTTTGAAGAGGAAACGCTAACAGGTACAGGATTTATGTTCAACGATATCACAAGTGAAGCTTTAAAAAATACCATCGGATGGGCTCTATCCACCTGGTATGACAAACCGGGCAGCTACAAAGCCGCACAGTTGACGGCCATGAAACAAGATTTCGGTTGGAAGACAGCTGTTGAGAAGTATGAAAAGGTTTACGAGAAAGCGGTGCACAGAAGAAAAAGTTGGAGTTAAATATCGTAGCGCCGCATGCGGACATTTAGAACAAGCCCTATCCCGATCATATGCGATAACATTGCCGATCCCCCGTAACTCATGAAAGGTAACGGCATTCCAACGATAGGTAACAGACCTATCACCATTCCGATATTAATGACTACCTGTGAAGTTAAAATTGCCGCTACCCCTACCGTAAGAATCGATCCGGACCTATCCTTTGTTTTGCCGACATAGCGCAGACACCAGAGAATCAGGAACACATATAACATGACCAGGAAGATTCCCCCGACAAATCCCCATTCTTCAGTAAAAACCGAAAATATAAAATCGGTGTGTCGTGCCGGAAGAAAATTCAGTTGTGCCTGGGTTCCTTGCAAATAGCCTTTTCCCCAGATTTGTCCGCTTCCGACAGCAATTTTTGATTGAATTATCTGATAACCGGTTCCCAAAGGATCCATTTCAGGATTAATCAATGTGATTATCCGATCTCGCTGGTATTGCTTAAGTAAAAAAACCCAGACAAAAGGCATGGAACCGACAGCTAGTGCAGTAGATAACAGGATGAGCTTCGTGCGAATGCCTACCAAAAAAATAACCGGTAAAAAGATAAACAGCAAAATACCGGCTGTACCCAGGTCAGGCTGCTGGATGATAAGAAAAAACGGAACCAATGTTATAATCAGGGGCCAGAGAACTTCTTTGACTCCAAGGTCTCCGATTCTGCGAGACTCGCTAAAGTAATGCGCCAGATAAAGAATAAGACTGAATTTTACAAACTCCGAAGGTTGAAAAAAGATAGGGCCGATTTGTAACCAGCGCTGTACGCGAGAACCAGCTCCTCCCGTGCCGTATATCAGAACAAGAATTAATAGAATGATCATGAACAGGTGGACCAGTGGGGCGAACCGTTGCATAAATCGATAGTCGATCATGGTTACGACAGCCATGACTCCCAAGCCGACGAAAAACCACAACACCTGCCTTCCGAAATACGGTGTTTCCGTCCCGTAGCTGTAGGATGCGGAATATATCGCCACAAACCCAATTACCGAAATAACAACGGTTATTAGTAGTAACACCCAGTCAAAATCTTCCAATAATCTGCGATCAAACATGGTCCGAATTAAAAATCTTTATGAAGTTTGCGAATTTTATCGATGATACCGGTCGTAGCCCGACCAGGAATCTCCGGGATGGTAAACACCTTCCCGCCTTCCTGTTCAACTATATCCTTGCCGATAATCTTTTCCAGTGGCCAATCACCGCCTTTGATGAGGATGTTCGGTTTTAGCTGTTGAATGATAGTATAGGGATCAAGTTCCTCGAATGAAACTACAAAATCGACAAAGTACAGACTTGCGAGAACTTCCATTCTTTCTTCCAGGGGGATCAATGGTCGTGTCTCCCCTTTCAACTGCGTTACGGAGCGATCACTGTTAACAGCAACAATCAGTTTGTCTCCCGCATCCCTGGCCGCTTTTAAATACCTGGTATGACCGACATGGATTAAGTCGAAGCACCCGTTGGTAAAAACAATTTTTTTGTTTTGGGATTTAATTTCATTGATTACCGGTACCAGGTCGGTTACCTTATACACTTTTTCCAAAGGATTCACTAGCGTCATATTAAAAAACCAAATAGCGTTCTTGTATTGTTCGATCTTTTCAAATCCTATCTTTTGCTAATGAGAAATTCCAGCTCAATATGGATAAATGAAGACCTTAAACAAGATTAAAACGAATGACGAAAAAAAGAATGAAAATCACAAACATTTCCATTATAATTGAAAAAGCTTTCAGGTGATGAAACCAGGTTTAGTCCTATTGAATTAACTTCCCCAAAGAAATAGATAGATGTCGGATACCTTAAAAACCTATGATCCCGGCGAAAAGGGTAGGGAACTAATCGCACTGCTATTTCCCTTATCTCATGATGAAAGGGAAAATAAACTTGTCGAATATCAGCAGCAATATACTCAAGAGATCCCGGCATTACTGGATGGGTTTCATTTTTTAGTCCAGGAAGTGATGGAAGGTCGCCAAGCCGGCATGAGTAACGATGTGATCAATTTGCCCGACAAACTGCTTGGAGTAATTATCGGACAAATGATCAAAGATAAAAACTTTTTCTCATATAATTCCATTGAAGAGTTTTTCCATATCCTGAATAAAACATCTCCATCTATTTTTAAAGACAGTGAAAAAATTGAACGAGCCCTGTTAAGAGAAACACGGCCCGCATCGGAGAAAAAATCCACCTCGGATTTACCTGAAGAGTATACAGAAGACATTGACGGTAAGCTTAAAACAACCTGTCTTGCTGCACAGAAAGCTTATGGTGAACTTTCCCGAATTCAGAGATCCCTGATAAACTCTCAAAATATTATTGATAGTTATAAGAACGGAAAGTCAAATATATCAATTATCGAGGTGAAGCTGGCTAAAGAGACGTTTTTGGATACTAAACAGGTCTTTCTAACAAACGGTAAAGTGATTGCGGACGGTATGGCTTTTATTTACGAGATTTACCAGTTTTATCCGGATCAGCTATTGGTAAAAAAGGCTTATCTTAAATACCTGGCTAAATTGCTTGGATCGAGAGAAGCCCGATACCCGCCGGAAAACTATGTACTGAATCTGGCTAAAGGAGACTTTGACTTTTCACTACCTGACTTTGAACCTACTGACCGTCAACTGCAGCATGGAAAGACAAAATACAGCTTGAAAAAGGAATACGGACAGGTTCTGTTAAAGGACATCAGACGTCTGGAGTCCAGGTATCGTAAAAGAAAACTGACTGCCTTGTTAAAAACTGAAAACGCAAAAGCAAAAATTATTAATGAGTTACAAGAGATTTTAAAACTGGACCCGGGCGATATTAAAACACATATTTTTATTGCAAAGTTGATGTCCGACTATTCCAATTCTTTCAACAGCCATGTAAAAAAAGGAATATTCAAAGAGCAGGCATTGAAGCATTGTCAGGCTGCTTTTTCCAAAATCGATGACTACCTTGACTTACAGGAAATCAAGGAAGTGAAGGAAAGGGATATTGCCAGGGCAAGCTTCGTAAAGACTATATCGGCAATTAGGATTCCCTTGCTTAAAAAAGGATAAATACCAAATAAATACATATGAAAAGTTATAGAAAAGAATTGTGGTTCAATATTCCCGAACGAATGGACTTTGTAAACATTACCCGGGAAGTGGAATCTTGTGTCAACGAAAGTGGCATCAAGGAAGGCATGGTATTGGTTAACGCTATGCATATCACTGCTTCGGTTTTCATCAACGACCATGAATCCGGCCTGCACCGGGACTATAAAAAGTGGCTGGAGCAGCTTGCACCGCACGCTCCCATCGACCAATACCGTCACAACGACACAGGTGAAGATAATGCTGATGCACATCTAAAAAGGCAAGTGATGGGACGAGAGGTTGTGGTTGCAATAACCGAAGGAAAACTGGATTTTGGAACCTGGGAACAGATATTTTATGGAGAATTTGACGGTCGCAGAAATAAAAGAGTTCTTGTAAAAATCATCGGGATGTAACGATTTACTCAATTGATTAGTGTCTGAACGGAAAATCGCTAAACCCTTATCCAGCCTTGCACTAGATACCGGAATTCAGCTTGAAGATTAACCTGCAATCAGCCGTCAGCATAAAGCATTGAAAGTTCAAACAAAAACTGGCTGAAAGCTGATCGCTGAAAGCACTGGGCTTCGAAGCATTAAGCTGCCCTTAAAGCTTTTACAGGTAAGGTTTAAACTAGTTTTAGATACAGGCATTAATCAATGTTCCGGTCAAAGAGTGTTTTTTCCTTCCGGTTATTTCTACGGTTATTAAATCGCCGATTTCCAGGGAGCGTTCAACAATTGAAATCGGGAAGTTATTGTCGCTCCTGCCATTCATCACTCCCCTTTCTTTGGGGTGTGCGCTATCAATCAAGACTTGCTGTTTAGTTCCTACCATTTGGTCCAGTATTTCGGATTGTATTTTTTCCTGAATTGATAAAAGTTGTTGGAGCCTGTTTTCTTTTTCTTTCCGGGGGACTGTATCCTTCATTTTTGCAGCTTTGGTTCCGGGACGGGAAGAGTATTTGAACGCATAAATCTGGCTGAAGCGAACCAATTCAATTATTTTTAGCGTCTCTTTAAACTCCTCTTCCGATTCTCCGGGAAAACCGACGATGACATCGGTCGTAATCGAGATATCCGGAATTTTTTCTTTTAAATAGGCAACTTTTTCCAGGAACTCCTTTGAGGTATGACCGCGTTTCATCAAATCCAATATGCGATCTGACCCGGCTTGAAAAGGAAGATGAATATGGTTGCAGATTGATGTATGAGCAGCCATTAAATCGCTGAGACGGTTGTTCCAATCATTTGGATGAGGTGACGTGAATCTCAGCCTTTTGAGGTCGGGTAGTGAAGCAAGGGATTCCAAAAGGTCATAAAAGACAGCATCTCCTGCCCGGTATGAATTGACATTTTGACCTAGGATCTGGATCTCGTTAGCACCTTTGGATATTAGATTCCCGGCTTCCTCCAAAATGTTTTCCTTTTCCCTGCTAACCAGCTTGCCGCGTGTTGAAGGTACAATACAAAATGAGCAATAGTTGTCACAACCTTTGGTAATGGCAAGGTAAGCCTTGCATCCATCCACGGTACCGGATTCCAGTTCCTGATCCGGAATAAAGTTTTGTATGTTTTTCTCCCGAGGAAGCCACCCGGTATAAAGAGCTCGTTTGCCCTGTTTGACTTCCGTTATCATCGTGGGAAGGTTAAAAACATTATCGGTGCCAAACACCATATCTACTTCTTTTACTCGTTTGAGAATGGATTCACCTTCTTGTTGGGCAACGCATCCGGCCACACCAATGATCATGTCGGGTTTGTTTCGTTTTATCCTGCTTAACCTGCCTAACAAACTGTAAACCTTGTTTTCAGGATTTTCTCTAACCGAGCAGGTATTGATCAACACCAGACCTGCGTCCTTGATATCGTCCGTCAGTTGGTATCCTTCCCTTTTTAATATTGCTGCCATCCTTTGGCTGTCGTGTTCATTCATTTGACAACCAAAAGTGTGGATGTGTGCTTTTTCCATTTCTTTTATAATAGTGTTTTTACTCAGAGGAAGGCGGATCAAGACCGAGAACTTCATATGCTCGTTCGGTAACGACTCGACCCCTCGGTGTTCTTCTTATCAAACCGCTTTTTAATAAAAAGGGCTCAACCATTTCTTCAATAGTGTCGGATTCCTCTGAAACACTTGCGGCGATTGTAGTGATACCAACAGGTCCGCCACCGTGTATCTTAATAATCTGATTTAAAATAGTTCGATCAAGGCGATCCAATCCAATTTCGTCAATACCGAGTCTGGTAAGGGTCTCATCAACAATTTCCAGTGTAATCACTCCATCAGTTTTCAAATCTGCAAAATCCCTGGCTCTTTTTAGGAGCCTGTTAGCTATTCTTGGAGTTCCACGAGATCTTTTACCAAGTGCCAGTGCAGCATCGTCAAAAATCTGAACATCAAGAATACCGGCAGAACGAACGATAATCTGCTTCAATTCTTCGGGCTGATAGTATTCAAAATGTAAGGGAATACCGAATCGTTCTCGAAGCGGAGTGGAAAGCAGACCGGTTCGGGTTGTAGCACCAATTAGCGTAAAGCGAGGCAAATCCAGTTTAATCGTTCTGGCGCTGGGACCCTGACCTATCATGATATCCAAGGTATAGTCTTCCATAGCTGAATAGAGCACCTCTTCGATGACGCGATTCATTCGGTGCACTTCATCGATGAACAGAACCTGTTTTGGTTCCAAAGAGGTAAGAATTGCGGCCAGATCGCCTTGTTTTTCAATAACCGGGCCGGATGTGGAACGAACCGAACATTCCATTTCCCTGGCAATAATATTGGCCATGGTTGTTTTTCCAAGACCCGGCGGACCGTACAACAATACGTGATCCAAGGCTTCTTTTCGTTTAAGTGCGGACGAAATAAAAACCTGCAGGTTATCTTTCATATCCTGCTGGCCAATGTATTCATTAAATCGGGAGGGTCTTAGGGAGTATTCATGGTGATCTTCTTCCTGCTGAAAATCACCTGAAACAAGATTGTGATTCTGATCAGTCATACATGTATCGGTGTTGAAAAGTTATTCTTTTAGTATGATCAACATGAAAAAATGCGTCAATCAAAGCTTACCGGCCAGGAATATTGCGCTTTGTTAAAACTGCCTGAAGATTTCGGAGAAAACCTTCATATTTCGCTCTTTTGACAGGGCTTTTTATTTTCAGTCTATTAAATTTTTCTTGGGTAAGGTTCTTCCATTCTTCGATGTTTATGTCCAGCCACTTTTCATGGATCTGAAACTCTTTTGAGTCGGTAAAAGGGCTCTTTTTGTTCCAGGGACAAACCTGCTGACAAATATCACAACCAAACAGTTGATAATCCAGCAAAGCCGTTTCTGTTTTCGAAAAGGCACCCCTTTTTTCAATAGTTAAATAACTAATGCAACGGTTTGAATCGATGATACCATCTTCCACAATCGCATTGGTGGGGCAGGCATCGATACATTTCCTGCAGGTACCGCAATAATCCTTGGCTGGTCTATCAGATGAGATATCCAGATTCGACACGATTTCCGCTAAAAACAGATAAGATCCCAACCTGCGATTAATCAACATGCTGTTTTTTCCTATCCAACCGATACCGGAGTTTCTGGCGATAATCTTTTCCGGAATAGGAGCGGTATCGACAAAAATCCTGCCTTTAAACTCGGGAAAGTCCCTTTTTAAGGTTTCAAGTACGACGTCCAGCTTTTTCCTCAGAACTACATGATAGTCTTCTCCCCAGGCATAATTGCTGATTGGATTATTGGTCTCCCAAGCTCCCGGTGGCTTGGTTTTGTAATTGAAAGCAACAGAAATGATTGATTTTGTATAACTTTCGATTGTACTGGGATTTATCCGGATGTTTTCATACTGCTCCATCCAGCTCATGTCTGCATGATAGTTGTTTTTCAACCACGGAGAGATCCAGTCTCCCAGGTTACAATCGCTGTAACGCAGAAAACCAACCAGGGAAAAGCCCGCTTGAAATATCAATTGTTTTATTTTTTCTTTGTTGGGAGCAGACATTTCTGAGTACAGCTTAATTTTCGATATGACATCAAATGGTGTTAACAGAATTGGATGAGGAACGCTAGAATCAATTTATGCCTGATTTTTTAGATAATTCTAAACCATTTATTTTTAAGTGAAAACGCTATGAAAGACTATTTGGTGTTCGATTTGGAAACTCAGCGTTCTGCCCAGGAGGTCGGCGGATGGAACAACATTGCTGAAATGAAGATGTCGGTGGGTGTTTTGTGGGATTCTTCCAAAAACGATTTTGCAGTCTACCTGGAAAATGAGGTGATGGACCTTATCAAACACCTAAAGTCGGGGCCAACTGTGGTTGGTTACAATCATTTGGGATTTGACTACACCGTGCTGACAGGCTATTTCACCGGTGAAGACGAAAGAAGAAAACAGATGGAAGAATTTATGCAATTGGACAATCTGGACCTTTTGGTCGATTTGAAAGATAGAATCGGCAGAAGAATTAAACTGGATGATGTCGCTCGTCCGACTCTGCAGGTTGGTAAATCAGCCGATGGTCTGTTGGCTCTGAAGTGGTACAAGGAATATCTCAATGGCGATAAAGAGAAGATACAGAAAATAATTGACTACTGCTGCCAGGATGTGGCTGTCACAAGAGACGTCTTTCTTCATGGTGTTCAAAACCGAAATATTTTGTATGAAGATAAATACCAAGGTATCAAGAAAGTTGAGGTGGATTGGGGACAGTTGGAGCAAGAGTCGGATGATTCAGAGCCGGATTCTTTCCAGCTCTCTTTTTGAAGGAACTACAATAGATTTGAAAAGCCGAACTGCCTCAAAATATCCAGCAGTTTATTGGATGGCAGGCCTACAATCGTGGTTGGATCATCAACCTTGATATGCTCAAAAAGGGAAGCGCCAAGCGATTCTATTTTATAAGAGCCTGCACAATCCCATGGTTTATCAATATCAACATATTTCTTTATCTCCTGCTGTTGGAGATCTCTCATCGTCAGTTCGGCCATAGCGACAGATGATTTAAGCTTCCCGTTAAACAACACGGCAACCGCACAGATTAGCCTGTGCTCCTTGCCGTTCAAGAGCTGCAATTGCTCAACAGCCCTTTCGGGTGTGCCCGGTTTGTACAGCACTGTATTCTCAAGAGAAATCAATTGATCGGCGGCAACAATCATTGAGCCGGCGCATTCAAGCTCCAACGATTTTGCTTTTTCGACGGCAATGCTTTCTATGAATTTTTCCAGAGAACCTGAGGCAAACCTGGGTTCGTCGTATCGATGTTCTATTTGGCGATGCTTTATTCCCAGTTGTTTAAGGATATCACTGCGCCAGGTTGCCCGTGATGCAAGTACCACATCAATTGTACTGATTGATCTTATTGTCATGGGGTAGATTAACAGTTGGAGCCGCTTCTTGAGGGAATAGGGTCTGTAAGTTTCCTCATTGAGTCATCGGATTCTCTGCAGGCATATTCAGCAGCTTCCTCAAACGAGCTTGCTTTGATTTCTCCACTGAAATAGATAGAAAAGATTCGGTAGGTATTCCTGGCTTTTCGAATTACTTTGAATTTCCCGCATGAAAAACCACATTTGAAATACCTGGCCCCTTTGTCATCAGTTCCCATAAAGGTTGCGGATTGGGCTTGCGAATGCAAAGTGAGTGTTAATATCAGCAAGAAAACGATCCCGATTATTTTAACTGCTTTCATGAAATTCCAATTCATTATCTTGATAGATTTCACTAAAAAGTATCGAAATATTGTTCTTTGAGTAGTTGCACGTACTGATTGTTTTCTTCATAGGAATGCTTGTTCATAAATTGGAATGCAATTTTTTTGCAAGTCGCCCTGTCGACCTTTTGTAAAATACTTTTTGTCTGTAAAACATGGTTCGGAGCCATGGAAAAGGTGACATTACCAATTCCCAACATAAACATTTGCAGGATTGAATCTGCTGCCAGTTCACCGCAGATAGACACGTATTTATTCATTCTGTTGGCACTGACCACAATTTTTTCCAACATCTTTAATATTGCGGGATGAAAAGGTGCAAATAAGTCTGCGACATGCTCATTCATTCTATCTACAGCCAGTGCATACTGAATCAGGTCATTTGACCCAATGCTAATGAAGTCTATCAGATCCAGTAAATCCTCAATAATAAAGGCTGATGCCGGTGTTTCAATCATACAGCCGATTTCTAGGTTTTCTCCGGATGATCCCAGGTTCTTCTGCTCTTCCGCAATAATGCTCTTTGCTTTAATCACTTCATCAATACGGGTGACCATGGGGATCATGACTTTTATGCTGCTTATCTCTGATGCACGGATAATTGCACGAATTTGTGTCCGGAAAATATCCGGGTATTTCAAGCAGACGCGAATGGCTCGTAACCCGAGTGCGGGATTGGTTTCAGCAGCTAATTCGGGAAAAGCAAAAGTAGGTTTGTCACCACCTACATCCCAAGTGCGAATAGTGATCGGTTTATATTCCAGATCTTCAATTATTTGTTTATAAAGCTGAAATTGCTGCTCTTCATCCGGAAAGGATTCTTCAATTAAAAACAGGAACTCGGTACGAATTAATCCCACAGACGGGATTTTAAGTTTATTGATAGTAGGCAACTCTGAAAGAAAATCCAAGTTAGCAGCAAGATCCACTCGTTGTCCGTCTGAAAGAACACACTCTTTGTCTGCAAGCTTTTTCAGATTGTCCAGATAGAAATGGTAGCGCTCCTTTTTATCCAGTTTGGTACGTATCTGTTCTTCTGTCGGTTCCTCAATCACTTCTCCCAGGTTGCCGTCCAAAATTACATTTTGCTCATCCTGCAACCTTAAGGTAATGTTTTGAACTCCGACAACCGCGGGAATGTTCATAGCCCGTGCTAAGATAGAAGAATGTGAAGTGGTCCCTCCCAATTCTGTGACAATTCCCAGCAGTTTTGCCTTGGCCAGGTGAAAGGAGTCGGCCGGTGAAATGTCATGACAAATCACAACAACCGGTTCTTTTAACTGACTCAAATCAAGGTGAGGCTTCTTCAACAGGTGATTCATGATACGCTCTCCCAATTGCCGGATATCATCGAATCTTGAACTGATATAAGGATCGGGAATCGCCTTGAATTGCTTTTCCAAATCAGCCAAAACATAAATCAGGGCCCATTCAGCATTAATCTGCATTTCAACGATTTTTTGCTCAATGGCGGGAATGAATTTCTTGTCCCCGATAAACATTTTGTAGCTGGAAAAAACGGAATTTATTTCCTCGGGTAAAAAATCCACTCCCTGTTCCATGATGGCATCCAACTGGGATTCGACGGATTCCTGTGCTTCTTTGATTCTTTGAATTTCGGAAGGCACTTTGTCACTGGAATCAAATTGAATCCGCGGATAATTCATGTATGCAGAGTTGATTTTCAGCACTTTTCCAATCGCGACACCGTTTGAAACGCCGATACCTTTATAGATATTCATAAGGAGTTCCTATTTCAGCTGGCTCAAGTCTCTGACACCGCCCCTTGCAGCGCTGGTTACCATTAAACTGTATGCCTCCAAAGCCCTGGAGACAGTGCGATTACGCTTGGTAGGCTTCCAGGCTTGGTCTCCCTTTTGCTCCATCTTTTCTCTTCTAAGTTTCAATTCATCATCTGTTATTTCAAGATTGATCGAACGTTGAGGGATATCAATTTTAATCTTGTCGCCATCTTCCACTAAGCCGATATTCCCGCCTTCTGCAGCTTCAGGTGAGACATGGCCGATACTCAGGCCGGAAGTTCCTCCGCTGAATCTTCCATCGGTTACCAAGGCACACTCCGCACCCAGCTTTTTTGATTTTAAAAAAGAGGTCGGATAGAGCATTTCCTGCATACCCGGACCTCCCTTAGGTCCTTCAAAATTGATAAAAACAATATCACCAGACTCAATCTGATCAGCCAGGATTGCATCACAGGCCTCTTCCTGGGAATGAAAAACCTTTGCCTTGCCTTCAAATACCCAAATTTTCTCATCGACTCCGGCGGTTTTCACAATACATCCATCCTCGGCAATATTTCCATACAGGACACATAATCCGCCGTCTTTGGCATAAGCATGGTCAATGGAGCGAATACATCCGTTTTTTCTATCCCTGTCCAGAGCGTCGAAGGTGGAGTTTTGTGAAAACGCCGTTATTGATTTTCTTCCACTCACTCCTGAAAGGAACAGCTGTTCAGCCCCGGGATTTGGATCATGAAGAATACTGCAATCGTCGATCTGTTCCCCCATATTTAATCCTGAAACTGTTCGGGATTCCGTGTGAAGAAGGTTTTTTTCCCGTAGCTGTTCTAAAATTCCCATGATACCGCCTGCCCGGTGAACATCTTCGATATGATATGCGGATGATGGTGCTACTTTACACAAGGTCGGGACTTTACGGGAAATTTTATCAATTTTTTCCAGGTCAAATTCAATCTGTCCTTCTTCCGCGATAGCCAGCATATGCAAAACGGTATTGGTTGATCCTCCCATGGCAATATCCAGGGCCATAGCGTTGTTGAAGCTTTCTGCGTTACAAATGTTTCTTGGGAGCACAGAATCATCTCCTTCAAAGTAGCAGCGTTTCGCCATTTCAACGATACGTCTCCCTGCTTTTTCAAACAATTCATGGCGATTCTGATGAGTAGCCACCAAGGTGCCGTTTCCCGGAAATGAAAGTCCCATCGCTTCAGTCAGGCAGTTCATGCTGTTTGCAGTAAAGAGACCCGAGCAAGAGCCACAGGTAGGACAAGCTGACTTCTCAATTTCTTCCAGTTCTTCATCCTTAACGGAATCATCTCCTGCAGCAATCATTGCATCGATCAAATCGATTTTCTTATCTCCTATTCTCCCGGCCTCCATGGGACCGCCCGAAACAAATACAGCGGGAATGTTGAGCCGCATGGCAGCCATTAGCATTCCAGGGGTTATCTTATCGCAGTTGGAGATGCAGATCATCGCATCGGCAACATGAGCATTAACCATGTACTCAACCGAGTCGGCGATCAGGTCCCTGCTTGGCAGCGAGTAGAGCATTCCTTCGTGGCCCATGGCAATACCGTCATCTATCGCGATCGTGTTAAATTCCGCTCCAAATCCGCCACTGGAATCAACAATTTTTTTGACGAGTTGCCCAATTCCATGCAAGTGCACATGTCCCGGAACAAATTGAGTAAATGAGTTGACGATTGCAATAATCGGTTTTTCAAAATCTTCTTCTTTCATTCCGTTTGCACGCCAAAGAGCCCTGGCGCCGGCCATTTTTCTTCCTTCTTTTGTAACACTGCTTCGTAGTTTACCCAAAACGCACTCCTTATATGCTTATCAAATTTTAGAGTCTCTTATTCAGTGTTTTTTCAAACAATATAGTGTGTTGATCGTGAAAAACCACCCCAATAATGACGGTTGCAATGCTTGATTTTATAGCCACTATCGTGGTTTGTAAAACAGTATTAACCCGTGCTAAGAACAGACCCGGTCCCGGTTTTCGGAAACGGCAGGGGTTATTGACCAGGAGATGTGTTAAGGGGAGATCATGTCGGACAAGAAGTCATTGGGAAAGGGTACACTATTTTTTCAAGACCATTTTATAAAATTCCATTGCCGCTTTTTGAACTGTTGGGAGAGCAAAGTTATACAGACTAAAATCAATACCTCTGGCATGCCGGGTCTCTACTATTTCACCCATTTGTTCATTAACGACATCCGTTCCATACAAAAAAAAGCAGGTATAGGAATGGGTATCTTCGGAACCCGAAGTGCTGTATGCCATGCTTAGTTGTTTGGCTTTTACCTCAGCTCCCAAAATCAGCAAATGATGAATGACTCTGTCTCCGGTTGTTTCTTTAATGATATGAGGAAAAATCACCTCATGTTTCGGCGTTCGCCTTTTAATCAGGGCTGATTCGGTGATACTACCGAAAAAGTTCCCCAGGTCTTTATTGAACTCCGTATAAGCAGGCCCCATTTTTACTCTCATCAGAGACATCTTTGATTTATAGGTGGCCGCCTCCTTTTGAAAATAGGGATAATCAATTTGATTTTTCTTGACCTTGATTACGGCATACTGTGGTTTTACCGGCTCAGGTGCCGGTGGTTCCATAGGTTTAGGTGGAGCCTCAACGGTTTTCACTTCAGGTTGGGAATTTTCCTTTTTCCCTTTTAACATCTCCTTGATTTTGGTGATTGGAGATTTGGCAATTGTCTGCGCTTTTTCAAATTCCTTGTTTACTTTGGCGTACTCCCCGTGATTTTCAGAAAAGGATTCGACATCAGATTTTAAATCCTCGCTTACGGCTTCGTTTACTTCTGCAGTAATGTCGTTGAAAACCGCCAAAGGCAACTGCTTTAGAATTTCAATTTCCGAAGCGGGGTCCTCATCGATGATCTGATCGATTGTTTTGTTGCCGATACAATATTTTTTGTAGATATCCCTCTTTTTCGGATTACCCTCCAGTTTCCTGTTCATCCAATCAACCAGAAACTCCTGTTTGATAACTTCAAAATCAAGATAGTTAAAATGAAAATTCTTGATTTTACCCGCGATTTTGGCCTTCATTCCCGGGCAGTAATAGACGTAGAAAAAATGGTTTCGATAATCAAACTTACTGATAACATGAGGGTAGACAAAGGACTGGCCGCTTTCCTGGCGTTCCAATACGTTTTCCGGCTGCATCAGGTCTGCTGAAAGGTCAACGTATAAATCCTTTTGATATTCCTTCTGAATACTCATCTGAAACATCAATTGGAACACAAGCTTGAGTGAGTCAAGGCAGTCGTTTCTTTTCTCAATGGAATAGATTGAAGGAAAGGCCTCCGAATTGCCGAGGGATTTTTTTATGGTTTCTATGGAATCGATGGTCTTTCGCAGTTTATATATATCCCAGAGAATACTGATCTCTTTTTCGATATCGTTTTTGGCTTTGTATACCAGGCTTTTTTTATCGCTGGAATCTATCATTTGGAAGAAATGCAGCAGAATTCTTTTAATTCCTCCCTTTTGTGGAAACGGGGGTAGAACGTTTAGGTATTTCCTTCTCAGATCGGCATCGCTGACTTCGTTAACAATCCAGTCTATCCTGCCTTGAACGAATTGACCCAGAAACTTCCGCATGGCTAGAATTTCCAGAACATCGGGTGATGTGGAATTAAAGTGTTGCTCAAAATAATGTTCCTGCAGCTTTTTCAGAGCTGTTTTCCAATGTTCAAGGCTAAATCTGTAATCCTTGACCACGGTTGCTTCATCTTTCTGCTTTTCTATATAAATGAGATCAACTACCTTCTTCCCTTCTTTTGCCATTCGAGTACTCTGCCCCTGGGTCGATGCGTTCAATTTAACAGATTTGTCGCCTCATGTTGCTTCATTTGGATCACCACGCTTTTAATTCGACGTGGATTTGCTGTACAAAAACTGATATTTCATTGTAATGCTATACCATATACTCTTTTCGCAGCAAGGATTATTTTTTACTGCTGAATGAAGCAACAAACGTGATAAAATGATTAATAAAACAATTCCGGCTTTTATGGTGTAGTATACCCAAATCATTGAGAACCTATCAACCGTGCGAATTCAACATTTAATGATACTCTTAAACCTGCTGAAAGCTGTGTTTCCGCTCCTGCTGATCATATTTATCGGCACAGTAGGCTACATGATCATTGAAGGTTGGACTCCTTTTGATTCACTTTACATGACCGTTATTTCGCTAACTACTGTTGGTTACAGCGAAATTCACCCCATGAGCCTAATCGGTAAGGTCTTCACCATGATGCTGATCTTAACCGGAATAGGAAGCGTTGCATACATTATCGGAAACATCAGTATGCAATATATTCATCCGTTTTTTGACTTTGTAATAAAAGAAAAAAGAATGGAACACATATTAAATAAAATGAAGGACCACTTCATCATATGCGGCTACGGTAGAATTGGTAGGGATGTTACCATGAATCTTGTAAAGACGGATATTCCTGTTGTCGTCGTGGACAAAGCACCATTAGCCAAAGCGGATCTGGAAAAGCATCAGGTTCCTGTTGTGGTAGGAGATGCCAGCCATGAAGAGATATTGGAAAAAGCAGGGATAAACAGGGCGAAAGGGTTGGTATCAGCCGTCACCTCCGAAGCTGAGAATGTATTTATCACTATGACCGCCAGAGATTTAGAACCCGGCTTGTTTATCATTTCACGTTTTGAAGAACCGGCAACACAAAAAAAGCTCATCCGCGCCGGTGCCAACAAGGTTATTAATCCTTACCAAATCGGGAGTGACAAAATCTCACACATCATATTAAAACCTACAATCAGCAAGATTCTCGATTTCGCGCAGCAAAGAGGTCAGTTTGAATTAAACATTGATGAACTTGAAATATCGGAAAACACACCCTTAGTCGGTAAAACGATTCGAAACTGCAGGATCAGGGAAAAACACAACATCATTATTATTGCTATTGAATCAGCTGCCGGAGATATTATTACCAATCCGGGACCCGATTATATCTTTCAGGAAAACGACAGATTGGTGTTAATCGCAAACTCCACCGAATTAAAATCCATATTCCTGACTTATCAAAGTCAGAACAAAAGTTAGAGCACGTTATGATGAAGTTCCGAGCGGCAAGCAAGGTGTTAACAATCATCTGCATTTTTGCCCTTTTAGTGCCGTCGAGTACCTGCGTATTTGCCGCCAACGAGTATATCATTCACCAGACTTACCACACAATCAAGGGGAGTGTACTGGCAGGTACCGTTTCAGCTGACGGCAGTCTGGTGATCGCTATTGACAAGCGATACAATGTTCGTATCTGGCGATACCAGAACGGCAGGCTGCTAAAGACTATTCCCACCTCTGATCACAAAGCCATATCCGTGGTGCTGCACCCTTCACGTCCATTGATGTTTACCGGAGGGGCCGACAACAACATCAATGTTTGGGATTATAAAAAAGGATCGATAGTTAAAATATTAAGCGGGCACGAAGGACCGGTCAGCGAGTTGAGCATGACTATTGATGGGGAATTCCTGGCTTCAGCCGGTAAGGACAACAAAGTACTTGTCTGGAAACTGGATCGATATAAAGTCGTGCAGGGTGTTGAGGAATCTTCAAGGTCGGTAACGTCAATTGATTTTCATCCCTCCAACCGCCTTTTGGCTTGGGCTAACGGAAGGGGAGAAATCAAGGTCTGGGACACGACCATCAAAAAAGTGATCGATTCCCATGCCAGTCATACCGCAAGAGTATACAAGGTTGAGTTTAGCCCTGACGGAACGATGCTTGCCTCATCGTCTCAGGATAAAAAAGTAATCATCCGGGACTGGAAAAATAAAAAACAAATTACATCCCTATCCGGGCACGAAAAGGCAGTCACCTCGATTTCATTCCATGCAAACAATTCAAGAATAATCAGTTGCTCCGATGATGGATCAATTTTGTTGTGGAACCTCCAAAATGAGCAGATTATCTCCAGGTTGAAACTGGTTGAGAAACCGATCAGGGATTGTATGTTTGCAGTCGGCAGTAAAAAAATCTTAGGCGTCTTTAATAAGAATTACCTAAAAACCTGGGAACTTGGTGATAACGGCTTTTTGGCGTCTCTCAAAGATCATGAAAAATCCGTTCTTAGCCTTGATGTATCAGACAAGGGGAATCATTTATTGTCGTTATCATCTGATAAAACCGTAAAAATTTGGGATTTGAGAAATAAAAAGGTTGTCAGAAGCTACGACACCGGAGAAATAGGACCTCAAAAAATCAGGTTTTCCCCCAACGGTAAACATTATGCCGTTGCCGGAGCAAATTCCACCATCGAAATTCGAACAGTCTCCAAGGGGGAGTTGGTCTCAGCATTGAAAGGACATGCCGGAAAGGTTAATGCAATTGACTTCCACCCTACCAGGGACATATTGCTTTCCGGAGGAGCAGATAAACAGGTCATCATTTGGGATTTAAACGCCTATAAAGAAATCTATAAACGGACATCCCACAAAGGGCAGATTACTGACGTAAAATATTCACCCGATGGTGCGTATTACGCGACAGCCTCGGTTGACCGCACTATCAAGGTTTGGGGACAACAAGATCAGAGGCTGGTTCAATCTCTGGAGAAACATACCAGAAGCGTTCGAACCATCGCTTTCAATCCGGCCGGTCCCATGCTGGCCAGTGCGGGAGATGACCGTGCAATCGTTCTTTGGAATTATCGTTCCGGTGCCACGCAAAGCATAATGACAGGTCACGATTTTATTATCACATCAATACACTTTTCACCGGATGGTTCCGCTTTGGTTTCAGCGTCAAGGGACAAGACCATCCGGCTTTGGGACATCAATAAAGGCAGTTTCATTCGAACCCTTTCGGGAGAGGAGGAACAGGTTACGGATATCGCAATTACTCCAAACGGCCTGTTGGTAGCAGTTGGTTCCTTAGGCAATGACATCAGTCTGCTTAATCTTCCCAGGGATATTTTTGGTAAAAAGGTAAAAAAGGCGGTTCCCAGAAGCCAAAATCAACAAGGAAATGCGTCCCAACCGCAAGCTTTCTCTTCTGACGAAACAACAGCTAATGAGTCTTTTTCTCAACCGGCAACCATATCTGAAGCTGATATGGAAGCAGAGCAGGAGACTCGTCAACAAGACAATATATTTGATACAAAGGTAGAAAAAAAAGGAACAAATACGGAAATAAAACAGTCAGCTTTAAATCAACTGCTTAGGGAAAACAATTTTTGTAGGGATCATGAAAAGATTAAAAGCCTGGCAACTGAAGTGTTGCAGGGTACACTCAGGGATCAGGCTGCATACTATGCTTTACTGAAATCCTATATCATCGAAAAAGATCTGCAGATGATATTTCTGATGGCAAAGCTGGGGGAGAACGCGCACTACCTGGGAAATCTTTATGATTTCAGTGAAGAGGTTACTATCAATCGATTTTTTAAAAAATGGCTGACCAGTGTGTTTGACAGCTCCACAAATAACTCGAACACTGAAATAACCATGGAATATGTAGATTGTGAGAACCAGATTTCTGCTCTCGCAATGCCGAAATATCTGTTATATATTGATATTCCTGTAGAAATCATCCGGAAGTTAATTAATAACCAATTCACAATGGACATCAAGGTCTTCGAGGGACTGGGGAATGACTCCGCGATCTTCAGAGATAGAACCTTTGCCATGATTCAAGCGGTTCATAACAATAAAAAGGAAGTCAACATGAACTCCTTGCGACCCTATATTCCGGTTAAGACACAGCCAATCTACGGCTACTATTTTATCGACCTGTCAGACGTCCAGCAATGGGGTATCACCAACGACGTGGTGTCGTTTCAGCTGCGATGGAACAGAAGTCAGTGGATGACCTACTTTACTGATCACGACAAGCAAAAAACCCTCCTGTTGAAAGAAGGTAACTACTACCTCAGAGTCAATAACAAGGTTCGTCAGGCATTTGTGGTCGATACACAAGACCAGAGATTAACGGCGAAAGTTAAATGATACGAAGACTCGCATTTATTTTTCATTATATCTATCTTTACAAATTCTCCTATTTAGCCGGAATCTTATTCATCATATTAACCAATTGGATTTCGGTTACAATTCCGGAATATCTAAAGCTTTCGGTTGACATACTTACCAGCGAGGCCGGTTCACTGGCCCAAAACAAGGACCAATTATTTCAATACCTATTAATTATGCTTTTGCTGGCCATAAGCATTGTCTTTGTCAGGGCTCTTTCCCGTATTTTCTTTTTCAATCCCGGTCGTGCCATTGAATACCGGGTTAAAAACGATCTATTTACCAAACTGACCCGTTTGCAAAAGGGTTACTACGATTCCAACCCGACCGGAACCATCATTTCACGCATTCAAAACGATATAAATGGTGTGCGGCTAATTTGTGGTTTTGGAATGATGCAGATCTTCAATATTACAACTGCATTGTCACTCACCCCCTACAAGATGTGGCAATTGTCACCCAGCCTCACTACCTATGTTTTAATACCGATAGTCATCGTTTTTATTATTATCCGTATTGGTATGCACTTCGTGACTAGAAATACGAGGGAAAGAATGAAGGCTTTACAGGGGCTTTCAGGTTTTGTGGTTTCCTCATTGTCAGGAATCGATGTGATCAAAGGATTTAATCTTCATTCGTGGAACAGCAAACGGTTTAACGAACACAATCAGAAAATGTTGAACCTCTCCCTAAAGATTTCAATCTTTCGATCTTTTTTAATGCCGGTATTACAAAATCTGGAAAACATACTTAAAGTAGTTATTCTTGCCATAGGCGGCTATTACGTTGTTCAACAGAATTTGACCATCGGAGAGCTTACAGCCTTTATTGCATATTCGGCATTACTCAGCATGCCAATAATGGGTCTCGGCTGGTTAACAACCATCATAGAGACAGGAATGGTCGGCGTGGCAAGTGTTGAGACCATCCTCAACCAATCCGAGGAAGAACCGCTTAAAACCAAACAGACTGCCGGCTCAAGAGTGAAGCTATTTGAAAAGGGTTTGCAGGTAAAAAACCTCACGTATACTTATCCCGGCCACGAAGACCCCGTGCTGAAAAATGTGTCCTTTCACATTCAACCGGACCAAACTGTCGGCATACTTGGTCAGATTGGTTCCGGCAAAACAACGCTGGTGAATTGTTTAAATCGATACCTTAAGGTTGATAACGGTTCCATTTTTTTTAGCGAGTACGACATCAATCAATTGAGTTCTTCGCAGGTCAGAAAAACCATACGAACTGTTTCTCAGGATGTTTTCCTGTTTTCCGATTCAGTAAAAAACAACGTTTTATTTGGAGCGGAGGATGAATCCTCAATTACACCCGAGTATCTGGAACAGGTTATCCTGGAAAGTGCATTGAAGGATGAAATTGAAAGATTCCCTGAAAAAATGAATACCGGAATCGGGGAAAAGGGTATCATGATTTCCGGTGGACAGAAGCAAAGAATATCCCTGGCTCGCGCACTAATGGCACCTTACGATTTGCTGATCCTAGATAATATCCTCTCGGCTGTTGATTATGAAACCGAACGTTATTTGCTCTCCACAATCCTGAAAAAGAGAACAGCACGCAGCTTACTGATAGTATCACACAGGGTTCAAGCCTTGGAACAGTCGGACAAGATATTGGTATTGGATCAAGGACAAATTGTCGAGGAAGGCACCCATGCCGAACTGATCAAACGTGGTGGCCTTTATTTGAAAACCTGGCAATTGCAGGAGCAATAATGAAATTGAGACGTTTAGAAAAACTGAGCGATTTTAAGCTTCTGCTGATTTTTGCGAGGTTTTTAAAACCTTACAAACATTGGTTAATCATAGCGTTAATTGCCGTTCCCTTTACTACGGGTGCTTCCGTTTTGCTTCCTTTGTTGCTTGTCCATATCGTTGATGAATACATTGTGGTCGGGAACTTAAGTGGTTTGTACCAAATGACTATTTATCTGGCAGGGGCCGTATTCCTGGGATATCTGGCAGACGGTACTTATACCTATTCACTTCAGAAGGCAGGACAACTGACCATTGCGGAAATGAGACGGGCCCTGTTCACACACACCATGACGCTACCAAGGTCCTATTTCGATAAAAACCCCATTGGACGAACGCTGAGCCGATTGACCAGCGACATGGAAACAATGGGAGAGTCAATTGCAGTAGGAGTTCTTGCATTATTCACCGACTTTTTTAAAACTGTATCGTTGTTGTGTTTTCTTTTTTATCTCAGCTGGAAATTAACTCTTTTGATTATCCTGGTATTTCCTGTTGTGTATTTTCTTGTTTCCTTTATTCGGAAACAATTGAGAAAAAACTTCAACAAAGCCAGGGAAGCTCTCGCGATTGCAACAGGTTATTTACAGGAAAGCCTGAACGGTATCAAGACAATCCAGTTATACAACTCCGAAGCCAAAGTTGTCGCCAGGTTTAAGGAAAAAAACAAACGGTTTTTAAAAGCCCAGACAAAGGCAAACAGCTACGATGCCAGTTTGTTTTCATTGATAGATGGTCTGACATCGGTAACCATGGCTTTAATAATCTGGTATGGCACCGGACAAATCTTGGCAGGTTTCATCACAATTGGGGTTTTGATTGGTTTTATCAACACCTTAAGCAAAATTTTTGTTCCCATCCGTGAGTTTGCCCAGCAGATTGCCTTGATTCAAAGAGCTTTGGCCGCTCTTGAGCATGTAAATGATCTTTTCAACGTGGAGGCTGAGAAAGACTCCTCCCGGTTGTCCTCGAAACGTTCACCTGCAATCGAGCGATTTTCCTCTTTGGAATTCAAAAATGTTTGTTTCAGTTACGGAGATAATGATCATCTTGTTTTAAAAGACGTGACTTTCCAATTAAATAAAGGTGAAAAAATAGCAATTGTAGGAGCAACCGGTTCCGGGAAATCTACAGTTTTAAAGCTGATAACCAAAAACTACACGAACTATTCGGGAACCATTAAAATCAATAACCATGAAATCAGCGATGTTTCCAGAAACGAAATCAATCAGATAGCAACCTTAATGCACCAGGATGTGCATCTTTTTAATGAATCTTTATCCTTTAACATATCTCTAAATCGCCCTGGAATAGGAGAAGAACAAATTCAGCAAGCCATGGAATACGTCCATGCACAGGAATTTATCGATCATTTACCGGGCAAGTTGAATTATCAAATCATTGATCACGGGGGGAATCTTTCGGCTGGACAGGCTCAGCTTGTATCTTTTGCCAGGGCAATTGCAGGAAACAGCGAACTGATACTGCTTGATGAAGCAACCAGTTCTATCGATTCCCTAACCGAGGAACTGATTCAAAAGGCAATTGAGAAGATATTCAACGATAAAACCGTAATTGCCGTGGCCCATCGCTTAAGCACCATTCGTAAATCGGATCGTATCCTGGTCATGAAAGAAGGCAAGATCGTGGAAACCGGAAGCCATGACTATTTGGTTTCAAAAAACGGATATTACCTGCAATTACTCCATTCAATGGAACATCAGGAGAAGGATGGAGAAACCACTGCTGAAGAATCGGCAGCAAATAATACATGAATTTTGATTTGATCAATGATATGCGTCGCTGAGTTGATTATTAACCAGAGTATATCCCCGGAACCGGTTTTTAATCGCACTCACCTTGGGTATAAAAGATTTACATTGTATCAAAAGATTGGCTAGTATGGTGTACTGTCTTGTTTAATTAAAACATCTCAAAATAACAGATGACCTGATTCAGACCAATCACCCGCATGCTGCTTCAAAAGTCCGGCCCTAAAAAACCTGCATCATTCAAAAACGCTGAAACTGTTTTTAAAAAAGGTCTCATGCTGCTGCAAGATAAATTGTACAAGCAGGCCATGATTGAACTGAAAATAGCTCTTGAGCACAACCAACAAGCTGTGCAACCAGAGCTTGAAAATCTGTTTTTGAAGCATGAAGGAGATGAAAACAAAGAAAAGGCGTTAACAATTGGTTTGGTTCTTTTTCAGGTCAAAAAAGATGAGAAATTTGCCATAACCCTGGGCAATTTCTCAAGAAAACTCGGTAATTATAAACAAGCTAATAATCTTTATCGACAAGCATTAAAAATAAATCGCAGCAGTCTTCTAGCCTTTTACAATCTGGCTGCCAGCATGGGGCAAGTTGAATGGTATGACAACGATGTCTCAAAGCTGATCAACCGGTTTTTTAAGATCACCGATTATGTGTTTCCCGAACCGTTAAACGACAACGAAACCATATTGTCTGCAGAAGCGGAAGTCCGAAAAATAATGACGGACGATAAAAACAGGAAAATTGATCGTATAAACAAGGAATTGCAAGCGAAACAATCGAATGATCAAAGGGAGGAGTTTGAAGCGCTTAACGGTGAGCTGGAGGCTTTGATTGAGCTGGAGATAAAAGTCGAAATCCCTGTTGTCATTGAATTTCTGTTAGAAAAAATAGGCAAAAAGCAAGCACAGGATCTGGACGAAGAAGAATCCGATGCCTTGTACGTTGATATGTTTAACCTCGGGTTATATGCTCTAAAGCACAAAAATGTTGCGGTTGCTAACGAACAATTTCAGATTCTTAAAAACTTCCAGGTAGATTTTGAAGATCTAGACCAGTGTATTGGACTAGCTAATGCCATTCGCGGTGCAAAAGACAAAGCTATTGATATTTTTACCGGGTTGGTAACGACCGATAAAAACAATAGACTTCTTAACATAAACCTGGCACTTCTGCACCGAAGAACAGGCAACAGGCTTCTTGCCTACAAATATCAGATCATTGCTGCTTCATTGCTGGAGAAATCGCTGGGACTGATCTATAAAAGCGAGATTGTAAACCAGGCAGATGTATACTTCAGAAACGATCAGCTAGACAAGGCACTAAAATTATATAAAATAGCGGCTTACGAATCCAATGATATCAAGGCCTGGATGAACATTGGAGATATTCATCTGCTTAGAAGAAGGCAGCTGGAAGCACTGGACGCGTTTAAAGAGATTCAAAAACTTTATCCGGATTCGCCCATCGTTAAAAACAAACTGAAGGAAGTTCATGATATTATCTGTCATCAGGCGGATGAGCTGTTTAACAGTTCCAAATTTTCCCAATCCGGTGTTCTATACGAAAGAGCACTCAAACTGGTTCGGACACCGGAAACCATCGAGCGGCTGATTTCCGTATACAAAAAATTAAACAAGCACCAACTCGTTCAATCACTCTATGAAGAGCAACAGATCCTGAGTGTCAAAAAGAGGGAGGAAAGTAAGCTGGAGAAAAGACAGGAGCTGATTGAAGATGGCAAAGAGCATATGAAAAACCAGGATTTTGAATCGGCCATCTACAGCTTTGAAAACGCGTTCAATATTAAACCGGATAAGGATGTGTTTGCCTTTTTAGCCCACATCTACAAAGGATTGAAAAGAAAACGAATGCTTAAGGACTTGGTGGAGCGGTGGAATGATCATGAAACCAAAGTGTCGGCCGGTCAAAAAACAACGGATGATGTGGAGACTGACTAAAACGGTAGTCAGCCTAATTTAATAAAATAATACTTACCAAGCCAGCCCTGCCATTAAACCCAATCCGGCATAGGTAGCATCTGTCTTGAAACCGTCATCATCAACTTTAGAGCCGTTCAAATACTTTTCCGATTCACTTGAAGATATTTTGTATCCCGTTAATTTAAATCCCCAGGAAAATGCAACACTCAGTTGATGATAAAAAGGGATTTCCATTCCATACGCCGCTATATTGGTCTTGTAATAGTCATCTTTACTACATGAAGATGTCTCACAAATACCATAGGTATTTTCGCCAATCCCGTAAGTTATTTCAGGTATGATGTTAAACATTCCGACGTTGATTCGAAAACCTAAGGACACCATTCCCAAGTATCCATCGACGGTTAAATGATCGATCCCGGAAATCTCCTTTTCAGGTTCCATATTTCCGGTTAATGTCATGTACCTGACTCCGATTGCAGCATTATTGTCACCTGCGTAAGTAAAGTAGGCTCCGGAAGCGGTTCCGCTAAATTCATAAGTAGATTCTTCATCTGTGTTATCAGCAATAAACGTTGAAGAGCCCACCATATGTTGCGGTGAAATCCCGATATGGATATTGTCGGCATACCGCTTTTTCTTTTTTTCCGCACCCAAAGCAGTTTCCATGTTGTCCAAACGTATTTCCTGCTCATCGTCCTGCGGTGAAAACCCATCCAGCATTTCCAGAAGGTAGGCATTTTTTTCGGTGTCATCATCTATGGAGCGTTTAATTGAGTCCAGGGTTAATTGGGTTTTTTGGGTAACCTGTTTGTACTCGTTCAGGAGCTGTTGGAGTTCGGGGGTATTTTCCGTCATCAGAGATTTGTTTAATAATTCTCCGTTTTCAGAATTCAAGCTCGACGATTCTGTCAGCGATTTTTTTAGCTGTTCATTCTGATTGTTTAAACTCTGAAGATGCTTTTGCATGGCCATTTGGCGCTGCAAATTACTTTTGTCCAATTCAATTTCCCGAGTAGTGGAACAACCAACCAGGGATGCTGCAAACAGCAGGAATAATAAGAAGGCAATGTAACGCGGCATTATCATAACTCCCCCTGAACGATTAGCTGATAAGCTATTTTTGCAGGTTCAGCCAACAACGTTTGGAATGTAAAGGAAAGGATTGATTGATTTAAAGACAAAACAATCCGGTTAGACGAGCGATGTAAGACAAATGATGTATGCAAAAAAGAAGCAGATTGCCGGAAGATGGAGAGGTTTTTTTAAAAAATCATTTATTACAAAACAATGGCAATCTTCTAGAGATATAAAGGACTATCTTTTTTTGTATGTGCGGTGTTTTTTCGCCTTTTTTGTCAGGTTTTGTTTCCGTTCAATCTTTTTCCGTTCGACAATCCTGCCCCGGGTTAAGTCGTAAGGGGATAACTCAATCGTTACCTCGTCGCCTTTCAATACCCTGATATAGTATTTTTTCATTTTCCCTGAAAGATGACCGATAACCGTATGTCCGTTTTCCAACTCTACTTGAAAAACCCCCTTAGACGAATCCAATACCGTCCCTTGCATTAAAATCTTTTCTTCTTGCAAAATAAGTCCTGTTCTTGTTTTGAAAATGTTCCGGATGTTTTACTTAAAAGCGTTAAAAAAACCAGGAATTTAAAGCAGTGTATCCGTTACACTACCTTTTACCAGGTGAATAGGTCAATCACAAAGAATAACTGACAACCTGTCCACAACAATAGTTACACTACTGTTTCGTTTATCTGGTTCACGAGTCATTGGTCAGCATGGAACTTGACCGATCTTTCTACCACTTCCTTAACAGCCTCCATATAGTTTTCAAGTCCCCTGGCCAGAATGTCATTGTGATTGGCACCGGGAACCTTTAACATTCTTTTGCCCGGATCGGGAGACTGATTATAGAGATGTTCTCCATCGGAAAAAGGAATGATATGGTCAAATTCCGCATGAATAATCAATGTCGGTTTGTTAAATCCTGAGATCTTTTTGTCATTTCCAATCAAATCCTCGGAAACACCAATGCTGTCAAGGTTGATGCCTACCAGTTTGAGTAACGGCAATGCAAAAGCGAAACCGCTTTCAATGATCAAACCGTCAACCAGCTCTTTACGTGTGTTAATCAATTCGAGGACCGAGGCGCTTCCAAGGGATCTCCCCATGATGATGATTGCCCCCTCAAATCCATTTGACCTAAGGTGCTTCACGGCGAAATCAAAGACTATGTTGCAATCATTCATCATAGCCGTGACAGTCGGCTTCCCGGTTGAAATTCCATAACCCCGATAGTCAACGGGAAAGAAGTTGATATTCATTCGCTGGTAGAACTGTCCAATATCGTCATAGTCCTCAACAATCTCTCCGTTTCCATGAAAAAACAGTAAAACCGGGGCTCGTTTATCACATGCATAAAACCTCGCACCGATTGTTACACCTTCCTCAACAGAAATAGTCAATTCCTCAAATCTCTTTTCACCGGAACCGAATCCACTTTCCCCACGAGGGTGAAAAAGATAATTTATCACCTCAGGCCTGTCTAACGGCTCATATACACTTTTTTCAGCACTCATATTCTCTCCTCAACCACGATATCGATTAACACGTTTTGTTGTCGTTCAAGACTTTATACCTTTCTTTTCTTTACCTGACGATTTAGAGGCTGCTTTTTTTCTCTCTTCTTTTGGTTTTGGTTTGAGAACGATAACAGGGACAAGCTCTTTTCCAACCTGATAAACCGTGTCTACATTTTGCATCAGGGCTTTATCCGGGTTTGCCGGGTCTAATTCGGGAGCCTCCTTTAATGTACCGTCTAAATATTTGATTATAAACAACTTACATCTCCTTGGTTTTAGTTTTAAGACAGTTCTGTTCATCAAAGGCGAAGTATTCAGATCATAGATATCTTCAGCCGTCATTTGATGACACGGGTAATACTCACAAAGAGGACACATCATGAAGGACTCGTTTTGTGCCTTTTTTTCGCAGAGTATAGCCCGGTCTATTTTAAAAACGTCAATCTTCTTATTATCCAAAACAATAGTTGCTATAGTGTTACAGGCAGTTCTCCTACACCTAAGCCATCTCGCGGGCTTTGTCCAGCTTTAACCTGGAGGTGACAGGCAGGAATTGCAGACTGTGTCATAATTAAACAATTTGCATATCATGCTGTGATTTTGAAGCATTGTCATTCCGGGCTCGCAGACTGTGTCACAATAGTAAAATTTATGGTTTTTCTACTTTAATAGACGAAACGTCACACTTGTCACCCCGGACTTGCAGGCTGTGTCACAACAGTTAATTTTATAGTTTTTCTATTTTAATAGTCGAAACGTCACACTTGTCACTCCGGACTTGATCCGGAGTCTATTCATGATTTCAGCAAGTTACACAGTAGATTC